>NZ_JBQEOI010000005.1:0-297813 GCF_052045125.1 Paracoccus sp. 22332
GCAAGATCGACTGGCACTACATCGCGCCAGGAAAGCCGACACAGAACGCCTTCATCGAGAGCTTCAACGGTCGCCTGCGCGACGAGCTATTGAACGAGACCCTGTTCCCGTCCCTGCACCATGTCCGCGTCACGCTGGCCGCCTGGCGCACGGACTATAACACTGAACGGCACCACTCCCGTCTCGGCTGGCAGACCCCAGCCGAGTTTGCCCAAACCTTCGCCCTGCAACGGGGCTTGGCGCTGCGCAACCTGCAAGGCTCCGCACCAGCCCCCGTTGCTCAACTCGCCCGAATGGGCAAAACTCAAGCCCGGAGTCTCGCTCACGCTGGATAAAAGTCGGGGGCAACCTCACTGAAGAAGGAGAACTATCACGCCTTGACCACTGAATGACCGGAAATCCATAGTCAGAGGTGGCTCACTTCTCGATGGAAATGCCGGCTCAGTTCTGGGTGGAAATCAACACCTTTGCCTTCAACTGCTGCAGTGTCCGCCAAACCATGACAAAACCGGTGCGGTTCAATCCGCACGACTCCTGCCAGCCGATGGGGCTGACAGCAGGCGCTTGTTCCCCCCGCCAATATGCCCAAACCCCCTTCAGACGCGCCCGAAGGGGTTGTGCAAGCCCCGGCCTATTCGGCCGGGACGGCGGCGGGTTCTTCCACATCCATGATCGGATGCGGCAGATGGATCAGCATCTCTTTCGGGCAGACCTGCAGGAAGTTGGCCTTCTCGGCCTCCCAGTCCTGAAGGATTTCGGCGGCGCGGCGCGATCCGGTTTCCTTCAGGTGCCGTTCCACCAGGCTCTTCAGCTGGTCTTCCCAATGCTGCTTGGTCACGGCGCACATCACCAGGGTTTCCGGGTTGATGTAATCTCGGGCCACGCCCTGCGGGTCATACAGGTAAGCCATCCCGCCGGTCATGCCCGCGCCGAAATTGGCGCCGATCCGGCCCAGGATCACCGCGACGCCGCCGGTCATGTATTCGCAGCCGTTCGACCCGCAGCCCTCGATCACCACGGTGGCGCCGCTGTTGCGCACCGCGAAGCGTTCCCCGGCGCGGCCTGCCGCGAACAGATAGCCGTCGGTCGCACCATACAGCACCGTGTTGCCGATGATCGTGTTGTCCGCCGCGACCAGGGGCGAGGACATCGGCGGACGTACCACGATGGTGCCGCCCGACAGGCCCTTGCCGACATAGTCGTTGGCGTCGCCCGACACCTCGATCTTCAACCCCGGCGCCGCGAAGGCGCCCAGCGACTGCCCGGCGGAACCCGTCAGGCGGATCGTCAGGTGGTCGGGTTGCAAGCTGTTGCGCATCCCGAACTTCTGCACGATCAGCGACGACGTGCGCGTGCCAATGGTCCGGTGGGTGTTCCTGACCGCATAGGACAGCTGCATCTTCTCGCCATCTTCGAAGAAGCGGGCGGCATCCTTGACGATCTCGGCGTCCAGGGTCTCCAGCACGGCGTTGCGGGGCTTGGAGCGGTCATAGACGATCTTGTCCGCGCCATCGACGGTGATCAGCAGCGGGTTCAGGTCCAGGTCGTCCAGATGCGCGGCACCCCGGCTGACCTGGGTCAGCAGGTCGGCGCGGCCGATCACCTCGTCCAGCGACCGCGCGCCAATGCTGGCCAGGATCTCGCGGACCTCTTGCGCATAGAAGGTGATCAGGTTCACCACCTTGTCGGCGCTGCCGGTGAACATGGCGCGCAGACGCTCGTCCTGGGTGCAGACGCCCACCGGGCAGGTGTTCGACTGGCACTGGCGAACCATGATACAGCCCATCGCGATCAGCGCGGCGGTGCCGATGCCGTATTCCTCGGCCCCCATCATCGCGGCCATCACGATGTCGCGGCCGGTGCGCAGGCCCCCGTCGGTGCGCAGCGTCACCCGTTCGCGCAGGCGGTTCATCGCCAGAACCTGATGCGCTTCGGTCAGGCCCATTTCCCAGGGCAGGCCCGCGAACTTGATCGACGTGGCAGGCGAGGCCCCGGTGCCGCCGTTATGGCCCGAGATCAGGATGATGTCGGCCTTGGCCTTGGCCACGCCCGCCGCGATGGTGCCGACGCCCGAGGACGCCACCAGCTTCACCGTGATCTTGGCGCGCGGGTTGATCTGCTTCAGGTCATAGATCAGCTGCGCCAGATCCTCGATCGAATAGATGTCGTGGTGCGGCGGCGGGCTGATCAGCGTCACGCCCTTGGTCGAATGGCGCAGCCGGGCGATCAGGTCGGTGACCTTCATGCCGGGCAACTGCCCGCCCTCGCCGGGCTTGGCGCCTTGGGCGACCTTGATTTCCAGTTCCTCGCAGGCGTTGAGGTATTCCGCCGTCACGCCGAACCGGCCCGAGGCCACCTGCTTGATCTTGGCGCAGGGGTTGTCGCCATTGGGCAGCGGGTGGCTGTGGGCCGGATCCTCGCCGCCCTCACCGCTGTCGGATTTCGCGCCGATGCGGTTCATGGCGATGTTCAGCGTCATGTGCGCCTCGGGCGACAGCGCGCCCAGCGACATGCCCGGCGTCACGAAACGCTTGCGGATGCTGGTGATCGATTCGACTTCCTCGATGGGCACGGGCTTGCCCAGCGGCTTGATGTCCAGCAGATCGCGGATGTGGATCGGGGGATTGGCCCGCATGGTAGCGCTGTATTGCTTCCACACGTCATAGCTGGCCTTGTCGCAGGCCACCTGCAACAGCTTCATGGTGCTGGCTTCCCAGGCGTGCTTTTCGCCCGTCCGGCGCATCTTGTAGAAGCCGCCGACCGGCAGCAGGTCGGCATTGTCTCCGTGGAAGGCGCGGCGGTGCAGATCCTCCAGCTTGGCTTGCAGGCCATGCAGGCCGATGCCGCTGATGCGCGACTGCATGCCGGGGAAATACTCGGCCACCATGGCGCGGGACAGGCCCACGGCCTCGAAATTCAGGCCGCCGCGATAGGACGAGATGACCGAGATCCCCATCTTCGCCATGATCTTCAGCAGGCCCGCATTCACCGCCTCGCGATAGGATTCCATCGCGTCGAACAGATCGCCGGGAATCAAGCCGCGCTCGATCCGGTCACTGATGGAATCCTGCGCCAGATAGGGGTTCACCGTGGTCGCGCCGCAGCCGATCAGGACCGCGACGTAATGCGGATCCAGACATTCCGCCGACCGGACGTTCAGCGAACAGAAGGTCCGCAGCCCCTTGCGGGTCAGCCAGCTGTGCACCGCGCTTGTCGCCAGGATCATCGGCATCGCCACGCGGTCGTCGCCCTGCGCTTCATCCGACAGAACCAGATGGCCCGCGCCAGACCGCACGGCATCCTCGGCCTCGGCCCGGATGCGGGCCAGGCCTTCGCCCAAGGCGTCGGGACCGGCGCCCGCCGGGAAGGTGCAGTCGATCTTGGTCACGGTCTCGCCGAACATCTGGCACATGTCGTCCAGTTCGGAATTGGTGACGAAGGGGCTTTCCAGCACCAGGATTTCGGTCTGCGCGCTGCTTTCGTCCAGCACGTTCTTGAGGTTGCCGAACCGCGTCTTCAGCGACATCACACGCGTTTCGCGCAGACTGTCGATGGGCGGGTTCGTCACCTGGCTGAAGTTCTGCCGGAAGAAATGCGACATCGGCCGATACTGGTTCGACAGGACCGCGGGCGGCGTGTCGTCGCCCATGGACGCGATGGATTCCTTGCCGTCCTCGGCCATGGGGGACAGGACATGCTCCATATCCTCCAGCGTATAGCCTGCGGCAAGCTGGCGGCGGCGCAGAACTTCGCCGGTGTAGGCGGCGTTCTCGGGCAGATCCTTCATCTTGTGGCTGAGGTCCACGACCTTTTCCAGCCATTCGCCAAAGGGCTGGCTGCCCGCCAGGCGGTCCTTGATGGCATGGTCGTGATACAGCTTGCCGTCCCACATATCGACGGCAATCATCTGCCCCGGCCCAAGCGCGCCCTTTTCGCGTACGCTCATCTCGTCGACGGTGACCATGCCGACCTCGGACCCGGCGATCAGCATGTTGTCGGCGGTCACGACATAGCGCATGGGCCGCAGCCCGTTGCGGTCAAGCCCGCCGCAGACCCAGCGGCCGTCCGTCATCGCCAGCGCGGCGGGACCGTCCCAAGGCTCCATCACGGCGTTGCAATAGGCATACATGTCCGCCCAGGCGCGCGGCATGTCGGTGGTCGCCTTGGACCAGCTTTCCGGGACCAGCATGGTCTTGGTCATCGGCGCGGACCGGCCCGACCGGACCATCACCTCGAACACCGCGTCCAGCGCCGCCGAATCCGACGACCCGGCGGGGACGATCGGCTTGATGTCCTCGGCCGCCTCGCCGAAGGCGCTGCTGGCCATGCGGATTTCATGGCTGCGCAGCCAGTTGAGGTTGCCCTTCAGGGTGTTGATTTCGCCGTTATGGGCCAGCATGCGGAAGGGCTGGGCCAGCCACCATTGCGGAAAGGTGTTGGTGGAATACCGCTGGTGATAGATGGCGAAGGCCGATTCGAAGCGGTCGTCCTTAAGGTCGGGATAGAATTCCGCGACCTGTTCGGCCAGCATCATGCCCTTGTAGATGATCGACCGGCAGGACAGCGAACAGAAATAGAGACCCGCGACCTGGGCCGCGACGGCGGCTTTCTCGATCCGGCGGCGGATGATGTACAGTTCGCGCTCGAACCGCACCTGGTCGATGTCCTTTTCGCAGCGGATCAGGATCTGCTCGATCTCGGGGCGGGTGGCGTTGGCTTTCTCGCCCAGCACGGCGGTGTTCACCGGGACGTGGCGCCAGCCATAGATGTAATGGCCCATGCGCAGAACCTCGGATTCCACGATGGTCCGGCAGGCCTCTTGCGCGGCGAAGTTGGTGCGCGGCAGGAACACCTGGCCCACGGCGATCAGCTTCGACTGGTCCGGTTCGTGCCCGGTGCGGCGCACCTGGTCATAGAAGAACGGGACCGGGATCTGGACATGGATGCCTGCCCCGTCGCCGGTCTTGCCGTCCGCATCGACCGCGCCGCGATGCCAGATCGCCTTCAGCGCGTCGATGCCCGACTGAACCACCTTGCGCGAGGGCTTGCCGTCGATATTGACCACCAGCCCCACGCCGCAGGACGAATGCTCGTCCTCCTCGCGGTACAGGCTGTGTTGGGCCATCCAGTCGCGGCGGGCCTGTTCTTCCTGTTGCCAATCCTTGCTCATCGTCAGGCCCTTTCGTGCAGAAGCTGCGTCAGCAACTGATCACAGTCGAATTGCGGTTCGGTGTCCCCGAAGCCTTCCTCGCCGGGAAAGGCGAAGGTGACGGGGCTGTCATTGGTTTCCTGGCGCTGCCCGGTCCAGTCGGACTGCACCTCGACGCCGCCATAGAAGCGGCCCATCTTGCGGCTGATGAACTGCTGGCCGCTGCGTTCGATCAGCAATTCGCCGTTCGCGTCATAGGTCTTCAGCTGGAACCGGGTCACCTCCAGCGGCTGGCCGTCGATCTCGACCGTCTCGCCGGTCAGGATGTCCTGGCCCACGTTGCGCAGGCGTTCGCCGGTGTTGGATTCGGTCCAGAAATCGAAATCGTCCTGGCCGGTTTCCAGCAGCGTCTTGAAGCTGGCGTGATCCTTGGACCGTTCGACCAGGAAATCGGCCAGGCCGGTATTGGGATCGCTGCTTTCGATCCAGCGGGTTTCCGCGTCGATGCGCGACAGGTGGCGCAGCCCATCCTTGCCAAAGGTCGCCGTGCGCTGATGGCCCGCCGGATCGGCCTGGCATTGATAATACTGGTTGACCGAACAGCCCCGGTTCTGGACCGTCGCCTGCAACTGGCAGCCCTTGGGCGGGGTGAAATTGGCGGCATGGCCCGCCGATGCGGCCAGCGCCAGCCCCAGGATCAGGGGGATCCGCAGCATCGCCGCCCCCTATTCCGCCGCGATGCGGGCTTCGCCGGTCAGGTATCCGGCGATGGACTCGGCGGCCTCGCGCCCGTCGCGGATCGCCCAGACCACCAGGGATGCGCCGCGCACGATGTCGCCCACGGCGAAGACGCCGGGCAGGCTGGTCTGATGGGTCTGGAAATTGGCCTTGATGGTGCCCCAGCGGGTGACCTCCAGCCCGTCGACGCCCCACAGCTTGGGCAGATCCTCGGGCTCGAAGCCCAGGGCCTTGATGACCAGATCGGCGGGTTCGTCGTAATCCGCGCCCTCGATCAGTTCGGGGGACTGGCGGCCCGACACGTCCGGCGCGCCCAGCCGCATCTTCTGGACGCGGACCTGCGCGATCTGCGCCAGCTTGCCGGTCGGGCCGTCCACGTCGGCTTCCTGCGCCTGCATGGCGATGCCGGGAACATGGCCGATGAAGGAACCGGGCGCCGACATCCAGACGAACTCGACGCCCTCTTCCTCGGCGTTCTGGACCTCGCGCTGCGACCCCGGCATGTTGGCGCGGTCGCGGCGATAGAGGCACTTCACCGACAGCGCGCCCTGGCGGATCGCGGTGCGCACGCAGTCCATCGCGGTGTCGCCGCCGCCGATGACGATCACGCGCTTGCCGCGCGCGTTCAGTTCGCCATCCTTGAAATCGGGCACCTCGTCGCCGAACTCGACCTTGTTCGAGGCCGTCAGATAGTCGATGGCGCGGACCACGCCGCCCGCATCGGCGTTGTCGATATCCAGGTCGCGGGTCTTGTAGACGCCCGTGGCGATCAGCACCGCGTCATGCTTGCCCCGGATCGCGTCGAAGCTGATGTCCTGGCCGACGTTGCAGTTCAGCACGAAGTCCACGCCGCCATCCTGCAACAGCGCGTTGCGGCGCATCACCACGTCCTTTTCCAGCTTGAAGCCGGGGATGCCATAGGTCAGCAGCCCGCCCGCGCGGTCGTAACGATCATAGACCGTGACCTGGAAGCCCTGGCGGCGCAGCATGTCCGCCGCGGCCAGCCCCCCCGGCCCGGCGCCGATGATGCCGACGCTTTCGGACCGTTCCATCACCGGGGCGGCGGGCTGGACCCAGCCGCGTTCCCAGGCGGTGTCGGTGATGTATTTCTCGATGGACCCGATGGTGACGGTGCCGTGGCCCGACTGCTCGATCACGCAGTTGCCTTCGCACAGCCGGTCCTGCGGGCAGATGCGGCCGCAGATTTCCGGGAAGGTGTTGGTCGCCTGGCTGACCCGATAGGCTTCCTCAAGCCTGCCTTCGGCGGTCAGGCGCAGCCAGTCCGGGATGTTGTTGTGCAGCGGGCAATGGCTTTGGCAATAGGGCACGCCGCACTGACTGCACCGGCTGGCCTGCTCGGCCGCCTTGGCGTCGGCGAATTCGCGGTAAATCTCGTGGAAGTCCTCGCTGCGTTCGGTTGCCGGGCGCTTGACCGGCATCTCGCGCGGAGTCGAGACGAATTTGAGCATCTTTTGCGTGGCCATGGCTGCGCGACCTTCCGAAACAGGAACTCTTGCAGCCGCAATAAACCAAGGCGGAATTCATTAAAAGTCAGCTATACTGACCTAAACCCCATATTTCTGGTGAGCGGGACAAATAAATGCCGAAGGATGGCAAAAATTAGGTCAGCATAATTTACCAACCAACCCAAAGCGCCAGCAAAACCAGGCTTCCAACCACGATCCGCCACCAGCCGAACAGGGCATAGCCATGCTGCGACACATAGTTCAGCAGCCAGCGCACCACGACCAGGGCGCTGAGAAGGGCCGCAACGAAGCCGATCGCGATATTGCCCAGGGCGCTTGCGTCCAGGATGTCGCGGTTCTTGAACAGATCCAGGGCAAAGGCCCCCAGCATCGTCGGCATCGCCAGGAAGAACGAAAATTCGGCAGCCGAGCGCTTGTCTGCCCCCAGAAGCAGCCCGCCGACGATGGTCGCGCCCGACCGCGACACGCCGGGAATCATCGCAAGACATTGGAACAGGCCAATCTTGAAGGCCATCGACAAGGGAAAATCCTCGGCCCGCGCATAGACGGGATGGTCGGCCCTGCGGTCCACCCACAACAGCACGATCCCGCCCAGGATCAGCATCACCGCGATCAGCACCGGGGTCTCGAACAGCACCGACTTGATGAAGCCATGCGCCAGAAGACCGATGACCACGGCAGGCATGAAGGCCAGCAGCACCGCGCCGACGAACCGCCGGGCGGCCGGGTCATGCGGCGCGGCCGACAGGATCTGGATGATCCGCGCCGAATAGACGCCCAGGATCGCCAGCAGCGCGCCAAGCTGGATCAGCACCTCGAACGACCGGCCCGGCGAATCGAAGCCCAGGAAATGCCCGGCCAGCAGGATATGCCCGGTCGAGGACACCGGAATGAATTCGGTCAGCCCTTCGAGAACCCCGAGGATCGCGGCGGCAATGGTATTGTCGGACATCAGTCGGCGCGCAGGTTCTTGGCCGACTGCTTGATAGCGTCGTACTGCCCGGACGGGCGGAACCGCCACAGATAGTCTTCGATCACCGCTTCCGCCGCCACGGGCTGGATACCCAGATCGGCAAAGCCGCGCGCGCCGGGCGAGACCACGTTGTCGGCGCGCAGCAGGGCGATCTGATCGCGCGTCAGGATGGAGTTGGTGAACAGCCCGCCGGTCAGAAGCTGGGCAAGGCCCAGCACGCGCGCGCCCAGAGTCGCGGCCCAGAAGGGCAGGTTCACCACCGCGCGCTTGCGCATCGTGGCGCGCAACACCTGTTCGGCCACCTCTTTCACGGTCAGCACGTCGGGACCGCCCAGTTCATAGATGCCGGGCGCAGCCTCGCCCGTGGCGCCCTTGACGGCGGCCCGCGCCACGTCGTCGACGAAGACCGGCTGCATCCGCGTCCTGGCGCCGATCACCGGCAGCACCGGACCAAGGCGCGTCATCGCGGCAAAGCGGTTATAGAAGCTGTCGCCCGGCCCGAAGATGACCGAGGGCCGCAGGATCACCGCGTCGGGGCGATGCTTCAGCACCGCCGATTCGCCGCGCCCCTTGGCCGCGATATAGGCACTGGCCGATTCGGGATCGACGCCCAGGCCCGAGATATGGACCACCCGCGCCACGCCCGTTTCCGCCGACAGCCGGGCGATGCGCTCGGCGCCCTCGTGGAACACGGCCTGGAACGTGCTCTTGCCCTTGGGCGCAAGGATGTTGACGCAGTTCACCACCGCGTCGGCCCCGGCCATGGCGGCGCGCACCGACAGATCGTCGCGAACATTGCACAGCACCGGCTGCACCTGACCCACCGCGCCATAGGTGCGGGTGAACAGCGCCTCGTCCGGGCGGCGCACGGCGATGCGCACGCGCCAGCCGTCCTTGGCCATCAGCCGCGCGACCTGCCGGCCGACAAAGCCCGATCCGCCGTAAATCGTGACCAGTTTCGCCATGGGCGTCCCGCCTCCTGAATGCCGATATCCGTCCGTTCCTTACCCAAGCACGGGACGCGCGGCAAGGCGGGCGGCAGGCGCGCCGGAACGGCGTGACAGTTTTTCGCACGATTTCTGCGACACCCCATTGACGCCCCCCGCGACTGCCTTTAGAGACCCGCCTCACACCAGTTGGCCCAGATGGCGGAATTGGTAGACGCGCACGGTTCAGGTCCGTGTGCCGCAAGGCGTGGAGGTTCGAGTCCTCTTCTGGGCACCAAATGGAAAACCCCAAGGATTTGGAATCCTTGGGGTTTTCCATTTTTAAGGCCTGAAGTTGCCCCAAGGTCAGCCATGTCAAACCGGATGCGGATCATGGTGGCGGCCAAGCCCATCGACTCCCACGGGGACATGACAGCTTGCCGCAGCATCAGGCCGAAGCGGATGTTCGTTCATCTTGCAGCATCTTTGAGACCTTGACGCTGAGTGCGCGCCAAGTCGGAATGCAACGCGGTTTTACGAAGATGCCGGTCCGCGTGGGGTCAGATGGATTTTCAGGAGGCTTTCAAGTCCCGCAAACCAAAAGCCTGGGGCAAGGCCGACGGGCAGGGCGGATTTCACGCCCTGGAGGCGGCCAGACCGGCCACCGATTTCGCCAGCGTGGCCGGGGCGCGCTTCGCACCGTGCGGCTCAGCGGCTGATCGGCGGGGCTGACCCTGGCAGCAACCTGGTGCTTCTGGAGGCCGACACCGGCTCCGGCAAGACCGAGGCGGCCTTGTGGCGCTATGCCTTGCTGCACGCGACGGCGCTGGTCTCGGGGCTGTATTTCGCCGTTCCGACACGGGCCGCAGCGCGTCAGCTGCACCGCCGCGTCAACGAGGCCATGAAACGGCTGTTCGGCAGCGATGCGCCCGAAGCCGTTCTGGCCATTCCCGGCCATCTTCTGTCCGGCGAGGCAACAGGTCAGCGCCTGCCCCGTTTGAAGCCGTCGGGATGACGCAGAGGGAACGCAGCCACAGGCCTACCGTGATCAGCCCGCCCACAAGCGAACCTCAGGGCGCAGCACAAGCTCCCTGGGAATATCGAGCGAACAGATGGCAGCGTGCAGTCGCCGGTGCTCCGGGCGGATGCACTCTCAAGGGGCACATCTCCGCCAAGGGCGAGCGCATCTATCACGCGCCCTGGTCATCGGCCTATGGTGGAACCCAGATCGATGAGAGCAGGGGCGAGGGTTGGTTCTGTAACGAAGCCGAGGCTGTGGCAGCCGGTTGGAGGGGCGCATGATCAAGGTAAACGCGCGCTACTCACCAAACTCAAAATGTCCGCTGAGGGGCAATCAGCATCAGAATTGCCTATCCTGCAATTCCTCATAGCATTCTGTTCTCACAAGGAGAAAAATGGTGAGCCCGACAGGATTCGAACCTGTGACCCACTGATTAAAAGTCAGTTGCTCTACCAACTGAGCTACGGGCCCAACACCGGCGCTTACTAGGGGGGGCTGCCGGGGGCGTCAAGCGGAAAAGTCGCGCCCACTGGCGGAAATTTCCCGCAGGGATTATATGGCCTCTCATGAACAGCAACCCCGCCTCCGGCCTGCCCTTCATGAAGATGCATGGGCTCGGCAACGATTTCGTCGTCCTGGATCTGCGTGCCGGTGGCGATCCCCCGGCGGCAGGGCTGGTCGCGCGCATCGCCGACCGCAACCGGGGCGTGGGCTTCGACCAGCTTGCGACGATCCAGGCGGACGACCGGGCGGATCTGCGGCTGCGGTTCTGGAACGCCGACGGCTCGGTCAGTTCGGCCTGCGGGAATGCCACGCGCTGCATCGCCCGCTATGTGATGGATCAGACCGGCCGCGACCGGCTGAGCCTGCGCACCGATCACGCCATCCTACTGGCCGAGAATGCGGGGAACGGGCTGACGCGGGTGAACATGGGGCCGCCGGTGCTGGACTGGCGGGCGATTCCCCTGGCGCGCGCCGTGGACATCGACCGTCTGCCGATCGACGGCGATCCCGTGGCCACCGGGATGGGCAATCCCCATGCGACCTTCTTCGTCGAGGACGCGGCCTCGATCGATCTGGCAACCTTCGGCCCGGCGATGGAGCATCACCCGCTGTATCCGCAGCGCACGAACGTCGAGGTCGTGCAGGTCGTCTCTCGGGACGAGATCATCCTGCGCATCTGGGAACGCGGGACGGGGCCGACGCTGGCCTCGGGGTCGTGTTCCTGCGCGGCGGTGGTGGCGGCGGCGCGGCGCGGGCTGACCGGGCGGCGCGTCACCGTGAACGTGCCGGGCGGTGCGCTGCTGATCGACTGGCGGGACGATGGCGTCTGGATGCAGGGGCCGGCCGCCCATGTCTTTTCCGGCGTGCTGACGCCCGAATGGCTGGCGTCATGACCGCGCCGGTCTTTTCCACGCTGGGCTGCCGCCTGAACGCCTATGAGACCGAGGCGATGCGCGAGATGGCCGAGGCGGCGGGCCTGTCGGGCGCGGTCGTGGTCAATACCTGCGCCGTCACGGCCGAGGCGGTGCGCAAGGCTCGCCAGGAAATCCGCCGCTTGGCGCGCGAGAATCCGGGCGCGCCGGTGATCGTCACCGGCTGCGCGGCCCAGACCGAACCCGACACCTTCGCGGCCATGCCCGAGGTCACGCGCGTCATCGGCAATCACGAGAAGATGCAGCCCGAGACGTGGCAAGGCCTGCGCGCCCCCGACCTGATCGGCGACACCGAGAAGATCCGCGTCGACGACATCATGTCGGTGCGCGAAACGGCGGGCCATCTGATCGACGGCTTCGGGCGGCACCGTGCCTATGTGCAGGTCCAGAACGGCTGCGATCACCGCTGCACCTTCTGCATCATTCCCTATGGGCGCGGCAATTCGCGGTCGGTTCCGGCGGGCGTGGTGGTCGAGCAGATCAAGCGGCTGGTCGGGAGCGGCTTCAACGAGGTCGTGCTGACCGGCGTCGACCTAACCAGTTGGGGCGCCGACCTGCCGGGCACGCCTCGGCTGGGCGATCTGGTCATGCGGATCCTGCGGCTGGTGCCCGACCTGCCGCGCCTGCGCATCAGCAGCATCGACAGCATCGAGGCGGACGAGAACCTGATGCTGGCCATCGCCTCGGAACCCCGGCTGATGCCGCATCTGCACCTGTCCCTGCAGGCGGGCGACGACATGATCCTGAAGCGGATGAAGCGCCGCCACCTGCGAGACGACGCGATCCGTTTCTGCGAGGACGCGCGGCGGCTGCGCCCGGATATTGTCTTCGGGGCCGATATCATCGCGGGCTTCCCGACCGAAACCGATGCGATGTTCGAAAACAGCGTCAGGCTGGTCGGCGATTGCGGACTGACCTTCCTGCATGTCTTTCCGTTCTCGGCCCGCAAGGGGACGCCCGCCGCGCGGATGCCCGCCGTGAAAGGGCCGGTGATCCGCGACCGCGCCGCCCGACTGCGCGAGGCGGGCGAGGCCGCGTTGCGCCGCCATCTGGACGGGCAGGTGGGCCGGACCCATCGCGTGTTGACCGAAGGCCCGCGGCTGGGCCGCACGGAACAGTTCACCGAGGTGGCCTTTGCCAGCGACCAGCCAGAAGGCGCGCTGATGGACCTGCGCATCGCCGGTCATGACGGGGCGCGGCTGGTGGCGTAAGCTGGCGTTTCCCTGATCCCGCCTGCGGCCCCTTGGCGCAGATCCTCACCGCGCCATGAACACCGGCACCTTGGCCTTTTCCAGCATGTTGCGCGTGGCCCCGCCGAGGATCGCCTGGCGGAAGCGCGAATGGCCATAGGCGCCCATCACCACCAGGTCGGCGGCGATTTCGGTCGCGCGGCGGTTCAGTTCCTCGCTGACAGTGCCCGAGGTGCGGGCCAGCACGGCGATGTCGGCATGGACGCCGTGGCGGTTCAGCATCTGCGCCAGCGGCGCGCCGGGTTCGGAACCGTCGGTGCCGGCGCGCGGGTCGATCACCGTGATCTCGACCGAGCCGGCGGCCTTCAGCAGGGGCAAGGCACGGCGCACGGCGGCCAGGGCCTCGGTCGACTGGTTCCAGGCGATCAGCACCTTGCCCGGCGGATCGGCGGGCAGGTCGGTGCCTGGCAGGACCAGGACCGGGCAGCAGCCCTCAAACAGCGCGGCCTCGACCACGGCCTCGGCCTCTCCGGGGGCTTCCTCGCCATAGGGGCGGGACAGGACGGTCAGGTCGGAAAACCGCGCGCGCATTCCCACCAGGTTGGCGATGCCGCCGATCTGGGCCACCGCGGCCTCGGACGACCAGCGAAGGTCGCCGAAGCGGGCCAGGTGCTGCCGGACCGTCTGATCCAGCGTCCCGGCCTGGTCCATCGCCATGTCGATGGCGTCCTGGAACGCATAAGGCATCCCGTTCGGAAAGTAATAGCCCACCTGCGTGTGATCCAGCCCCAGGCTGAGGACCGACAGATGCCCGTCCTCGCGCGCGGCCAGGGCCGCCGCCGCGTCAAGCTGGGGCAGCTGGCGGGCGTCGGACAGGACGGTCAGGATGCTTTTGTAACCCATCTCGGTCTCCTTGATCATGTCGGGGCACAGGATGGCGGATTTGCCACGCCGCAGCCTTGACCGGAATCAAACCGCCGAACTTGATGCAGATCAAGGTTTCGTGTGTCGCCGCCGCCTTATTGCGGTCGGTGACGAAGGAATCTGTCCGGCGGCGATTCGTGCCGCCGGTCATTCCGACCAAGGGACGCAGGTGGAAGCCATGTGGAATTATGTGAAGCTGATCTTGCTGGGCACGATCGCGCTGTTGGCCGCCATCGGCGCCAACATGGCGCGCGATCCGGCCTATATGGTCAATGCGATCGTCGTCATGCTGGTGGCGGCGGGAATGTTCGTCTGGGCGCTGCGCCGGGTGGACGAGCCGGTGCGGGCGGTCGATACCTCGCAATACATGGACGACGTGGTCCGGTTCGGGGTGATCGCCACGGCGTTCTGGGGCGTGGTGGGCTTCCTGGTGGGGGTGGTCATCGCCTTCCAGCTGGCCTTCCCGGCGCTGAACCTTTCGGACCTGACCCATGGCTATACCAACTTCGGCAAGCTGCGCCCGCTGCACACCAGTGCGGTGATCTTCGCCTTTGGCGGCAACGCGCTGATCGCAACCTCGTTCTATGTGGTGCAGCGCACAAGCGCGGCGCGGCTGTGGGGCGGGAACCTGGCGTGGTTCGTGTTCTGGGGCTACAACCTGTTCATCGTGCTGGCCGCGACCGGATACATCGCGGGCGCCACGCAGTCCAAGGAATATGCCGAACCCGAATGGTATGTGGACTGGTGGCTGACGGTCGTCTGGGTGGCCTATCTGGCCGTGTTCCTGGGCACCGTGATCAAGCGCAAGGAACCCCATATCTACGTCGCCAACTGGTTCTACCTGGCCTTCATCGTCACCATCGCGATGCTGCATATCGTCAACAACCTGTCGGTGCCGGTCAGCATCTTCGGATCGAAGTCGGTCCAGGTGTTCTCGGGCGTGCAGGACGCGATGGTGCAGTGGTGGTACGGCCACAACGCCGTGGGCTTCTTCCTGACCGCGGGCTTCCTGGGGATGATGTACTACTTCATCCCGAAACAGGCCGAGCGTCCGGTTTACTCCTACAAGCTGTCGATCATCCACTTCTGGGCGCTGATCTTCCTGTACATCTGGGCCGGTCCGCACCACCTGCATTACACCGCGCTGCCCGACTGGGCCTCGACGCTGGGCATGGTGTTCTCGATCATGCTGTGGATGCCAAGCTGGGGCGGGATGATCAACGGTCTGATGACCCTGTCGGGGGCTTGGGACAAGCTGCGCACCGACCCGATCCTGCGGATGATGGTGGTGGCCGTCGGCTTCTACGGCATGGCGACCTTCGAAGGGCCGATGATGTCGATCAAGGCCGTCAATTCGCTCAGCCACTATACCGACTGGACCATCGGCCACGTCCATTCCGGCGCGCTTGGCTGGAACGGCATGATCACCTTCGGCGCGCTGTATTACCTGACGCCGCGCCTGTGGGGCCGGGAACGCCTGTACTCGCTGTCGCTGGTCAGCTGGCACTTCTGGTTGGCGACCATCGGCCTGGTTCTCTACGCCGCGTCCATGTGGGTGTCGGGCATCATGGAGGGCCTGATGTGGCGCGAGGTCGACAGCCAGGGCTTCCTGGTCAACGCCTTCGCCGACGCCGTGCAGGCCAAGTTCGCGATGAACGTGGTACGCGCCCTGGGCGGGGTTCTGTACCTCACCGGCGGGATCATCATGGCCTACAACCTCTGGGCCACCGTGGCCCGCCAGCCCAAAGCCCATTCGACGGCCATCGCCGTGCCGGCCGAATAGGGGGAAGCCAGCCATGCAAATCCTTGAAAAGCACAAGATCCTTGAAAAGAACGCGACGCTGCTGCTGATCTTTTCCTTCCTGGTCGTCACCATCGGCGGCCTGGTGCAGATCACGCCGCTGTTCTACCTGGAAAACACCATCGAGAAAGTGGAGGGGGTCCGCCCCTACACCCCGCTGGAACTGACCGGGCGCGACGTTTACGTCCGCGAGGGCTGCTATGTCTGCCACAGCCAGATGATCCGCCCGATGCGGGACGAGGTCGAACGCTACGGCCATTACTCGCTGGCGGCGGAATCGATGTACGACCACCCGTTCCAGTGGGGGTCGAAGCGCACCGGGCCGGATCTGGCGCGCGTCGGCGGGCGCTATTCGGACGAATGGCACCTGGATCACCTGCGCGACCCGCAATCGGTGGTGCCGGAATCGATCATGCCCAGCTATGGCCACCTGATGAACCGGATCATCGGCCCCGAATACATCCGGGACCGCGTGGAAACCGACGCCCTGGTCGGCGTGCCCTATTCCGAGGACATGATCGCCGCCGCGGCCGAGGATTTCCGGGCGCAGGCCGATCCCAACGCCGATGCCTCGGGCCTTCAGGAACGCTATCCCGGCGCGCAGCAGCGCAACTTCGACCGCCAGCCGCAGCTGACGGAGATGGACGCCCTGGTCGCCTATCTGCAAGTGCTGGGCACGATGGTCGACTTCTCGACCTTCGAGCCGGATCCGACGCGGTAAGGGGGCAGGCATGGAAACCTACAGCTTCCTGCGCGGTCTGGCCGACAGCTGGGCGCTGCTGCTCCTGGTGCTGTTCTTCGTGGGCGTGATCCTGTTCGTGTTCCGCCCCGGCGCCAGGAAGGCCCAGAAAGACGCCGCCGAAAGCATTTTCCGGCACGAGAACCGTCCCGCCCGGACGGATGAGAAGGAGGGCCGGTGATGGCCGAAGACAAGGACAAGCCGGTCGATCCGCATATCGACCCCGCCAATCCCGACAACCGGGTGTCGCTGGAACGCCACGCGGCCGACAGCGAACACGCCGCCAAGATCGCGGGCGAAATCCCCGAGCGTCCCAGGCCCGACCAGCCGGTCGCGCCGAAGATGCGCAAGCCGGCACGCCGCGGCCGCTTGGTGAAAGAGGTCGGGTCCACCGGCCATCAATGGGACGGGATCACCGAATACGACAACCCGATGCCCCGCTGGTGGCTGTGGACCTTCTATGCCACGATCATCTGGGCGGTGGGCTATGTCGTGGCCTATCCGGCCATCCCGCTGGTCAACCGCGCGACCCAGGGCCTGCTGGGCACCGACTATCGCCAGGAAGTCGCGGCCGAGATCGACCGCTTCGACCAGGCCAACGCCGCCATCCAGACCCGCCTGGCCGAGGTCGAGCTGGCCGCGATCCCGGCCGATCCGGAACTGCTCAGCTATGCGACCAATGCCGGGGGCGCCGTGTTCCGCACCTGGTGCGCGCAGTGCCACGGTTCGGGCGCGGGGGGGGCGCGGGGCTATCCCAACCTGCTGGACAACGACTGGCTGTGGGGCGGCACGCTGGAGGATATCCACCTGACCGTGCAGCACGGCATCCGCGATCCTCAGGACGGCGACACCCGCTATTCGGAAATGCCGCATTTCGGCAGCGACGGCATCCTGGACCGCACGCAGATCGACCAGGTGGTGAACCACGTCCTGTCGCTGTCCGATCTGCCCCATGACCCGGCCAAGGCGGCCGAGGGCGCGCAGGTCTATGCCGACAACTGCGCGGCCTGCCATATGGAGGACGGCACCGGCGACCGCAGCCAGGGTGCCCCGAACCTGGCCGATGCGGTCTGGCTGTACGGCAACGACCACGCGACCCTGACCCGGATCGTCAGCGAAGGCCCCTATGGCGTGATGCCGTCCTGGTCCGCGCGCCTGTCCGAGGCCGAGATCCGCGCCGTCGCCACCTATGTCCACGGTCTGGGCGGCGGGGAATAACCCCGCCCGGACCACCCGAGCTTTCGCAGCGGCGCCCGCGCCCCGCGAAAGAGACCGGCCCCCGTCCTGTTCGCGCGTTCCTGGGGGCCGGTCTTCAAACCATAGCGCAGGCCGTCGCCCTTGGCGATGCCCTGGCGCCTCGGACTTTCGTGGGGGCAAAGCCCGCGCGAAAGAGGCCGGTTCCCGTATGTTCGCGCGTTCCTGGGGACCGGCCGCATCTGTTCCAACGCTCCGACGAAGCCCGCGCCCCGCGCCTTCCGCACGGCCTGCCGCAAACCCTGTTCCCGCCGCTGGCGCGCCCCTTCGCAAGGCGCTATATCCAGACCCCATGACGCTCTGGACCCTTCATCTTCTGAATGCGCGCCACGCCCTGACGCCGGTCCTGTCCGAAGTCCGGCAGGCCAGCCGCGATGCGGTGGCGCGGGCCTCGGACCATGCCGATCTGCCGGATTTCGATCTGGTGGTGCGCGCGCAGGCGGACCGTTCTGCCGATGGCGCGATCCAGGGCCGCTGCCGCACGCCCGGCGTGATCGAGATCGCGCTGACCCCCGACCGCTTCGATCCCCTGCACTTCACCCGCGCCCTGGTCCGGCAGATGGCGCATCTGATCCGCTGGGACGGGCCGGGCTATGGCCGTTCGCTGGGCGAGGCTCTGGTCAGCGAAGGGCTGGCCGGGCATTTCGTGCTGCAGGTGATGGGCGGGCAGCCGGATGCGATCGATACCGTCCGCCCCGCGGCAGGGGCCATGCGGCAGGCAATGAACGAATGGGCGCGGCGCGATTACGACCATGGCCGCTGGTTCGGCGGCAAGGGCGACCTGCGCAAGGGCACGGGCAACAGCCTGGGCCACCGGATCATCGCCGATCACCTGGCGCAGCATCCCGGCGACAGCGCCGCCGGGATGGCCACGGCGGCGTCCGAGCCGTTCCGCCAGACCCTGCGCCGGATCGCCGCGGCCGAGGGGCAGCCCGAGGCGGAGGCCCCCTCAGAAGGCTGAGGTGCGAGGGCTGCGGGTCATCGCCATCCAGGCGCCCATCACCAGGCCCGCCAGCGTGCCGCCCAGATGCGCCTCCCACGCGATCGATGGCATCAGCACGGTCAGCGCGACGTTCAGCACCACCATCATCGCGACCCCGCGCCACAACTGGCCCAAGGGGCGGCGGCGGCGCCAGCCGGTCACGGCGGCGAAGCCGATCAGCGCGCCTGCCAGCCCGAAGATCGCCCCCGACGCGCCGACCATCGGCCCGCCCTGCGGCGCCATCAGCGCGAACAGCAGCGCGGCCGCGACCTGCGTGACGGCATAGACCAGGGCCATGCGCGCGGCGCCGATCAGGCGGTTCAGTTCCCGCGCGATGGCCACCAGCGACAGCATGTTCATGCCCAGGTGGATCGGCCCGGCGTGCAGAAATCCATAGGTCGCGAACATCGCCGCGGGCTGGCCGGGATAGAGACCATGGCCCGCATGGATCTGCGCCGACCAGAAGCCGAACAGATAGTCGACCATCTGCCGGATCGGGATGCCGATGCGCTGCTGCTGGGTGAAATAGGACAGGATCCCGGGCTGCTGGGCGATGACGAAGGTCAGGCGCCAGTTCAGCAGGTCGCTGACCAGCAGCAGCGCCTCGATCGCGCAGCACAGCGCGATCACGACCTTGACCCACAGGGGCAGCAGCGGCCGGATCTCGCGTCGGATTTCGGCGATGGGACCGGACTGGGCCACCATCAATCCGCCTTGATCTGGCGGGCCTCGGCCACCAGCATGATCGGGATGCCGGCGCGGATCGGGAAGGCCAGCCCCGCCGCCTTGGAAATCAGTTCCTGGCGCGCCGCGTCATAGGACAGGGCGGTATGGGTGACGGGGCAGACAAGCGCCTCGATCATGGGACGGTCGAAGGCGGGCGGGGGGCTTTGGGTCATTGCAGTCGGTCCTCGGTATCGCCGCCATGCAGGGCGAATTCGATCAGGCCCTGCAACAGTTCGCGCCGGTCCGCCAGGGTGGGGCTTTCCAGCAGCGCCTGCCTGTCGCCGGACGAAAAGGGCAGCACCATCGACAGGGAATTGATCAGCGCCTCGTCATGGGCCTCGGCGGCGGCGTCCCAGTCGGTCGAAAGCTCATGCGCGTCCATATAGCGCCGCAACAGCGGAAACAGCGTGTCGCGATCCAGGCCGGGGTCGTCCTCGGGGCCCTTCAGATCGCGGGCGAAGGACGACCAGTCCACCTCGGCCGTCAGATAAGGGGTGAAGCCCTCCTGCACCTCGGTCAGGCGGAAGCGCGACACGGCCAGCAGGGAAATCATCTGCCGTCCGTCGTCGGTTTCGGAAAAGGCCACCACCCGGCCGGCGCAGCCGATGGCGGCCAATCCCTCGCCCTCGGGCTGGATCAGGCCGATCAGGCGGTGGTCGGTCCTCAGCGTATCGTCCAGCATTTGCAGATAGCGCGGTTCGAATACATGCAGGGGGATCCGCCCGCGCGGCATCAGCACCGCCCCGGTCAGGGGAAACAGCGGAATGCGCGCGGGCAGGTCGAAGCGGAACCGCATGGCCGGGATCAGGCGAAGATCAGGGACGACAGGCGGCGGCGTCCCTTCTGGGCCAGCGGATCGTTGGGCTTGAGGCTGTCGAAGATGGTCAGCAGTTGCGCCTTGGCAGCACCATCGTTCCAGTCGCGGTCGCGGCGGAAGCTGTCCAGCAGGATGTCGATCGCATCCTCGACCCGGCCCGCGGCGTGCAGCGCCTGGGCATATTCCAGCCGCGTCTGCTGGTCGTCGGGGGTGGCGTCGACACGGGCTTGCAGGTCGGCCAGCGGACCGGCCTTGGCGGCCTGGCGGGCCAGGTGCAGTTGCGCGCGGGCGGCCTCGACCGGGGCGCTGGTCACGGCGGGGGCGGGGATGGCGTCAAGCGCGGTCTGGGCAGCGTCCGTGTCGCCCGCCGCCAGATGGGCTCGCACCACGCCGGCCCAGGCTTCGGTGCTGGACGGGTCTTCCTCGGCAATGGCGGCGAAGGTTTCCGCGGCATCAGAGAAGGCGCCTTCCTCCAGCATCTGTTCTGCGGCGGCAAGCGCCTCGGCCAGCCCGCCGTCATCGCCCGACAGCCCCGCCAGCTTGTCCACGAACTGCTTGATCTGGCTTTGCGGGATGGCGCCCTGGAAGGCATCGACCGGCTGGCCCTGGAAGAAGGCATAGACGGTCGGGATCGACTGGACGCGCAGCTGCGCGGCGATCATCTGGTTTTCGTCCACATTGACCTTGGCCATGCGGACCCGGCCCTTGTGGCGCGCCACCTCGGCTTCCAATTGCGGCCCGAGGGTCTTGCAGGGGCCGCACCAGGGCGCCCAGAAATCCACGATCACCGGCACCTGCATCGAGGCCTGGACCACCTCGGCCATGAAATCGGCCTCGGTCACGTCCTTGATGAAATCGGCGGTCTTGGGCGCGGCGGGGGCGCCGTCGAAAAGCATGGTCATGATGTCCCCGGAATGGTTCGGAACGGTTGGCGGCAATATGGGGGCTGGGACGCGGAAGGGGAAGGGTTGTTTGGGGCGGCACCGCTGGGGGACTTCACGTCCCCCCTCGGGCCTGCCGGCCCCTTCCTCGCTGAAAAAGGTCCACCGGACCTTTTTCCGGGCGCTCGGAAGCCCCGGGGATATTTGCGCAAAGGTGAAAGGGTCAGAGATCGAAGCTGGCCAGCACCGGCACATGGTCGCTGGGCTGGTCCCAGCCGCGCACCGGGCGCAGGATGCGGCTGCCATGCGCGGCATTGGCGATGTCGGGGCTGGCCCAGATGTGATCCAGGCGGCGGCCCTTGTCGGCGGCGTCCCAGTCCCTGGCGCGATAGCTCCACCAGGAATAGAGCAGCCCGGACGGGATGTCCTGGCGCGTCACGTCCACCCATCGGCCCGCGTCCTGGGCGGACAGAAGGTGGTCGACCTCGATCGGGGTGTGGCTGACGATCTTCAGCAGCTGCTTGTGGGACCAGACGTCATCCTCGCGCGGGGCGATGTTCAGGTCGCCCACCAGGATCGAGCGCTGCGGGTTGTCGGCGTGGAACACGTCGCGCATTTCTGCCACGAAATCCAGTTTCTGGCCGAATTTCTCGTTCACCGTGCGGTCGGGGATGTCGCCGCCCGCGGGCACGTACATGTTGTGGATGGTCACGCCGTTTTCCAGTCGCGCCGCGACATGGCGGGCATGGCCAAGACGGGCATAATCGCGGTCGCCCGCGTCCGTCAGCGGCAGCCGCGACAGGATCGCCACGCCGTTATAGCCCTTTTGGCCTCGCGCGACGATCCAGCGATATCCAAGCGCCCGGAACTGGTCCAGCGGGATCTTGTCCACCGGCGACTTGCATTCCTGGAGGCACAGGATGTCGGGCGCCTCCTCGCGCAGCAGGCGTGCGACCAGCCCCTCGCGCAGGCGGACCGAGTTGATGTTCCAGGTGGCGATGGTGAACATGGCGGGCTCCTTTGCCGCGGACCCTAGCGGCGCGGCCGGGCGCTGTCGAGTTGACGCTGCGGCAGGAAATTGTCTTGAAAGATCAATACGTGCTTGGTGATCGGGAAAACTGCGGCTATGCAGCGCCATCCGGCACGGCCAGGGGGACAGCGATGCGGTTGACGGTGGACGAGGCTTTGGCGCGCGGCGGGGCCGGGCAGTTCCAGTGGCGGCTTCTGGGGATTTTCGGGCTGGTCTGGGCCGCCGATGCGATGCAGGTGATCGCGGTGGGCTTTGCCGCGCCCTCGGTCGCCGCGACCTTCGGGATCGAGCGTGTGACCGCCTTCCAGATCGGCACGGTGTTCTTCCTGGGCATGTTCCTGGGCGCCTTCGTCTTTGGCCGGGTGGCCGACCGGATAGGGCGGCGCAACATTCTGGTGCTGACGGTGGGGATGGACGCGATCTTCGGCCTAGCATCCGTCTTTGCGCAGGATTTCACGCTGCTTCTGGTGCTGCGCTTCCTGACCGGCGTGGCGGTGGGCGGCACCTTGCCGGTCGATTACGCGATGATGGCCGAATTCCTGCCGCCCCGGAACCGGGGCCGCTGGCTGGTCTGGCTGGAGGGGTTCTGGGCCATCGGCACCATCATCGTGGCCCTGACCGCCTGGATCGCCACCGCGCAGGGGGCTGCGGCGCCGTGGCGGTGGATTTTCGCGGTGGCGGCGATTCCCGCCGTGGTCGGCATCTTCCTGCGGCTGTGGCTGCCCGAATCGCCGATGTTCCTGATCCGCAAGGGCGATCAGCTGGGCGCGCGGGCGGTCGTGGACCGGGTGCTGGTCGCCAACGGCGTCCAGGCGCTGCCGTCGGACGCGGAACTGGTGCCGGCGCAGGTGCCGACGGGATCCGAGAGCTCGATCTTTTCGGACCTGCTGCGGGCGCGGACCATCGGTGTGCTGGCGGTGTGGTTTCTGGTGTCGCTGTCCTATTACGGCGTCTTCGTCTGGGTGCCGGGCCAGCTTGCGACCGAGGGATTCGGCTTTGTGCGCGGCTATGGCTTCCTGGTGATCCTGGCCTTGGCGCAGGTGCCGGGATACGCCCTGGCTGCCTGGGGGGTCGAGGCGGTGGGGCGGCGCGCGACGCTGCTGGCCTTCCTGCTGCTCAGCGCCGCGGGTTGCGCGCTGTTCACCGTGGCAACCGGGACCGCGATGGTCGCGACCGCGCTGATCCTGATGAGCTTCGCGCTGCTGGGCACCTGGGGCGCGCTCTATGCCTTTACGCCCGAGCTCTATCCCACGCATCTGCGCGGCACCGGCATGGGCACGGCCAGCGCCGTGGCGCGGCTTGGCGGGATCCTCGCGCCCAGCCTGCTGGCGGTGGTCTTTGCCAAGGGGTTCGGCGTGGCCATCGGCGCCTTCGCGGGCCTGCTGCTGCTGGGCGCGCTGGCGCTGCTGCTGATCAGGTCCGAGACCCGCGATCAGGCCATCGCCTGAAACCCGGCGACCCGCTGGCCCGTTGCCTTCGGCAGCCAAGACGGAGGACAGGACGATGGGCCAGCTGGTCGAGGGCGTCTGGAAGGACGAATGGTATGACACCGAGGCCAGCGGCGGCGAGTTCGTCCGCGACACCTCGCGTCACCGCAACTGGGTGACGGCGGACGGCGGCCCCGGCCCCACGGGACAGGGGGGCTTCAAGGCGGAAAGCGGGCGCTATCACCTGTATGTCTCCTATGCCTGTCCCTGGGCGCATCGGGCGCTGATCTTCCGGGCGCTGAAGGGGCTGGCGGATCATGTCGAGGTGTCCGCCGTCCATCCCGACATGCTGTGGAACGGCTGGGAATTCCGCACCGATTTCGACGGCGCGACCGGCGACCGGCTGTTCGGCCTGCCCTATCTGCGCGACATCTATCTGCGCGCCGATCCCCGTGCCTCGGGGCGGGTGACGGTGCCGGTGCTGTGGGACCGCGACGGCGACCGGATCGTGTCGAACGAAAGCGCCGACATCATCCGCATGTTCAATTCGGCCTTCGACGGGGTGACGGGCAACCGCGACGACTATTGGCCGGAATCCTTGCGCGACCGGATCGAGACCGTGAACAAGCGCGTCTACGACACCGTGAACAACGGCGTCTACAAGGCGGGCTTCGCCACCACCCAGGAGGCCTATGACAAGGCCGTCCACCCGCTGTTCGACAGCCTGGACTGGATCGAGGGCATCCTGGCCGAGAGCCGCTATCTTCTGGGCGACCGCATCACCGAGGCCGACTGGCGCCTGTTCACCACCATCGCGCGCTTCGATGCGGTCTATCACACGCATTTCAAATGCAACCGGCGGCGGATTGTCGATTACCCGAACCTGTGGGCCTGGGCGCGCGAACTGTATCAATGGCCCGGCGTGGCCGAGACGGTGCGCCCCGATCATGTCGTGCGCCATTATTATTTCAGCCACGACACGGTGAACCCCCACCGGATCATCCCCCTCGGCCCGGATGTGGACTGGACCGCGCCTCACGGCCGGGGATGAACGAAGCCCCGGCGCGGGAAAACGCCGGGGCATCAGAGAGAAGAGGGAGGAGAGTGTGGCCGCATCCTCCGGCCACTGGGCTTCGGGTTGTGAACGCGGGCGTGGCGGCGCGGTTCCCCCAGGGACAGCGATGTCACCTTTTTCTTTGATCTGGTGGTCCATCGACGATCCGTTCTTGGCAGATCTCCTCTCAATTCGCCGGTTCGAAGATGCAGGGCGTCTCGACCCTGGGGGCGCCTGGGGGCGGGTGTTCGACGAAGTCGAAGACCTTTGCCAGCATGGCGCCGGTGTCCTGGCGCATCATGCCGATGTTCTGGGGCAGGAAGCGGGCGAAGGGATCCCAGTCGAAGCAGCCGAAGCGCAACGCGGGCAGCCGGGGATGGTCATAGATCCACCGCACCACCCCCTCCAGCGCGATGGTTGAATTGACGAAGATGCCGCTGTGTTCGGCGATCTCGGCCCCGGCCAGGGCCGCTTCGGTCTTGGTGGCCGAATATCCGCGCATGATGCAGCGGTCCGGCGGAATCTCCAGGCCAAGATCGGCATGGGCCGCCATGAAGCCGCGCAGGCGTTCGCGGGTGTTGTGGTCCTGCGCCCGCCCGCCGATGAACCACAGCGGCGCCAGAACGCCGAATTCGTCCCTCACTCGATCCAGGATCTGCCGCGTCAGATCCCGCGCGCCGCCGAAATTGTCCGACACGACCGAGGGCATGGCGGTTCCTGGCAGGTCCAGGTTGATGGTCCGCACCCCCGATGGCGCGCAGACCCCGGCGATGCGGTCGGGATCGGTCGCACCCGTCGCGATCAGGCATTCCGCCTGATAGGAAATCATTTCGCGCGCGGCCTCGACCTCCAGCGCGGGGTCGCGCTGCGTGCAGGTGATGATCGGGAACAGGCCGCGTTCGCGGGCCATCGCTTCGAACCCTTCGGCGATGGCGCCGAAATAGCGGTTGTCGTATTTCGGGATGATCATGCCGATGATGCGCGACCGTTCGCGGCGCAGCAGGCTGGCCTGAAGGTTGACGGCATAGCCCTGTTCCTCGGCAATGCGGGTCACGCGTTCGGCAAGCCGGGCGCTGATCCGGCGCTTTTTCCAGGTGCCGTTCAGGACCGCGCTGACTGCGCTGGGGCTGGTCCCGGCGATCTGCGCCAGATCATAGATCGTGGGCCGTCTTGCTGGATTGTCGCCGATTTCCGCCATGGTTCCCCGACTGAAGAAGAAGGGCGCAGCATGACCGGCCGTGACAGCGATCTTGACACGAATCCAAAGCTGGCGCAATCTCGCTTCATCGATTGAGCATGGAAGCTGCATCGATGGCGCAATCCGGGGGAGGGCGCCGTGACATTTGGGGGGGCGGCTGGCCGGCCTGCTGCGGGTGCCGTGATCCACGGCGCCGTGCGGCCTGCGGGCGTGCCCGACATGAGGAGGAAAGACAGCATGACAAGATTCACCCTTGCGGCATCGTCGCTGGCCCTGACGACCGTGCTGGGCGGCGCGGTCCTGGCCCAAGAGGCCGCGACCATCGCCTTTCTGATGCCCGACCAGGCATCGACCCGATACGAACAGCACGATTTTCCCGGCTTCAAGGCCGCGCTGGAGGAACTGTGCCCGGACTGCACGGTGATCTATCAGAACGCCAATGCCGACGTGTCGCTGCAACAGCAGCAGTTCAACTCGGTCATCGCGCAGGGTGCGAAGATCGTGGTGCTGGATCCGGTCGATTCGGCTGCGGCCGCCGGGCTGGTGCAGATGGCGCAGTCCCAGGGCGTGAAGGTCATCGCCTATGACCGGCCGATCCCGGACGTTCCGGCGGATTACTATGTCTCGTTCGACAACAAGGGCATCGGCCAGGCCATCGCACAGTCGCTGGTTGATCACATGAAGGCCGAGGGAATCGAGGCTGGCGCGGGCGTGTTGCAGATCAACGGATCGCCCACCGACGCGGCGGCCGGGCTGATCCGCGACGGCATCGACGCCGCGCTCGACGCGTCCGAATACAAGACGCTGGCCGAATACGACACGCCCGACTGGGCGCCGCCCAAGGCGCAGGAATTCACGGCAGGCCAGATCAACCGCTTCGGCGCCGACATCAAGGGCATCGTCGCGGCCAATGACGGTACGGCGGGCGGGGCCATCGCGGCGTTGAAGGCGGCGGGCGTCGATCCGCTGCCGCCGGTGACGGGCAACGACGCCACCATCGCCGCGTTGCAACTGATCATCGCGGGCGACCAGTACAACACCATCTCGAAGCCGTCCGAGATCGTGGCCCGCGCCGCGGCCGAGGTCGCCGTGGCCTTCCTCAAGGGCGAGACGCCCGAGGCGAAGACCACGCTGTACGACACCCCGTCGGAACTGTTCGTGCCAGCCGTGGTCACGCGCGAGAACATCAAGGCCGAGATCTTCGACAAGGGTATCCAGACGCCCGAGGAGATCTGCACCGCCGACTATGCCGAGGCCTGCCGCGAACTGGGCATCCTCGAATGATCCACGCAGCGCGCGCCACGGAAGGAGGCACGTCATGACCCAAAACCAAAGCCCGTCGCAGCCGATCCTGAGCCTGCGCGGCATTTCCAAGCAGTTCGGCGCCGTGCAGGCTCTGAAGGACATCGAGCTTGACATCCATCCGGGCGAGGTCGTCGCCCTTGTCGGGGACAACGGCGCGGGCAAGTCCACCCTGGTCAAGGTGCTGGCGGGCGTCCACCAGCCGACCGAGGGCACGATCCAGTTCATGGGCCGCCCGGTGACGATGGACAGTCCCGGCGCGGCGCTGGAACTGGGCATTGCCACGGTGTTCCAGGATCTGGCCCTTTGCGAGAACCTGGACGTGGTCGCGAACCTGTTCCTGGGCCACGAGCTGTCGCCCTGGAACCTTGACGAGGTGCAGATGGAGGTCCAGGCTTGGACCCTGCTGCGCGAGCTTTCCGCCCGCATCCCTTCGGTGCGCGAACCCATCGCCTCGCTGTCGGGCGGGCAGCGCCAGACGGTCGCCATCGCCCGCTCGCTTCTGCTGGATCCGCGCATCGTCATGCTGGACGAGCCGACCGCCGCCCTGGGCGTCGCGCAGACCGCCGAGGTGCTGAACCTGATCGAACGCGTGCGCGACCGGGGCCTGGGCGTCATCCTGATCTCGCACAACATGGAGGATGTGCGCGCGGTCGCCGACCGTATCGTGGTGCTGCGCCTGGGCCGCAACAATGGCGTTTTCACCCCCGAGGATTCGAATGCCGACCTGATCGCCGCCATCACCGGCGCGACGGAAAACGCCGTGTCGCGCAGGCAGGCGCGCAAGCTGGAAGAAGTGGAGCGGTGAGATGAGCGATCCGAACAGCCAAGTGGCCCTGGACCGGTCCGACAGCCGGGTACGCCATGACGAAGGGATCGTCGGCACGATCCGCGGATTTTTCGACCGGGTCCGGTCTGGCGATCTGGGAATGCTGCCCGTCATCGTCGGCCTGGTGCTGATCGCGGCGGTCTTCTGGTCGCTGAACCCGGTCTTCCTGGCGCCCAACAACCTGGCGAACCTGCTGTTCGACGCCGCCGCCGTGGGCTGCATATCCCTGGGCATCGTCTGTGTCCTGATCCTGGGCGAGATCGACCTGTCGGTCGGGTCCATGAGCGGGCTTGCCTCGGCCATCCTGGGGGTGATGTGGGTGCAGATGGGCCTGCCGGTTCCGCTGGCGATCCTGGTCGCGCTGGCGGCGGGGGCGTTCATGGGGCTGGTCTATGCGACGCTGCTGAACCGCTTCGGGATGCCCAGCTTTGTCTCTACGCTGGCGGGGCTGCTGGCGATGCTGGGGTTGCAGCTTTACCTGCTGGGATCGACCGGATCGATCAACCTGCCTTATGCGTCCTTCATGGTCCGGTTCGGGCAGATCCATGTCATGCCCGCCTGGTTCAGCTATCTGCTGGCGGTGCTGCCCGGCGCGCTGATGCTGTGGCTGGGGCTGGACCGGATGCGCAGGCGCGCCGCCGTCAACCTGTCGAACCCCGGGGGGTTGTCGGTGCTGCTGGCCAAGGCGGGCATCCTGACGGTGCTGCTGCTGGTCGCGGTGCATTACCTGAACGGCGGGCGCGGCATCCCGTGGATGTTCGGGTTGTTCGTGGCCCTGGTCGTGGCGATGAACTATGCCCTGACCCGCACGCAATGGGGCCGAGCGATGTTCGCGGTCGGCGGCAACCGCGAGGCCGCGCGCCGGTCGGGGATCAATGTCCACCGCATCCGCATGTCGGCCTTCATGCTGTGCTCGACCCTTGCCGCGCTTGGCGGAATGCTGGCGGCGTCGCGGCTGGCATCCTCCAGCCAGCAGGCGGGGACGGGCGACGTGAACCTGAACGCCATCGCCGCGGCGGTGATCGGGGGGACATCGCTGTTCGGCGGGCGCGGGTCGGCCTGGTCGGCGTTGCTGGGGGTGATCGTGATCCAGGCGATTTCCAACGGGCTGACGCTGCTGAATCTCAGTTCGTCGCTGCGCTACATGATCACCGGCGCGGTCCTGGCCATCGCGGTGATCGTCGATTCGCTGGCGCGGCAGTCGCGGGCAAGCCACGGGCGCGGATAAGGAAGGAACGGACATGGCTGACGAATTGAAGGGCAAGGTCGCGGCGGTGACGGGCGCGGCATCGGGCATCGGGCTGGAATGCGCCCGCGCGATGCTGGGGGCGGGGGCGGCGGTCGTGCTGATCGACCGCGCCGCCGACCGGCTGGAAAGCCTCTGCGCGGAACTTGGCCCGATGGCGCATCCGCTGGTCGTCGATCTGCTGGACGGTCCGCAGGTGGACGGCATCGCCGCACGGATCGAGGAGATCGCCGGGCCGCCGGACATCCTGCACGCCAATGCCGGGGCCTATATCGGCGGCCCGGCGGCCGAGGGCGATCCCGACGCCTGGGACCGGATGCTGAACCTCAACATCAACGCGGCCTTCCGCAGCGTCCGCGCAGTCCTGCCGGGGATGATCCAACGCAAGACCGGCGACGTGATCTTCACTTCGTCGGTGGCGGGCGTCGTCCCGGTGGTGTGGGAGCCGGTCTATACGGCCTCCAAGTTCGCGGTTCAGGCGTTCCTGCACGCAACTCGGCGGCAGGTGTCGCAATACGGCATCCGCATGGGCGCGGTCCTGCCCGGCCCGGTGGTGACGGCCCTGCTGGACGACTGGCCCAAGGCGAAGATGGACGAGGCGCTTGCCAACGGGTCGCTGATGCAGCCGGTCGAGGTCGCCGAAGCGGTGATGTTCATGCTGACCCGGCCGCGCGGCGTGGTGATCCGCGACTTGGTGATCCTGCCGAACAGCGTCGATCTGTAAGGGGGCGGGGATGAAGGATCCGATCTTCCTGGGCATCGACGTGGGCACCGGCAGCGCCCGTGCGGGCCTGTTCGATGCCGCCGGCCGGATGCTGTCCAGTGCGAAACGCGATATCCTGCTGTGGCGCGAGGGCGCCGAGATCGCCGAACAGTCCAGCGACGACATCTGGTCCGCCGTCTGCGCCGCGACACGAGAGGCGGTGGCCGGGGCCGACCCGGCGCGGGTTGCAGGGATCGGCTTCGACGCCACCTGCTCGCTGGTGGTGCTGGGGCCGGGCGGCCAGCCGATCAGCGTCAGCGCCTCGGGCGACGATGCGCGCAACATCGTCGTCTGGATGGACCACCGCGCCGTCGCCCAGGCCGAACGGATCAACGCCCAGGGCCATCCGGTGCTGCGCTATGTCGGCGACGTGATCTCGCCCGAGATGGAGACGCCGAAGCTTCTGTGGCTGCGCGAAACCATGCCCCGGACCTATGCGGATGCCTGGCAGTTCTTCGACCTGGCCGACTATCTGGGCTGGCGGGCGACCGGCGACCTGGCCCGGTCAAGTTGCACCGTCACCTGCAAATGGACCTATCTGGCGCATGAGGATCGCTGGGATCCCGACTATTTCCGCAGCATCGGCCTGGGCGATCTGGCCGAGGACGGCTTCGCCCGGATCGGCCAGCGGATCGTCGCGCCCGGCACCCCGCTGGGCTTGGGGCTGAGCGCGGCCGCCGCCGCCGACCTTGGCCTGCCGCCCGGCATTCCGGTCGCGGCCGGGCTGATCGATGCCCATGCGGGCGGCATCGGCACCGTGGGTATGGCGGGCGGGGCCGAAAGCAACCTGGCCTATGTCTTCGGCACCTCGTCCTGCACCATGACGACGACGCGGGATCCGGTCTTCGTGCCGGGGGTCTGGGGACCGTATTATCAGGCCATGGTCCCCGGCATGTGGCTGAACGAGGGCGGCCAGTCCGCCGCCGGTGCCGCGATCGAACAGCTTCTGTCCTTCCACCCCGCCGCAGCCGAGGCCGGGGCAACTGCCAGGGCCGCGGGCCAGCCGCTGCCGGTCTGGCTGGCGGCGCGCGCGCAGGACAAGGCGGGCAGCCTATCCCAGGGGGTGACGCTGGCCGAGGGCCTGCATGTCGTGCCCGAATTCCTGGGCAATCGCGCGCCCTTCGCCGACCCGCACGCCCGTGCCATCGTTGCGGGGTTGGGGATGGAGCGGGATCTGGACAGTCTGGTCGCGCTGTATGTCGCGGGCCTGTGCGGGATCGCCTATGGCCTGCGCCAGATCATCGAGGCTCAGGACAAGGCCGGCGCGCCGATCGAACGGATCGTCATCTCGGGCGGCGCCGGACAGCTTGACCTGGTGCGGCAACTGCTGGCCGACGGCACCGGCAAGCCGGTCCTGGGCAGCGAGGCCGCCGAGCCGGTCCTGCTGGGATCGGCCATCCTGGGCGCCGTCGCCGCAGGCCGGTTCGCGGACATGCGCGATGCGATGGCGGCCATGTCGCGCCCCGCGGCGGAATACCGGCCCGACGCCGCGGCGACCCGGACCCACGACGCCCGCTTCGCGACCTTCCGTGCCCTGCAATCCGCCCTGCGCGATTCGCGCCGGGGCTGAGCGGCCGAGAAAGCGAGCGGGACTGATCGAAATCCGAAGCCCCAGGCGCGGCGGCGAAAGCTTCGGGGGCCGGTCCGTTCCCGGCGGCTGGCTCCCCGGCAGCGCATGTCGCAAAACAGGGACAAAGCGTCGTCTTTGTTTGACCCCATTTTGTCAGGGTGCTATGGGCGCCGGACTGGGGGTTGGGAAGGGGAATACGGACGCATGACGATGTGGGGTACCTTCCTCAAGCCGATGCACCCGGAAGGTTATCGCTTCCTGACCGTCTTCGCCCTTGTCACGCTTGTTCTATTCCTCGTGTGGGAGCCGCTTGGCTGGCTGGGGTTGGGGCTGACGGTCTGGTGCTATTACTTCTTCCGCGATCCGCGCCGCGCCGTCCCGCAGGGCGAGGGGCTGATCGTCAGCCCCGCCGATGGTGTCGTCTCGCTGATCGAACCGGCCGTGCCGCCCGCCGAGCTGGGGATGGAGGCCGTGGCGCTGACGCGCGTCAGCGTCTTCATGTCGGTGTTCAATTGTCATGTGAACCGTGCCCCGGCGGCGGGGCGTGTGCTGTCGGTCGCCTATCGGCCCGGCAAGTTCTTCAATGCCTCGCTGGACAAGGCAAGCGAGCATAACGAGCGCAACGGGCTGTGCCTGGAACTGGCCGGCGGGCGCCGCCTTGCGGTGGTGCAGATCGCCGGTCTGGTGGCGCGGCGCATCCTGTGCTGGGCCAAGGAAGGCCAAAGCCTGCGGACGGGCGAACGCTTCGGGCTGATCCGGTTCGGGTCGCGCCTGGATGTCTATCTGCCGCCGGGGGTGTCCCCGCTGGTTGCCGTGGGACAGACCATGGTCGCGGGCGAGACGGTGATCGCCGAACTGGCGCGCAGGGAGGCCGCGCGTCCGGCCCTGGTGGACTGAGGATGAACGCCCGCCCGGACCCTCGTCCCCGATTGTCCGTGGTGCAGTTGCTGCCGAACGCCCTGACCCTTGCGGCGCTTTGCGCGGGCCTGACGGCGATCCGCCTGGCCATTGCCGGGGAATTCGACAAGGCGGCGGCCCTGATCCTGCTGGCGGCCATGCTGGACGGCCTTGACGGACGGCTGGCCCGCCGGCTGCGCAGCGAAAGCGCGATGGGCGCGGAACTGGACTCGCTGTGTGATTTCGTCAATTTCGGGGTGGCGCCTGCGCTGGTCCTCTATCTCTGGGCCTTCGACGGAACCGGGGGTGCGGGCTGGATCGCCGCGCTGCTCTATGCCGTGGCCTGCGTGCTGCGGCTGGCGCGGTTCAACATCGGCAGCCGCGACCCGCTGGCGTCGGCCCTGCCCAAGACCTCCTTCGCGGGCGTGCCCTCGCCCGCCGGGGCGATGCTGGCCCTGCTGCCGATCTTCCTGGCCAAGCTCATCCCCGCCGCGGTCCTGCCCGGTCCGGCCTGCGCGCTGTGGATGATGGCGGTCGGGGCGCTGATGATCAGCCGCCTGCCGACTCCCGCGCTGCGCCCGGTCAGCATCCGCCCCGAACAGGCGCGGCTGCTGCTGTTGGCCGTGGTGGCGCTGGGGGCGGCGCTGCTGACCTATCCCTGGCTGACGCTGGTGCTTCTGGACCTTGGCTATTTGCTGCTGCTGGCGCGGGAATGGACCAGACTTCGGCGGCGGTCCGCACGAAAGGTGGAATGAATGGAACTTCAGGCAGTCGAACGATCCTATGCCCGCTGGGCGCCGATCTATGACCGCACCTTCGGGGCGATCACGCAGGTCGGGCGCCGCAGGGCCACCGCGCTGCTGAGCGACCGGGGCGGTTCCGTCCTTGAGGTGGGGGTGGGCACCGGCCTGGCGCTGCGCCACTATGACGGGCGCGTCACGGTCACCGGCGTCGACTACAGCGCCGAGATGCTGGACAAGGCGCGCGCCAAGGTCGCCGCCGAAGGGCTGCGCAACGTGGTCGCGCTGCACCGGATGGATGCCCGCGACCTGGACTTCCCGGATGACAGCTTCGATCACGTCGCGGCGATGCATGTCATTTCGGTGGTGCCGGAACCGGAAAAGGTCATGTCCGAGATCGCCCGCGTGGTGCGCCCCGGCGGAAGCGTGGTGATCGTCAACCATTTCGCGCGCAAGGCGGGTGCGCTGGCCTGGGCCGAACGGATCGCCGCGCCGCTGGCCGACCTGCTGGGCTGGCATTCGGACTTTGACCGCAGCCGCGTGCTGGGCGAAGCGCGGTTGACCCTTGCCGAGGAATGCACCCTGCCGCCCCTGGGCATGATGACGCTGTTGAGGCTTGTGAAGGCCCGATGACCGATCCGCAGGCCGGGCAAGGCCCCGAAAACGATCATCGTTGCCGCAGCGTCAATGAACCGCTAGGACAGCCGCCAGCCACCATCAATCGGGGCCGCGCCATCATCGGCGCCGCCGGGAGGAGCCGATCTTGCTGGACGTGACGACCATCCGCGCCGAACTGGCGGCCCATTACGATCTGGCCCCCTCGGTCGATCTGGCCCGCGACATGGCCCATATCCATGCCCGCATGGACCGGGTGATGCCCTTTCCCGACTGGGCCATGGCCGCGCCCTATGTGGCGGCGATCAATCGGCTGAAGGCGGAACGGGGCGCGGTGGTGCTGGCGCACAACTACATGACGCCCGACATCTATCACGGCATCGCCGACGTGGTGGGCGACAGCCTGCAACTGGCCATCGAGGCCACGCGGGTCGATGCCGACATCATCGTGCAATGCGGCGTGCATTTCATGGCGGAAACCTCGAAGATCCTGAACCCCGCCAAGACCGTGCTGATGCCCGACATGGAGGCGGGCTGTTCCCTGGCCGAATCCATCACCGCCGAGGGGATCGCGCAGATGCGCGCGCAATACCCCGGCGCGCCGGTGGTCAGCTATGTCAACACCACAGCGGCGGTGAAGGCCGCGTCCGACATCTGCTGCACCTCGTCCAACGCCGCGCAGATCGTCGCGGCGATGCCCGGCGACACGGTCATCATGACGCCCGACAAATGGCTGGCGCAGAACGTGGCCAAGCAGGTGCCGCAGAAGCGCATCGTCTGGTGGGACGGGGCCTGCATCGTCCACGAACGCTTCACGCCGCAGGATCTGCGCGATTTCCGGGGCTGGTATCCGGGGCTGAAGATCATCGCCCATCCCGAATGCCCCCCCGACGTGGTGGCCGAGGCCGATTTCGCAGGCTCGACCGCGCATATCATCGACTGGGTGGGCCGCGAACGGCCCCGGCAGGCGATGCTGGTCACGGAATGCTCGATGGCGGCCAACATCTCGGACGCCCACCCCGAGGTCGAGTTCCTGGGGCCGTGCAACATGTGCCCTTATATGAAGAAGATCACGTTGGAAAAGGTGCTGTGGTCGCTGCATTCCATGACCGGCCAGGTCGAGGTGGACCCAGCCATCGCCGCCCCCGCGCGGCGGGCGGTGCAGCGGATGATCGACCTGTCGCGGCAACTGGCGGCCTGATCCGATGATCCGCACCGACCGCGTGGTGATCGTCGGCGCCGGGCTGGCTGCGCTGTATGCGGCGCTGGTGCTGGCGCCGCGTCCGGTGCTGATGATCTCGCCCGATCCGCTGGGCCAGGGGGCCAGTTCCGCCTGGGCGCAGGGCGGGGTCGCGGCGGCGATGGATCCGGCCGACAGCGCCGCGCTGCACGCCGCCGACACGCTGCGGGCGGGGGCGGGCCTTGTCGATGCCGGCGTGGCCCGGCTGGTCACGGCCGAGGCGCGCGACCACATCCTGCGCCTGACGGTGCTGGGCACGCCCTTCGACCGCGACGCGGCGGGCGGCTATGTCCTGTCGCGCGAGGCCGCGCACAGCCTGGCCCGCGTCGTCCGCGTCCAGGGCGACCAGGCGGGGGCGCAGATCATGCGCGCCCTGGCCGCCGCCATCCGGGCCGCGCCCTCGGTCCAGGTGGCCGAGGGCTGGGTGGCGACCGGGCTGCGGACGGACGGCGGCCGCGTGGCGGGGATCGACCTGGCGCGGTCCTCGGGATCGGCAACGGTGACGGTGGCGGCCCCGGCGGTGCTGATCGCCGGCGGTGGCTCGGGCGGGCTGTACGCCGTCACGACCAATCCGCCGCGCATCCGGGGCGAGGCCCTGGGCATGGCCGCCCGCGCGGGCGCGGTGATCTCGGACGCGGAATTCGTGCAGTTCCACCCCACCGCCATCGCCAGCGGCGCCGATCCTGCGCCCCTTGCGACCGAGGCGCTGCGCGGCGAAGGCGCGCATCTGGTCAACGCCCTGGGCGTCCGCTTCATGACCGCGCTGCATCCCGATGCCGAACTGGCCCCGCGCGACATCGTGGCCCGCGGCGTCTATGCCGAGGCCCGGGCGGGCCGCCATCCCGCGCTGGATTGCCGTGCGCTCGGACCCCGCATCGCGGCGGATTTCCCGGCCGTGGTGGCGGCCTGCGCGCGGGCGGGCATCGACCCTGCGCGCCGGCCGATCCCGGTCGCGGCGGCGGCGCATTACCATATGGGCGGCATCGCCACCGATCTGGATGGCCGCAGCAGCCTGCCCGGCCTCTGGGCCTGCGGCGAGGCGGCCTCGACCGGGCTGCACGGCGCGAACCGCCTGGCCTCGAACGGGTTGCTGGAGGCCCTGGTCTTCGCGCGCCGGGCGGCGCTGTCGATCGGCCGCGACGGCCCGCCTGCCGCCCCGGTCGCCTTGCCCGATCCGGCCCCCGCCGCGCCGCCCGATCCCGTCCTGGTGGCGCGCCTGCGCCAGGCCATGACCGCAGGCGCGGGCGTGCTGCGCGACGCCCAAGGTCTAACGGAAGCCTTGCGCGGCATCGCCCGGATCGAGGCCGCGCAGCCCGACTGTCCGCGCCTGGCCAACATGACCGCGACCGCCACGCTGATCTGCGCCGCCGCCCTGGCCCGCCAGGAAAGCCGGGGCGCCCATTGCCGCACCGATTTTCCCGACCCGCTGCCCGATGCCCGCCGCAGCCGCATGACCCTGGCCGAGGCCCTGGCGCTGCGCCCCATCCCCGAACCGGAGCCGTCATGACCCCGCCCTTGCCCGACCTGATCCTGGAACCCCTGGTCCGCGCGGCCCTGATCGAGGATCTGGGCGCGCATGGCGACATCACCACCCGCACGGTGATCCCGCAGGGCACCCGCACCCGCGGCGCCATCCGCGCGCGCCAGGCGGGCACCGCCTCGGGGATGCAGCTTGCCGCCCTGGCCTTCCGCCTGATCGACCCGGCCCTGCGGCTGGAGGTTCTGGTCCCCGACGGCGCCGCCTTCGCCCCCGGCGACACGCTGGCCCGGATCGAGGGCGACGCCGCCGCGATCCTGTCGGCCGAGCGGGTGGCGCTGAATTTCGCGGGCCGCCTGTCGGGCATCGCCACCATGACGGCGGCCTTCGTGGCCGAGACGCGCGGCACCGCCGCCCGCATCACCTGCACCCGCAAGACCACGCCGGGCCTGCGTCTGGTGGAAAAGCAGGCGGTGCTGCATGGCGGCGGCTTCAACCACCGTGTTTCGCTGTCCGACGCGATCCTGATCAAGGACAACCACATCGCGGCAGGCGGCGGCATCCGCGCCGTGCTGGGGGCCGTGAAGGCCCGCGCCTCGCACATGATGCGTGTCGAGATCGAGGTGGACGACCTGGACCAACTGGCCGAAGTCCTGGACGAGGGCGGCGCCGACGTGGTCCTGCTGGACAACATGGACACCGCCGCGCTGCATCGCGCGGTCGCCATGGCCCAGGGCCGCGTGGTGCTGGAGGCCTCGGGCAACATGCGCCTGCCGCGCATCGCCGAGGTTGCGGCGACGGGGGTCGACTATATCTCGGTCGGTGCGCTGACCCATTCGGTGCCCGTGCTGGATCTGGGCCTGGATTTCTGACGCGCACGGACGCGGCCCTCCCGGAGCCTGGGCAAGCACGCTTTACCGCGGCGCGGCCGATCCGGTTTTTGCCGCCTGCGACGCAGCGTCAGACGTCCGCCGAGAACGGCGGAACCCCGACAAGGCCGTCATGGGCAAGCTTGCATGGACGCGTAGATCGGTGTCGCCGCAGCGCGCGGACAGCCAGCGACGACACCGGGGGACGACGGCATTGCTGGACGAATTGCGGCGGTATGACTTGACCGTTAAGCCACGTCACGCCACCAGCCGATAGCCTCCCGATTCCGTCACCAGCAGGCGCGCATTGCTGGGATCGGGTTCGATCTTCTGGCGTAGGCGATAGATGTGGGTTTCCAGCGTGTGCGTGGTCACGCCCGCGTTATAGCCCCAGACCTCGTGCAGCAGCACGTCCCGGGCCACTACCCCGTCCTGGGCGCGGTACAGGAATTTCAGGATGTTGGTTTCCTTCTCGGTCAGGCGGATCTTGCGGTCCTTCTGGTCAATCAGCATCTTCATCGCCGGCTTGAAGGTGTACGGCCCCAACTGGAAGATCGCGTCTTCGGACTGTTCATGGGTGCGAAGCTGCGCGCGCAGGCGGGCCAGCAGGACCGGGAACTTGAACGGCTTGGTGATGTAATCGTTGGCGCCCGCGTCCAAGCCCAGGATGGTGTCGGCGTCGGTGTCGTGGCCGGTCAGCATCACGATGGGGCATTTGACGTTCAGCTTGCGCAGCTTCTTGCACAACTCGCGCCCGTCGGTGTCGGGCAGGCCCACGTCCAGGATCACCAGGTCGAAGATCGCGCCCTTGGCGGCCTCGACGGCGGCGGTGCCGCTGCCGGCCTCGGTCACGTCGAAGTCGTCGGTGGCGGTCAATTGTTCGGCCAGGGCCTCGCGCAGGTCTTCCTCGTCATCGACCAGCAGGATTTTTTTCAGTCCGGGCATGTTGCCTCCTGTCTCTTGTTGCGCAAAGACGTGGGCGAGGCCGCGCCGCCCGTCCAGCATCATGTCGGAAATCTCACATGGAGTTGTCGGCATGGATGCTTATGTTTCAAATTGTTTCAAAACTCCGGGACCGTCCATGAGCCTGATCCCCACCCTGACCGAGGTCGTGTCCCGCGCGCGGACCGATCTGCGCATGGGCCTGCCGGTGATGATCGGCGGGCACCTGGTCGCGGCGGTGGAAACGCTGTCGCCCGCACGGCTGGACGCGATCCGCGTCCTGGGTCGGCCCGTGCTGGCCATGACCGAACGCCGGGCCGAGACGCTGAAGGCGCGGGCCTATGACGACGGGCTGGCCCGCGTGATCGTGCCGCCGGAGGCCGACCATGCCTGGCTGCGGGCGCTGGCCGATCCCTCGGGCGATCTGATGACGCCGATGAAGGGGCCGCTGTTCACGGAACGCGACGGCGACGCGACGCCGCATCTGGCCGGACTGGCGCTGGCGAAATCGGCGCAGCTTCTGCCCGCCGTTCTGGTGGTGGCAAGCGCGCCGCTGCCCGGTCTGACCCAGGTTGCGCCCGGCCCGCTGCTGGCGCAGCTTGCGCATGAGGCGGCCCTGGCCCCGGTCGCCGCCGCCAACCTGCCGCTGGCCGCGGCCGAGAAATCGCGCCTGCACATCTTCCGCCCCGACGATGGCGGGGCCGAACATTACGCCATCGAGATCGGCGATCCCCCCAGGGACGCCCCGGTCCTGGCGCGGCTGCATTCGGCCTGTTTCACCGGCGATGTGCTGGGCAGCCTGAAATGCGATTGCGGCCCGCAGCTTCATGCCGCGCTGGCGGCGATGGGTCAGGCGGGGCAGGGGGTGCTGCTGTATCTGAACCAGGAAGGCCGGGGGATCGGGCTGGCCAACAAGATGCGCGCCTATGCGTTGCAGAACCAGGGATTCGATACGGTGCAGGCCAACCACCGGCTGGGGTTCGAGGATGACGAGCGCGATTTCCGCATCGGCGCGGCGCTGCTGCGGCGGATGGGATTTTCGGCGGCGCGGCTGATGACGAACAACCCGCGCAAGGTCGCGATGCTGGAAAGCCACGGCATCGCCGTGGCGGAACGTGTGCCGCTGGTGGTCGGCCGCAACCGCTTCAACACCGGCTATCTGGACACCAAGGCGGCGAAATCGGGGCATCTGCTGTGACGCCGGGCGATCTGGTCCTGACGCCGCAGGGGGTGCGGTTCCGGGGGCGGCTGTTTCCTTGCAGCATCGGCAAGAGCGGCGTGACCCGCGACAAGCGCGAGGGCGACGGCGCCACCCCCGCCGGGATCTGGCGGATCACCGGGCTGTGGTACCGCCCCGACCGTCTGCCCCCGCCCGCGCCTTGGGCGCGACCCATCGGGCCGGGCGATCTGTGGTGCGATGCGCCGGATCATCCGGGGTATAACCATCATGCCCGCGCCCCGCTGGCCGCCAGCCATGAACGGCTGCGGAGGGCGGATCCGCTGTATGACCTGATCCTGACCACCGACTGGAACTGGCCCGATGCGGTGCCGGGGTGCGGATCGGCGATCTTCCTGCATCAGTGGCGCAGGCCCGGTTTCGGGACCGAGGGCTGCATTGCCTTCGCGCGTCGGGATCTGATGTGGATCGCCCGGCGGGCTGCGCCGGGGACGCGGGTGATTGTGCCGTGACGTTGACCGGACGGGACAAGGAAACGCACTGCGTTTCCCCCGTCCGCCATGCGACCTTGCCATCAGAGACGGTGCCGTCCCGCGACCACGAGAGGCCGGCGCCCGACCCGGTGGGCGTGAAGCGCCCGCCGGGGGCAGGGCGGGCGCTGGCCGGGCGTTGAAGGCCCGGCGGTTCCGGTGGCGATGTCGCGGCGTGGCGAAGGCGAGGGCCTTCGCCAGTGATCGGTCCCTACAGCGCATTCCTCGGCATCGGCAGTTCGCCCCGGTTATACGGTCCCCAATCCGTCACCTCGGGGTAAAATTGCCGCCGCCACGCCCGGACGCGCGGGTTCATGCGACGCCGCCACCAAGGCGGGACCATGGCGACGAAGGTCATCGCCGGATAGCCCAGCGGCAGTTGCGGCGCCTGGTCCGCGCCATAGGTTTGCAGCAGCGGAAACCGCCGGTCGGGCTTGGTGTGATGATCCGAATGGCGTTGCAGGTTGATCAGCAGCCAGTTCGACGCCCTATGGCTGGCGTTCCAGCTGTGGCGCGGCAGGACAGGCTCGTATTGCCCCTTGCCCAGATGCTTGCGGGTCAGGCCGTAATGTTCGACGTAATTCGTCAGTTCAAGCTGCCAGATCGCGACGAAGGCCTGGAACAGGAACAGCGCCAGCCCCTGCGCCCCGCCAAGCGCCATGGCCAGCGCGATCATCGCCCCTTGCAGCGCGGCGTATCGCCAGAACGGGTTGCGGCGGTCCCAGGGGCTGCGGCCCGCCCGCGCCAGCAGCCGGGTTTCCGCCCGCCAGGCGCTGCGCGGGCCGTCGCGCAGCACCCGCGCGAAGAAGCGATAGAACCCCTCGTTATAGCGCGCCGACACGGCGTCGCGCGGAGTCGAGACCCAGGCGTGATGGACCAGAAGGTGCTCGGTGCGGAAATGCGAATACAGGGTGGATGCCAGCAGCAAGTCGCCCATCCAGCGTTCGACGGCGGTCTTCTGGTGCAGCAGCTCATGGGCGTACACCATGCCGATGCTGCCCGACAGCACGCCGATGCCGAAGAACAGGCCCAGCTTTTCCAGCCCCGACAGATGCCCGGAATGGGCCGCATACCAGATCGAACCGAAGATCGCCGCGAATTGCAGCGGGAACCAGATCACCGTGACGGCGCGGTGCCAGAACAGGGCGCGGGTTTCGGTCCCCGGATCCGGGTTCGCCGGATTCAGGCCCAGCACCCCGTCAAGCGCGATGGTCAGATACCAGGCGTAACCGGGCAGCAGCATCCACCACAACCCGCCATTCCAGGCGGCCAAGGCGACCAGCGGCAGCATCACCACCGACATCCAGAAGGGCGCGGCGGCGGGCGGTCTGCTGGGGGTTGAATCGCTCATCCACAGGACATTACGCAGCGATGTCGGCGCGCGCCATATCCCAGACCTTGCGCATCAGGCCGGGCAGGGAACTGCGGTCGATATGCCGCAGGGGCACCAGGCGGCCGCGCGTGGGCGGGCCGTCCAGATCGCCCAGCATCACCTGCAAGGACAGGGTGAAATGGGTGAAGACATGGCGGACATGGCCGATCTCTCGCCAGGCGGCGATGCCGGGCGGTGGCAGGTCGCGTCCGTCCCAATGGGCCGAGGGGAAGGCCAGCGTGCCGCCCAGCAGGCCCTTGGCCGGGCGTTCCTCGAACAGCACGGCGTCACCGTGGCGGGCGACCCAGGCGATGCCGCTGCGGTCGGGCTTGGCAGCCTTCGGCGTCTTGCGCGGCAGGCTGGCGGCGATGCCTGCGGCACGGGCGTCGCAATCGTCGATCAGCGGGCAGATGCCGCAGGCCGGGCTGCGCGGCGTGCAGATCGTCGCGCCCAGATCCATCATCGCCTGTGCGTAATCGCCGGGCCGATTGCGGGGCGTCAGCGTTTCGGCAAGGACCACCAGTTCGGGCTTGGCGGCGGGCAGGGGCGTTTCCACCGCGAACAGCCGCGCCACCACCCGTTCGACATTGCCGTCCACCACCGTTTCCGGCGCGTCATAGGCGATCGCCGCGATCGCGGCCGAGGTATAGGCCCCGATCCCCGGCAAGTCCCGCAGCCCGTCGCGCGTGTCCGGAAACCCGCCCGCGGCCGTCACCGCCCGAGCGCAGGCCAGCAGGTTGCGGGCGCGGGCATAGTATCCAAGCCCCGCCCATTCGGCCATGACCTGCGCATCCGGCGCGGCGGCCAGATCCTGCACGCTGGGCCACAGCGTCGTGAAGCGTTCGAAATAGGCCTTGACCGCCGCGACGGTGGTCTGTTGCAGCATCACCTCGGACAGCCAGACACGATAGGGGTCGGCCGCGGCCCCATTCGGCCCGCCGCCCGGCGGGACGCGCCAAGGCAGGACGCGCGCGTGGCGGTCGTACCAGTCCAGCAGATGCGGGGCGATCACCTTGGTGTCACGCAATATTCAGTCCCTCGCTTTCCGGACGCGCTTTCATCCCGCGCCGGGGCTGATTAAGGATATGGGGGTGACAATGCACCAGGCAAAGATGGCAAAAGCGTCCGACCGTCCCCGCAACCCCCAGGCAAGCCGCAGGCGCGGCTTCCAGCAAGCGTCGGCGCTGCTGGCCGACCGGGTGCAGAAGGCGGCCGAGGGGCGGGGATTCGCCATGGCCCGTCTGCTGACCCATTGGCCCGAGATCGCCGGTCCCCGGCTTGCCGGGATGACCCGGCCGGTGCGCATCAGCCACGCGCGCGGCGGGTTCGGCGCCACCCTGACGCTGCTGACCGCCGGCCCCGTCGCGCCGCTGGTGGAAATGCAGCTGCCGCAGCTGCGCGACCGGGTGAACGCCTGCTATGGCTATAACGCGGTGCAGCGGATCGTGCTGACCCAGACGGCGGCCAGCGGATTCGCCGAAGGGCAGGCGGTCTTTGCCCCGGCCCCCGCCCAGGCCGCGCCGCCCGATCCGCAGATCGTCGAAAAGGCCGACCGCATCGGCCGTCAGTTCCAGGATCCGGCCCTGGCGCAGGCGATGGCGCTGCTGGCCCTGAACATCGAAACCAAACGACACCGGAACCACCGAAAGGATTTTCCATGCTGACCCGTTTCGCCGTCGCGGCCCTGGCGCTTGCCCTGGCCGCCCCCGCCGCGATGGCCCAGGACGCCGACGCGACCGCGACCCTGCCCGACATCGCCATGGGATCCGAGGACGCGCCCCTGACCATCGTCGAATATGCCAGCTTCACCTGCGGCCATTGCGCCAATTTCCATGCCGAGAACTGGCCGAAGCTCAAGGCCGAGTATGTCGATACCGGCAAGGTGAAGTTCATCCAGCGTGACGTGTATTTCGACCAGCCGGGCCTGTGGGCGGGCGTCTTGGCGCGCTGCGGCGGGGACGATAAGTTCTATCCCGTATCCCACATGCTGTTCGACGAACAGAAGGACTGGCTGGCCGGCGGCACCGGAGAGGAGATCGCGGCCAACCTGCGCAAGATCGGCCTGAAGGCGGGCATGACCGAAGACCAGATGACCGCCTGCTGGGAAGACACCGCCAAGGCCGAACAGCTGATCGCAACCTTCCAGAAGAACGCCACAGCCGACGGGATCGAGGCGACGCCGACCTTCATCATCGGCGGCAAAAAGGTTCAGAACCAGCCCTGGGACGACATGAAGGCCGTCATCGACGCCAAGCTGGCCGAGGCCGAACCCGCCTCGGCGAACTGACCGCACCCGTCTGACGCATGTGGCCCGCCTGACACAAGGCGGGCCTGACGCCGCACGTTTTCCCCATGCAAACCGTGCGGAATTGCCTTTTGATGTCGCGCGCCCCATGCTTTGCGCATGGCGAACGCGCGTTAACAAGGGACAGCGTCATGATCAAAGAATTCCGGGAATTCATCGCCCGCGGCAATGTCATCGACCTTGCCGTCGGCATCATCATCGGGGCGGCTTTCACGGCGATCGTGAATTCCGTGGTGGCCGATCTTATCAACCCGATCCTGGGCCTGCTGACCGGCGGTGTCGATTTCACCAACAAGTATTTCGTCCTGTCGGGCAATGTTCCCGAAGGCGCCAGCCTGGCGGCGGCCCGCAATTCCGGCGCGGCGGTCTTTGCCTATGGTTCCTTCGCGATGGCGGTGCTGAACTTCCTGATCATCGCCTGGGCGGTGTTCCTGCTGGTCAAGGCCGTGAATCGCCTTCAGACCATCGCCGCCAAACCGAAAGAGGAAGAGGTCGTCGTGGCCGCCCCCACGCAGGAAGAACTGCTGGCGCAGATCCGCGACCTGCTGGCCGACCGCACCGGCTGGCAGGACCACCCGGCGCCCCGCGCCTGATCCATTGCCCGGCGCGGTTCGCCCGCGCCGGGCGCCTTGCTTACTGCGCCAGAAGCCGGTCGGGGGTGATCGCCTCCAGCCCCAGGGCCTCGCCCACCGGGGCCGAGGTCAGGCGGCCGCCATGCGTGGACAGCCCGGCGCGCAGATGCGGATCGTCCTGCGCCGCCTGCCGCCAGCCCTTGTCGGCCAGGGCCAGCAGGAAGGGCAGCGTCGCATTGCCAAGCGCCTGGGTCGAGGTGCGCGCCACCGCGCCCGGCATGTTGGCCACGCAGTAATGCACTATGCCGTCAACCTCATAGATGGGATCCTGGTGGGTGGTGGCGCGGGATGTCTCGAAACAGCCGCCCTGGTCAATGGCCACGTCCACCAGCACCGCGCCGGGCTGCATGGTGGACAACTGGTCGCGCGTCACCAGCTTGGGCGCGGCCGCGCCGGGGATCAGCACCGCGCCGATCACCATGTCCGCCGTGCGGATCAGGTCGGCCGTGGCCGCCGCGCTGGAATATTGCGTGGTCAGCCGCCCCATGAAGATGTCGTCCAGGTATGACAGCCGCGCCACCGATCTGTCGGTGACGGTGACATTCGCGCCCATGCCCACGGCCACCCGCGCCGCCGCCGTGCCGACCACGCCGCCGCCGATGATCACCACATTGGCGGGCCGCACGCCCGGCACCCCGCCCAGCAAGACGCCGCGCCCGCCGTTGGCCTTTTGCAGCGCCCAGGATCCGACCTGCGGGGCCAGCCGCCCGGCGACCTCGGACATGGGCGCCAGCAAAGGCAGCCCGCCGCGCGCGTCCGTCACCGTCTCATAGGCGATGGCGGTGACGCCCGAGGCCAGCAGGTCGCGGGTCTGTTCGGGATCGGGGGCAAGATGCAGATAGGTGAACAGCACCTGCCCGTCGCGTAGCATCGCCCGTTCGGCGGCCTGCGGCTCCTTGACCTTGACGATCATCTCGGCGGCCGCAAAGACCGAGGCCGCGTCCGGCGCGATCCCCGCCCCGGCTGCGGCGTAATCCTCGTCCGTGAAGCCCGCGCCCAGCCCCGCGCCGGTTTCCACGACGACATCGTGACCCTTGGCGACGGCCTCAGTCACGGCGGCGGGCGTCATGCCGACGCGGAATTCCTGCGGCTTGATTTCCCTGGGGCAACCGATCTTCATGTTCATCCTCCCTTGTTTTGAGCCAGTGTGGCACCGACCGTCCGCAAGATGTTGCGGAGATTAGGCGCGGCCCAGGTCGGTGACGACGAAAAAACCCTGGCACCTTCCCGCTGGGTCGAAGATTATCCCGCCATGTCCGATCTCGATGCAATAGACCGCCGCATTCTGGCCCTGCTTCAGAAGGAAGGCCGAATCAGCAACGCCGAACTGGCGCTGCGGGTGCATCTGTCGCCGTCCGCCTGCCATCGCCGCGTCCAGCGGCTGGAGGAAGCCGGCGTGATCCACGGCTATGTGGCGCTGCTGGACGCGCGCAAGCTGCGCCGCCAGACCACCGTCTTCGTGGAAATCACCCTGTCCGGACAGGCGGACGAGGTGCTGGAGGCTTTCGAAAAGGGTGTGCGGGCGATCCCCGACGTGCTGGAATGCCACCTGATGGCCGGATCCGCCGATTACCTGCTGAAGATCGTGGTCGAGGATACCGACGATTTCGCCCGCATCCACCGCCAGCACCTGGCCCGCCTGCCGGGCGTGGCGCAGATGCATTCGTCCTTCGCGCTGCGCACGGTGTTCCGCACCACGGCGATCCCGGTGTAATCCATGAACCGCCGTCATCTGTTGGTCCTGCTGGCCGCCACGGCGGCAACCCCCGCGGGGGCCCAGCCGCGCCGCCGCGACCCGCCCCCGGAAATCGACCATCCCCGCGCCAGCCATTTCGCCTTTGGTCCTGAAGGCGGGCAATGGCGCATCTTCGTGGGCCTGCCCGACGCGCCGCCGCCGCCGCAGGGCTATTCCGTGATCCTGTCGCTGGACGGGGCCACCACCTTTCCGCAGTTCTGGACCCATCGGGAAACCCGCGCGCCGGGGGCGCCGGTGATCCTGTTCGGCATCAGCTATGAAGGTGCCAACCGCCGCTGGGCGGATCTGACTTCGCGCGCGATGGCGCCGGTGCTGCCGATCCTGGGTTATCGCAGCGCGCCGCGCGACCGCCTGACCGGAGGGCGAGAGGCGTTCCTGGCGATGATCGGGGACGAGCTTCTGCCGGAACTGGCCCGCCGCTATCCGCTGGATCAGGGCGACATGACCCTTTACGGCCATTCGCTGGGCGGGTTGTTCGTGCTGCACGCGCTGTTCAACCGTCCGCACCTGTTCGCCCGCCATGTCGCCGCCGACCCCTCGGTTTGGTGGAACGCGGGCGAATCGCAGCGCGAGGCGGCGGCTTTCGCCGGGGGGGTCGCGGCGGCGGGCGGACGGGTCGATCCTGGGATCCAGGTGATGATCGCCCAGGCAGGCCGGGCGCGGCAAAACCACCCCCACGATCCGACGTCGCTGGTGCGGATCCTGTCGGAGATCCGGGGACTGGACGTGATGTATCGCCCCTATCCGCAGGAAAACCACGGCTCTCTGATGGGGCCGTCCACGGCGGATGCCCTGGACCTGCACCTGCTTCGGTAGGGGGCCGATACGCAGACCCCCGCAGCTTGTGCCGCGGGGGTCTGACTGAAACGAAGATCGCGTCGTCTTGCAGGACGCCTTCGCGCTGCGTTCAGAGAGCGCCTTCGCGTTGCGCCTTCTTCCGCGCCAGCTTGCGGGCGCGGCGCACGGCCTCGGCCTGCTCACGGGCTTTCTTCACGGACGGTTTCTCGAAATGCTGCTTGAGCTTCATTTCGCGGAACACACCCTCGCGCTGAAGTTTTTTCTTCAGGGCACGAAGCGCCTGTTCGACGTTGTTGTCGCGAACATTGACCTGCATGTGGTTGTCACCACCTTCCTAGGTTAGAGTTGCAAGATTGCAGGATGCGCCCCCCTATCAAAGCCGGGCGCCCTTGTCCAGACCAGAGAGGTTGCCATGACCCGGACCGACCGCGACGCGCTTCTTGACGCCGCCCTGACCCATGTCCCGTTCGAAGGCATGAACGACCGCGCCCTGATGGCCGGCGCGCGCGACCTGGCCATGTCGCCCGACCTGGCGCGGGTGCATTTTCCGCAGGGCGGCGCGGGGCTGGCCGCCGCCTATCACCGCCGCGCGGACGCGATGCTGCGCGACAGCCTGTCCCAGACCCCGCCGGGCGGCCGGTTCCGCGACCGCGTGGCCGAGGCGATCTGGCGGCGGCTGATGCTGGTCGATGCCGAACTGGTGCGCGCAGGGGCAGCTACCCTGTCGCTGCCGCAGAACGCGGCACTGGCCGCGCGGCTGGTCTGGGAAACGGCGGATGTGATCTGGACGGGCCTCGGCGACACCTCGCGCGACGTGAACTGGTACTCCAAGCGCGCCACCTTGTCGGCGGTGATCAGCGCCACGGTGCTGTTCTGGCTGGGCGACGATTCGCCGGACCATGCGGAAACCCGCGCCTTCATCGACCGCCGCATCGACGGGGTGATGCGGTTCGAACAGGTCAAATCGACCTTGCGCAAGCTGCCGGGGGCGGCGACGCTGGCCTCGATGACCCTGGGCTGGATCCGCGCGCCGCAGTCGCGCGACCTGCCCGGCCGTAAGGAGAGAGAATGTTCCCCGACGCCATGACCGCGGTCGAGATCGCCGCTCCCGGCGATGCAGACATGCTGCGCGTGACCAGCCGTCCGGTCCCCGTGCCGCGCCACGACCAGATTCTGATCCGGGTGGCCTATGCCGGGGTCAACCGCCCCGACGTGCTGCAACGCCAGGGCAGCTATGCCCCGCCCTCCGATGCCTCCGACTTACCGGGGCTCGAAGCCTCGGGCGAGATCGTCGGCATGGGCGCGGGCGTGACCCGCTGGAAAAAGGGCGAACAGGTCTGCGCGCTGCTGCCGGGCGGCGGCTACGCCGAATATGCGGTCTGCCATGCCGACCATGCGTTGCGCATCCCCTATGGACTGTCCTTGCGCGACGGCGCCTGCCTGCCGGAAACCGCCTTCACCGTCTGGTCGAACGTGGTCACGCGCGGCCGCCTGACCGGGGGCGAGCGCTTCCTGGTCCATGGCGGAACGTCGGGCATCGGCATGATGGCGATCCAGGTCGCCCGTGCCCTGGGCGCCCGCGTCTTCGCCACGGCGGGCAGCGACCAGAAATGCGCGGCCATCGCGGCCCTGGGCGCTATCGCCATCAACTATCGCACGCAGGATTTCACCAAGGTCATCGCGGCCGAGGACGGCGCCGACCTGATCCTGGACATGGTCGGCGGCAGCTATATCCCCAGGAACATCCGCGCCCTAGCCCCGGACGGGCGGCTGGTGATGATCGCCTTCCTGGAAGGGCCGAAGGTCGAATTGAACTTCGCGCAGATCATGGCCAAGCGCCTGACCGTCACCGGATCGACCCTGCGCCCGCAATCGGATGCCGCCAAGGCCGAGATCGCCGAGGCGCTGCGCAAGAGCCTGTGGCCGCTGATCTCGGCCGGGACTGTCAGGGTCACGATCGACAGCGAATTCGCGCTGAAGGACGCGGCCGAGGCCCATCGGCGCATGGAAGGCAGCCAGCACATCGGCAAGATCGTGCTGAAGGTGGCGGGCGATGCCGACTGAGGCACCGGCAGGAGCCTCCGGCGGGGATATTTGAAGCACAGAAGATACAGGCAGGCACACAGACCTTGCGGGCGCTCGTCCCCAAGGTCTGTGGCATCTCCTGTGGCGGTCATCGGCGTCCCCGCCTGTACCGCCCGCCCATGATCACGCCAACAGGTTAAGAAACTCTGAACGCCACCGTCTTCTGTGCGAAAATATCCCGGGGGAGTCCGAAGGACGGGGGCAGCGCCCCTTTGTTTCAGCGCACCTGTTCCATCAGGACGCGCGGCCGGGAACAGTCCCGCCGCACGTCCGGCGCGCAGTCGCGCGGTTGCAGGTCGCGGGTCAGGCAGATGCGGACTTCGGCCAGGGCTTCGGCCTTGCAGGTGACGGTGATGCCGTCGGGCGCCAGATCCGGGTTCGCCTCGATGAAGGCGTCCTCGACCACAGCAGGGGGCAGGGTGATGTCGCGCGGCAGATCGTCGAAGGGCGCGGGGATGGCGATCCCTTCGGCAGCCGCGCGCAGCGTCGCATAATAGTCGCGCGCCGACAGGCCCGAGCAGCGGCCGTGCTTTTGCCACTGATGCCAGGCCAGGCCTGGATCCATGATGTCTGCCATCGCCTGCGTCTCGCGTCGGGAGGGGTCGCGTTCGCCGGTGCTGCAGTAATCCGGCCAGCCTTGTTCGTATTGCGGCCAGAGCCCGTGGACGGTGAAGTCCCGACCGCTGCCCCGGCGGCACTCGCGCGCGTCCCGCCCGTCGCCGGTGGTGCGGCACCAGCTTGGCTGCCAGCTGAGCGACAGCACGTAATAGTCGAAATCCCCCGCCACCCCGTCGGATCGGGCGGGGCCGGCCAGCAGCATCAGGAACAGCAGCGCGTGTTTCATGCCGCCACCTTGCATGGCGGCGGGGGCGTCGTCCATGGCGAGGATGCGAATCCTCTTTTCCCCGCGCGGCAGAATCGCTATATCACCTGTCAATTCCCCCCCGAAAACGAGGAATGGCAGCCGCCAAAAGCCGTTTTTCCGGCGAAGCCGCCTATTGTTCGGGGCTGACATGCGAAGGAGATTGACATGAGCAAGCCGCTGATGGCCAAGGCGACCGCCGTCTGGCTGGTGGACAATACCACGCTGAGCTTCAAGCAGATCGGCGATTTCTGCGGCCTGCACGAATTGGAAGTGCAGGGCATCGCCGATGGCGACGTGGCGGCGGGGGTCAAGGGCTATGATCCGGTGGCCTCGAACCAGCTTGACGCCGAGGAAATCCGCAAGGGCGAGGCCAGCCCGACCTATGTCCTGCGCCTGAAGCACAACCCCGCCGCCGAGGGCGAGGAAAAGCGCCGCGGGCCGCGCTATACGCCGCTGTCCAAGCGGCAGGACCGCCCCAATGCGATCCTGTGGCTGGTAAAGTTCCACCCCGAACTGGCCGATGCGCAGATCGCCAAGCTGGTGGGCACGACGAAGCCGACCATCGCCTCGATCCGCGAGCGCACGCACTGGAACATCCAGAACATGCAGCCCATCGACCCGGTGGCCCTCGGCCTGTGCCGCCAGACCGAACTGGACGCCGCCGTCCAGAAGGCCGCCAAGAAAAGCGGTTCGGGCGAGGTGATGAGCGATGACGAACGCCGCAAGCTGGTCAGCACCGAAACCTCGCTGGCCATGAGCGATGAGCCGCGCCTGCCCTCGTCCATCGCGGGGCTGGAGAATTTCTCGCTGACGCGGGACGAAGACAAGACCCCGGAGCCTGACCTGAACGCCGACAGCTTCTTCAACCTGCCCGACCGGGACGAGGATGACGAGGACGAGGACGGCCGGGGCCGTTGATCGCGTATCTCGTCCGCGCATGAAAAAGGCCGGTGCGGCGTTCCGCACCGGCCTTTTTCCATCCTGTTGCTTCAGGTATTGCGGCGAATCAGCCTGCCCAGGGCGATCAGGATGCAGGCGCCGATGACGGCGATGACCAATTGCCCGATGGCGCCGCCTGCCGTGGTGCCGAAGATCGCGCGGGCCAGCCAGTTGCCCAGCAGCGCGCCGACGATGCCCAGGATGATGTTCAGCAGCAGGCCGTGGTCGCTTTTCATGATCTTTTCTGCGATCCAGCCCGCGATGGCGCCCAAGATGATCGACAGAATCCAGCCAAAACCTTCCATGCACTTCCCCTTTTTCCAGATGACCCCGCTGGAACCGGAAGGGCGGGGCTTCGCCTGTCAATGCGCCCGGCCCACCTTGTGTTCCCTCAAGCGGCGGAAATCGTTGCGATCTGTCAGATCGACAGGCAGATGTATTTCAATTCCAGATAGTCCTCGATGCCGTGGCGGCTGCCCTCGCGGCCCAGGCCCGACTGCTTGACGCCGCCGAAGGGCGCCACCTCGGTCGAGATGATGCCGGTGTTCACGCCGACGATGCCGTATTCCAGCCCTTCCTGCACGCGGGTGATGCGGCCGATGTCGCGGGCGTAGAAATACGAGGCCAGGCCGAAGATCGTGTCATTGGCCTTGGCGATCACTTCGTCCTCGGTGTCGAAGCGGAACAGGGGGGCGAGGGGGCCGAAGGTTTCCTCGGTCGTGACCTTCATGCGGTCGGTGACGCCGGTGACGACGGTGGGTTTGAAGAACAGCCCCTCGATCCGTTCGCCGCCGGTGACGACCTGGCCGCCGCCGTCCAGCACGTCGCGGATATGCTCCTCGACCTTTTCGACGGCGCTTTCGTTGATCAGCGGGCCGGTGGTCACGCCTTCCTCCAGCCCGTCGCCCACGCGCAGCCTGTCGACCGCCGCCGCCAGCTTCTTGGCAAAGGCGTCGTAAACCCCCGCCTGGACATAGATGCGGTTCGCGCAGACGCAGGTCTGGCCGTTGTTGCGGAACTTCGACGCCATCGCGCCTTCGACCGCCGCGTCCAGATCGGCGTCGTCGAAGACGATGAAGGGCGCGTTGCCGCCCAGCTCCATCGAGCATTTCAGCACCTGGTCGGCGGCCTGGCGCAGCAGGATCCGCCCGACCTCGGTGCTGCCGGTGAAGGTCAGTTTGCGCACCAGCGGGTTTTCGCAGAACTCCTTGCCGATCTCGCTGGACCGTGACGAGGTGACGACCGACAGGATCCCCTTGGGCAGCCCCGCGCGTTCGCCCAGCACCGCCATCGCCAGGGCCGACAGCGGGGTTTCGGCGGCGGGGCGGGCGACGAAGCCGCAGCCCACGGCCAGGGCGGGACCGGCCTTGCGGGCGATCATGGCGTTGGGAAAGTTCCAGGGGGTGATCGATCCCACCACGCCGATCGGCTGACGGATCACCGTCAGGCGCTTGTCGGGCAGGTGGCCGGGGATCGTCTCGCCATAGACGCGCTTGGCTTCCTCGCCGAACCATTCGATGAAGCTGGCGCCATAGGCGATCTCGCCCTTGGCCTCGGGGAAGGGCTTGCCCATTTCCGCGGTCAGGATGCGAGCCAGGTCGTCCTGGTTTTCCATTATCAGGTCGAACCACCTGCGCATCACCTGCGCGCGATCCTTGGCCGTGCGGGCGGCCCAGCCCTTCATCGCCTCGGCCGCGGCCTGGATGGCGCGGGCAACCTCGGCGCGGCTGAGATCGGCGACCTTGGCGATCACGTCGCCGCGCGCCGGGTTCCGCACGTCGAAGGTGGCGCCGTCCGCCGCATCGACCCATTCGCCCGCCACAAAGGCGCGGGTCTCCAGCAGCGAGGGGTCGCGCAGCAGGGTCTTCAGGTCGGTTGAATGCTTGGTCATCGGGCTTCTCCTCGGGTTGGCCCATGATCAGCACGCGGTCGCGGCGATGTCAAAAGATCGCCGCAGGGCCGCGCGGATCGGAAAAAAATCGCGCATAGGGCGAAAGCGGTGAACCAATGGCAATCGGCTGCGTTGGACAGGCATCGTCAAGCTTCCCTCTTGGCGACCCTCTCTCTGATGGGGCGGCGTGCGGCTTGCACGTCGCCCTTTTCAGGCGCGCAGGCTGCGCCAGCAGGGTTGGCCATCGCCCGGCTGGGGGCTGGCGGCATGGACCGCCCGCGCAATCGCCCGCGCCAGGCAGGATGCGGCGGCATGGCCCAACAGGAACGGATCGGCGACCGGATCGGCCAGCGGCCTTGCGCCGGTCGAGACCGCAAAGACCAGATCGCCGTCGAGGGGCGTATGGCTGGGGACAAGCGCGCGCGCCATGCCGTCATGCGCGGCGGTCGCCAGCCGTTGCAGCGCGGGTTTGTCCAAGGCCGCGTCGGTGGCGACGATGGCGATGGTGGTGGCCTCTCCCATCCGCTTGGCGGGCTGCGGTTCGTGATCGGCCGGAAAGACGGCTGGCAGGCCAAGCCCGCCGAATTCCGCATCCAGCTCCCACGGTGCGGCCCAGAAATGCCGGGTCTCGCCGACCGTGGCGCGGCCCAGTGCGTTGACCACGACCAGCGCGCCCACCGTCGCGCCGCTGGCCAGCACCGCCGAGGCCGATCCCAGCCCGCCCTTGAGGTTCCCGGTCGTGGCCCCGGTCCCCGCGCCCGCCGTGCCGATGGCGAAATCCGGACCGGCGGCCTCGAAGGCAGCCCGCCCAAGCGCGGGATAGGGGTTCTGCGTCCACGCCTTGTCGCCGCCGTTCAGCAGGTCGAAGACGATGGCGCCCGGTACGATCGGCACCCGCGCCGCGCCCACGGCAAAGCCGCGCCCTGCCGCGCGCAGTCCCGCCATCACCCCGTCGCAGGCCGCCAGCCCGAATGCCGACCCGCCCGACAGCACAAGCGCATCGACCCCGCCCACCAGCTTGTCGGGGGCCAGCAGGTCGGTGTCCCGCGTCCCCGGCGCCCCGCCCATGACATGGACGGCCGCCGTGAACGGCTTGTCGCCGGTCAGGACCGTGACGCCGGATTTCAGGCGCGGATCAGTGGCATTGCCGACGCGCAGGCCGGGGATGTCTGTAATCAGGTTCAGCGGCCCCCGCTGCATGGGTTATCCTTTATCAGTCCGACAAAGCGGTTCGCGCTGATTTCTTATGCTTATCAAAGAGCCTTGTTGCAATGCACGATTTGGGGCGGCTTTGGCGTCGGCAGGGAAGGAGAATGCGGGTAAACTATTTTTGTCGGATTTAATGTATTAACTTTTGTTATATTTGGTCTGAATAATCTATTTATATTCGCAGGCCAATGTTTCGCTGATTCGCGCTGTCCTGGAATTCTGATCTGGAAAACGGCGGAACAGGCAGACGTAGGGATGAGTTACAATGGGGGAATATATCTCCCAGGTTGCATAATGCATCGCCATGTGGCGGCTTTGCCGCGCTGCGCCGCCGGAAAAACCTGGCCTGAGAGGTTTCCGGTCGTCCTGACCACCAAGGCGAAGCGGCGGGCCGGACGGTCCGCCGGTTCCTTTTGCAAAAGCGCCCTTGGTTACGGCGACCTTTACAGACCCCGGCGGCCCGCCTATCTAACGCAGCCATGGCCACGGATCCCGACAAGAACTACAAGATCATCGCCGAGAACCGGCGGGCGCGCTTCGATTACTTCATCGAAAGCGACCTTGAGGTCGGGATCGTCCTGACGGGGTCCGAGGTGAAGTCCCTGCGTACCGGCCAGTCGAACATCGCCGAAAGCTATGCCTCGGTCGAGGATGGCGAATTGTGGCTGATCAACGGCTATATCGCCGCCTACAAGCAGGCCGGCGTGTTCGGGCACGAGGAACGCCGCAAGCGCAAGCTGCTGGTCAGCCGCAAGGAACTGGCGCGGCTGTGGCAGGCCGTCGGGCGCGAGGGGATGACGCTGGTGCCGCTGGTGATGTATTTCAACCACCGCGGCATCGTGAAGCTGAAGATCGGCGTCGCCAAGGGCAAGAAGAACCACGACAAGCGCGAAACCGACGCCAAGCGCGACTGGAACCGCCAGAAGCAGCGGCTGCTGAAGCAGGGCTGACAGGCCATTGCGCGGGCGGGCATCGCCCTGTAGATCAGGCCCGCATCATGAGCGGAGAGGGCCATGCAGGACGATCCGAAAACGCTGGTCTCGACCGAATGGCTGGCGGCGCATCTGAACGATCCCGACCTGCGCATCCTGGATGCAAGCTGGCACATGCCCGCCACCGGCCGCGACGGCCGGGTCGAATATGACGCGGCGCATATTCCCGGCGCGCGGTTTTTCGACATCGACGCGATTTCCGACAAGCGGTCCGCCCTGCCGCACATGGCGCCGCCGGTGGAACTGTTCATTTCCCGGATGCGGGCGATGGGCGTGGGCGACGGGCATCAGGTCGTCATCTATGACAATTCCGACGTGCGCAGCGCCGCGCGGGCCTGGTGGACCTTCCGGCTGATGGGCAAGACCGACGTGGCGGTGCTGGACGGCGGCTTCGCCAAGTGGCAGGCCGAGGGCCGCCCGACCGAGGACATGCCGCCGATCCTGCGCGACCGCCACATCACCGTGCAGCGCCAGGCGGGGCTGGTGCGCGACGTGACCCAGGTCGCCGCCGCCAGCAAGCTGGGCGATCACGACATCGTCGACGCCCGCGCCGCCGAACGGTTCCGGGGCGAGGCGCCCGAGCCGCGCCCCGGCCTGCGGTCCGGCCATATCCCCGGCGCGAAGAGCGTCCCCTTCGGGCGGCTGCTGAACGCCGACGGCACGATGAAGGCGCCCGAGGCCCTGCGCGCGGAATTCGAGGCCGCCGGGGTCGATCTGAAAAAGCCCGTCATCACCAGTTGCGGCAGCGGCGTTACCGCCGCCGTGCTGTCCCTGGCGTTGGAGCGGATCGGGCACCGCAACCACTCACTTTACGACGGAAGCTGGACCGAATGGGGCAGCTTCCCCGACCTGCCCATCGCAACCGGAGACGCCTGATGCTGTCGAACCTCAAACCGCAAGCCCCCGATTCGATCCTGAAGCTGATCGAGGAATTCAAGGCCGATACCCGGCAGGGCAAGATCGACCTGGGCGTCGGCGTCTACAAGGATCCGCAGGGGGTGACGCCGGTCATGCGGGCGGTCAAGGCGGCGGAACAGCGGATCTGGGAAACCCAGACGACCAAGGCCTATACCGGGCTGGCCGGAGAGACGGATTACCGCGACGCCATGGCGCGGATGGTTTTGCGGGACGTGCCCTCGGACCGGCTGGCGTCGCTGGCGACGGTGGGCGGCACCGGCGCGATCCGGCAGGCGCTGGAACTGGCGCGGCTGGCCAATCCGGGGGTGACGGTCCATGTCTCGAACCCGACCTGGCCCAACCATCTGTCGATCATGACGTTCATGGGCCTGCCCTTCGTCGAATACCGCTATTTCGACCCCGAGACGCGCGGCGTCGATTTCGACGGGCTGAAGGCCGACATCGCCAAGGCCGGCAAGGGCGACATCGTGCTGCTGCACGGCTGCTGCCACAACCCGACCGGCGCGAACCTGACGCCGGAGCAATGGGCCGAGATCGCCGCGATCCTTGAAAAATCCGGCGCCATCCCGCTGATCGACCTAGCCTATCAGGGCTTCGGCGACGGGCTTGATGCCGATGCCGAGGCGACCCGCCTGATCGCCGCCCGCCTGCCCGAGGTGCTGATCGCCGCGTCCTGCAGCAAGAACTTCGGCATCTATCGCGAACGCACCGGCATCCTGTTCGCGTTGGCGGAAAACAGTGCCGCGCGCGATCTGGCGCAAGGCTCGATGGCGTTCCTGAACCGCCAGAACTATTCCTTCCCGCCCGACCATGGCGCCCGGATCGTCAGCACCATCCTGACGGACGAGGCCTTGCGCGCCGACTGGGCCGCCGAGCTGGAGGAGGTTCGGAACACCATGCTGGGGCTGCGCGCGCAACTGTCGTCCGAACTGCGCGTTCTGTCGGGCAGCGACCGCTTCGACTTCATCGGCCAGCATCGCGGCATGTTCTCGCGTCTGGGCGCGACGCCGGAACAGGTCCAGAAGCTGAAAACCGACGCGGCGATCTATATGGTCGGCGATTCGCGGCTGAACATCGCCGGGCTGAACCAGCATACGGTGCCGGTCCTGGCCCGCGCGATCATCGACGCGGGGATCTGATCAGCCCGGATCGCGGCGNCAGGACCGGGCCGTCGTCATCGAAGCCGATGGCCATGGCCCCGGTTTCCCGCAAGCGCGACTGGTCCAGCATCAGGCAGGGCCAGTCGCCCCCCTTGACCCTTGCCGCGACCACGACGATGCGCCCTGGCTGACAGGCGGCGGGGGCGCGGGTCTCGGCCCCCTTGCCGGTGAAATGCCAGATTTGCCAGCCCTGCGGCAGCGCGGCCATGCGGTCGCGCTTGTCGCCCTGCCAAGCGGGGCGGGCGGCCGATTGCTCTTGCGTGGCGATGTCGCCGTCCTCTTGCAGCCAGGTACTGACCACGAAGGCTCCGCCCGAGGGTTTTGAAGCTGCCCGGCCCTGCGCCGTCATCAGACCGACCGCCTCGCCCTCGGGTGCGACCAGCAGCAGCGGGCGGCTGGCGGTCAGCCAGATCGCGCACGAGGCCGCCAGCATCGCCATCCCGGCCAGCAATCCCGCGCCCGCCAGGCTGCGCCGCAGGGTCAGTCCCTGCCAGCACAGCACCGCCAGCGTCGCGCCGAAGCACATCAGCGGGATCACCGGCGCGGGGGGCAGGGGCAGGGCGGTGACCGCGCCGCCCAGGCCCGCCACATAGTCCGCGACCCACAGCATCCAGCGGGTGCCCAGGCCCATCACCCACAGCGCCGGACCCGCCAGCCCGATCGGGGCCAGCAGCGCGCCGATCACGCCCGCAGGCATCACCAGGGCGCCCATCACCGGCACCACCAGCAGGTTCGCCAGCAACCCGTATTGCGCCATCCGGTTGAAATGCGCCGCCGCCAGCGGCGAGGTGGCGATGGATGCCACCAGCGACGACACGATCAGCATCGCCACCGGCCGCAGCCAGAAGGGCATATGCGGCGACACCCGCGCCCAGGGACCGGCCGACAGGATCAGGGCGACGGTGGCCGCAAAGCTCATCTGGAAGCCGGGATGGGTCACGGCCTCGGGCGAATAGATCAGGATGATGGTCGCGGCCAGGGCGATGGTGCGCAGCGATACGGCCCGCCTGTCGGCGATGATCGCCAGCAGCATCACCGCGACCATCACGAAGGCCCGTTCGGTGGCGACCCCGCCGCCCGACAGCCACAGATAGGCGGCCGACGCGGCCAGCGCGCCAAGCGCCGCAAGCTTGTGGACCGCCTGCGGCAGCGGGGCGCCCAGGCCCTGCGCCAGCACCAAGGCCATGCGCAGGGCGGTATAGACGAAGCCCGCCAGCATCGACATGTGCAGCCCGGAAATCGAGATGATGTGATACAGGTTCGAGGCCCGCATGACCTCGTTCGTGGCTTCCTCGATCCCCGAGCGGTCGCCGGTCATCAACGCGGACGCGACGGCGCCTTCCTGGCCGCCGATTCCGTCCTGGATCGCCCGGCTGACCGCCATGCGCGCGCGGTGCATGGCCCACAGGCCGCCCTGGGCCGGTTCCACAGTCATGATGGGGGTGCGGGTATAACCCACGGCGCCCAGCCCCTCGAACCAGGCGAGCCAGCGGAAATCGAAGCTGCCCGGAGAGGCCGGGGCGGGCGGTGGGCCAAGATGGCCGGTCAGCATCACCCGCCGGCCCAGGGGCGGCAGCGGGTCGGTCTGGTCCATCAGCGACAGCCGCACCTTGTCGGGGGTGCGGTCGGGCGCGGTGTCCCGCAGCCCCACCCGGTCCAGCGTCAGCCGGATCCGGTCGCGGGCGGAACGGTCGATGTCCACCAGCCGCCCCTCAATGGGGCCGTAATAGCGCCATTCCATCACCGGCGCGGCAACCATCGCCGACCGCAGCCCGATCAGGCCGAAGCCCAGGATGCCCAGCAACAGCGCCATGGACCCGATCCGCAGCGCGTCGGCCAGCGGCCAGCCGATCCGCCCGCCTTCGGCCCAAGGCAGCGCGACCCGTCCCGCCGCAAGCGCCACCAACGCCAGTAGGCCAAGCGCGGTCCAGATACTGACGCCTGGCGCAACGGGCAGGGCGAACCACAGCGCGATCCCCGCCGCCATGCAGACCGGCACCCAGGCGAACAGACCGGCGCGCTGCGTGGCAGCCATCCGGGCGGGCCGCGCTGCCGCAGGGCGCGGCGCGGCCCGCGCGCCGGAAAACCCCGGCAGCGCGGTGATGTCGCCCTGGGCGGCAGCCATTCTTGTCCTTTCGCACCGGCTTCTCTATTCCTGCCGCGAAGGATGGCATGGACTGCTTACCAAAGCGTTAATGCCGCATCGACCCAAGGAAGGCCGCCATGTCCGATACCCAGGTTGTCACCCGCTTCGCGCCGTCCCCGACGGGATACCTGCATATCGGCGGGGCGCGCACGGCGCTGTTCAACTGGCTTTACGCGCGCGGCCGGGGCGGCAAGTTCCTGCTGCGGATCGAGGATACCGACCGCGCCCGGTCCACCCCCGAGGCGACCGAGGCGATCCTGAAGGGCTTGGCCTGGCTGGGCCTGGACTGGGACGGCGATCCGATCAGCCAGTTCGAGCGCCGCGACCGCCATGCTGCCGTCGCCCGCCAGATGCTGGCCGACGGCACGGCCTACAAGTGCTTTTCCACGCCCGAGGAAATCGCCGCCTGGCGCGAGGCCAACCCCCGCCAGCCGTTCCAAAGCCCCTGGCGTGACGCGACCGACCTGCCGGACCGCCCCTATGCGATCCGCCTGCGCGCGCCGCGCGACGGCGAGACGGTCATCGACGATGCCGTGCAGGGCCAGGTCCGGGTCGCCAACGACCAGCTGGACGACATGATCATCCTGCGTTCGGACGGCACGCCCACCTATATGCTGGCGGTGGTGGTGGACGATCACGACATGGGCGTGACCCATGTGATCCGGGGCGACGACCACCTGACCAACACCTTCCGGCAGGTGCAGATCTTCGACGCGATGGGCTGGCCGCGCCCGGTCTTCGCCCATATCCCGCTGATCCACGGCGAGGACGGCAAGAAGCTGTCGAAACGCCACGGCGCCGTGGGCCTGCATGAATTCGCGGCCCTGGGCTATCCCCCTGCGGCGATGCGCAATTACCTGGCGCGGCTGGGCTGGAGCCATGGCGACGACGAATTGTTCGACGACGCCCAGGCGCGCGACTGGTTCGACCTGCCGGGCATCGGCCGGGCGCCCGCGCGGCTGGACTTCAAGAAACTGGAGCATGTGAGCGGCCACCATATCGGCGCCATGGCGGATGCGGATCTGCTGGCTGCCCTGGACGATTTCCTGTCGGAAACCGGGGCACCTGCGCTGACGCAGCGTCAAAGGGATCGGGTCGCCGCAGCGCTTCCGGCGTTGAAGGAAAAGGCGAAAACCCTGCCGCAACTTCTGGACCAGGCGCGATTCGCCCTGATCGACCGGCCGGTCGAGATGGACGAAAAAGCGTCGAAGTCTCTGGACACGGTATCCCGTGGTATGCTGTCCACATTGACTGCCGCAGTGCAGCATGTTAGCTGGACCCGAGACGAGCTGGAGGGGGCGGCCAAGCGGGTCGCCGAGGAGAACGGCGTGGGCTTGGGCAAACTTGCGGCGCCGTTGCGCGCCGCCTTGGCCGGCCGGACGACAACCCCCAGCGTGTTCGACATGATGACGGCGCTAGGCCGCGAGGAATCGCTGGCCCGGCTTCAGGACCAGACGGAATTGGCAGGCTGACGCCTGCCCTTACATGCCAGGGTCGTCCCTGCGAAGTCGCCCTCCGCGCGCGCAAAGGTCGGCCCGGCCCAGCCGGAAAGGACGCTTTGGATGGCCGACGCGAAGACCGCCACACTCAAGATCAACGACGCCGAATACGAGCTGCCGATCCTTCATCCCACCCAGGGACCGGACGTGCTGGACATCCGCAAGCTGTACGGGCAGGCGGATGTGTTCACCTATGACCCCGGCTTCACCTCGACCGCAAGCTGCGATTCGACCATCACCTTCATCGACGGCGACAAGGGCGAATTGTGGTATCGCGGCTATCCCATCGAACAGCTTGCCGCCAAGTCGCATTACCTGGAAGTCTGCTATCTGCTGCTGTACGGCGATCTGCCCACCGCCGAGCAGATGGAGGATTTCGAGCGTCGCGTGACCCGTCACACGATGGTTCACGAACAGATGCACAACTTCTTCCGCGGCTTCCGCCGCGACGCGCATCCCATGGCGACCATGGTGGGCGTGGTCGGCGCGATGTCGGCCTTTTATCACGATTCGACCGACATCAACGATTCCTGGCAGCGCGAGGTCGCCTCGATCCGGTTGATCGCCAAGCTGCCGACCATCGCCGCGATGGCCTATAAGTATTCGATCGGCCAGCCCTTCGTCTATCCGCAGAACGAACTGGATTACGCCAGCAATTTCCTGCACATGTGCTTCTCGGTCCCGGCCGAGAAATACCATGTGGACCCGGCCCTGGCCCGTGCCATGGACCGTATTTTCACGCTGCACGCCGATCACGAACAGAACGCCTCGACCTCGACCGTGCGCCTGGCGGGGTCGTCGGGGGCCAATCCCTTCGCCTGCATCGCGGCGGGGATCGCCTGCCTGTGGGGTCCGGCGCATGGCGGGGCCAACCAGGCCGCCCTGGAAATGCTGCGCGAGATCGGGACGGTGGACCGGATCCCCGAATTCATCGCCCGCGCCAAGGACAAGAGCGATCCTTTCAAGCTGATGGGCTTCGGCCACCGGGTCTACAAGAACTTCGACCCGCGCGCCAAGGTGATGAAGGAATCCGCCGACGAGGTTCTGGACCTGCTGGGCGTCCATGACAACCCGACGCTGCAAGTGGCGAAGGAGCTGGAAAAGATCGCGCTGGAGGACGAGTACTTCATCGAGAAGAAGCTGTATCCCAACGTCGATTTCTATTCCGGCATCATCCTGGAGGCGATGGGCTTCCCGACCTCGATGTTCACGCCGATCTTCGCGCTGTCGCGGACGGTGGGCTGGATCGCGCAGTGGAAGGAAATGATCGCCGATCCGCAGAACAAGATCGGCCGCCCGCGCCAGCTTTATGTGGGCGAAGGCAAGCGCGACTATGTGGATGTAGGCGCGCGCTGATCGGTCGCAGGTTTTCAAAGGCCCCTTCGGGGGCCTTTTTGCATGGCGCGCCTTGCGAAGGCGTCGGGCCGGTGGCAAGGGACAAGCCATGACAGAGACACCCAAAATCGCGCTGATCACCGGCGCATCGCGCGGCCTGGGCGCTGCCCTGGCCGAGGATCTGGCCGCGCGCGGCTATCACGTTCTGGCGGTGGCGCGGACAGTCGGCGCGCTGGAGGAACTGGACGACCGCATCCGCCGCGCGGGCGGCAGCGCGACGCTTGCGCCCATGGACGTGGCCGAGGCGCCCGCCATGCAGCAACTGGCCGAGGCCGTGCTGAGCCGCTGGGGCGGGCTGGATCTGTGGGCGCATTGCGCGATCCATGCGGCGCCCCTGGCCCCCGCGCCGCATGTGGACGGCAAGGACTGGGCAAAGTCGGTGCTGGTCAACATGGACGTGACGCGCGGGCTGATCGCGCTGCTGGAGCCGCTGCTGCGCGCCCGTCAGGGAACTGCGCTGTTCTTCGACGATCCGCGCGCCGGGGAGAAGTTCTTCGGGGCCTACGGCGCGACCAAGGCGGGCCAGATCGCCCTGGCCCGCAGTTGGCAGGCCGAAAGCGCTGCGGTCGGGCCGCGCGTCGTCATCGCCCAGCCCGCGCCGATGCCGACCGCCGTGCGCGCGCGGTTCTTTCCGGGCGAGGATCGGGGGGCACTGACGTCCTGCAAGACCGAGGCGGCACGGATCCTCGACGCACTGTGATTTGCGCCCCGCGGTGGCGGGGGGTAAGAAGCGCCCGGAGGAAAGGTCCAGTGGACGTTTTTCTGCGACGAACGGGCGAAGCCCCGTGCCGGGACCGCCGAGGGTATTTTTACAAAGAAGAAGTCTCCAGGGGCAGGGTCGCCTTTTCGAGCCATCGGCGCGTTTCATCGTTCAGGTGCGGCGACAGCGCATTGCGGACACGCAGGTGATAGGCGTCCAGCCAGTCTATTTCGTCCCGCGACAGCGCCGCGATGTCGATCAGGCGGCGGTCGATGGGGCACAGCGTCAACGTCTGAAACCCCAGCATGGTGCGGCCGGGTTCGGATTCCGCCTCGGTGATGGCGATCAGGTTTTCGATGCGGATGCCGAAGGCGCCTTCGCGGTAATAGCCCGGCTCGTTCGACAGGATCATCCCGGCTTCCAGGGGCAGGGTGCTGGCCCGGCTGATGCGCGCCGGGCCTTCGTGGACGCACAGCGCCGCGCCCACGCCGTGGCCGGTGCCGTGATCGTAGTCCAGGCCCTGCGACCATAGGTATTGCCGCGCCAAGGCGTCCAGATGCGCGCCCGCCACACCTTTCGGAAAGCGCGCCCGGCTGATCGCGATCATGCCGCGCAGGACGGCTGTATAGGGGGCCACGGCATCCCGCAGCGGCGACCCCAGGGCCACCGTGCGGGTGATGTCGGTGGTGCCGTCGGGATATTGTCCGCCCGAATCGATCAAAAGCACCTCGCCCCGCGCCAGGCGGCGGTTGGTGGCGCGGGTGACGCGGTAATGGACGACGGCGCCGTTCGGCCCGGCGCCGCAGATCGTGTCGAAGCTGATATCGGTAATCCCGGCCTCGCGGCGAAGGGCTTCCAGCTTTTCCACCACGTCGATCTCGGTCAGGTCGGCGGGTCTCTGCGCGTCCAGCCAGGCCAGCAGCCGCGTCATCGCCACGCCGTCGCGCAGATGTGCGGCGCGCATCCCCTCCAATTCGGCGGCGTTCTTGCGCGCCTTGGGCAGGATCGCCGGGTCGGTGGCAGGGGCGATCCGGGTGTTGGCGCTGTCCAGCAGGCGGAACGCCGCCTCGGGGGCCGAGGCGGGGTCGAGGCGAACCGGGCCTTCCAGATCCAGCAGCGCGGCGGAAAGGCCCTCGGGATGCAGGATCGCGACCTGGTTGCCCAGATGCGCGCGCAAGGCGTCGTCGAACTTGGCCGGGTCCGCGAACAGGGCGACATGACCGTCATCCGACAGCACCGCGAAGGACTGCACGATGGGGTTCTTGGGCACGTCGCTGCCCCGGATGTTCAGCAGCCAGGAAATCGAATCGGGCAGAGTCAGCAGCGCCGCCGCCTGCCCTTCGTCGCGCAGTTGCGCGGCCAGCCGGGCGCGCTTTTGGGCAGAGGTTTCGCCCGCGAGCGCGTCGTCATGGGCGCGCGCCCGGCCCACCGGCGGGGCGGGGCGGTCTGTCCAGATCGCGTCCAGCGGGTTGCGGTCCACCGCGATCAGGCCGATGCCGCTGTCGGCAAGCGCCTTGTCCAGCGTCTCGATTTCCTGGCGGGTGTGCAGCCACGGATCGAAGCCCAGGCGTCCGCCCGCAGGCAAGGCCTCTCGCAGCCAGTCCGAGGGCTTGGTTTCCGGCCAGGGGACCGGCGTGAAATGGTCCAGATCCAGCTGCGCCTTGACCTGCACGCGGTACCGTCCGTCGATGAACACGCCCGCGCGGTCGGGCGTCACGACGGCAAAGCCCGCGCTGCCGGTGAAGCCCGTCAGCCAGGCCAGCCGCGCATCGGCATCGGCCACGTATTCGCCCTGATGGGCGTCGGCGCGGGGGATGATAAAGGCGTCCAGGCCGTCGGCTGCCAGCCGGGCGCGCAGTTGCGCCAGCCGGGCCGCGTGGTCGCCGCCGCCCGCCGGGGCGTCGAAGGTCTGGAAACTCACAACGCGATCGCCTTCATGACCTGGGGTTCGATCACCCGCACCCCCGGCAGCCCGTCGATCAGCGCCTGCGCCGATTGTTCCAGCAGCGGGAAGGTCTTGTAATGGCAGGGGATCACGGTCTTGAAGTCGAAATATTTCCTGGCGGCCCAGGCGGCGCGGCGCATGTCCATGGTGAAATGGCCCCCGGCGGACAGGATGCCGATATCGGGCCGGTGGTATTCGCCCATCCAGCCCATGTCCGCCATGATGTCGGTATCACCCGAGACATAGATCACATGGCCTTCGCCCGCGATCATGTAGCCCGATTCGTGGCCCGCATAGATCGGCCCGTCCGCGCCGTCCAGCGAACTGGAATGGGTGGCGTTGACCATCGTCACCTTGGCCCCGCCCAGATCGACGGTGCCGCCCTTGTTGAAGCCGATGCCCTCGATGTCGTGATGGGTGATCCAGCTGTTGATCAGGTCATAGATGCCCGCGACGGGAATCTTCAGTTCCTTGGCGATGGCCAGCGTGTCGCCGGAATGATCGCCATGGCCGTGGGTCAGCAGGACATGGGTGGCACCTGCGATGGCGTCAGTGCGGGCGCCCTCGGGGAAGACCGGGTTGCCGGAAATCCAGGGGTCGATCAGGATCACGGCATCCTCGATCTCCAGGCGAAAGCCGGAATGTCCAAGCCAGGTCAGTTTCATCGCGGTCCCCTTGTCGATTGTCCGGGGCAGGTTAGCGGGGCTTGCCGCGGCTGACCAGTCACAGAGGCGCCGCATCCTCCAGCCGCAGCCGCAGGCGTTCGCGGCCGTTCCAGGTCGACAGATCCAGCCTGCCTGCCAGATGGAACCGCCGTCCCCGCGCGCCGATCAGCGCGGGGCCAAGCGGGCCGGTCATCGCCCCCCAGGCCACGGCCTCCAAGGCCGGGCCGCCCGCGCTGCGGAAGGACAGGCGCAGGTGGCTGTCGCCCATGGTCTGCGCGCTGTCGATCACCTGGTCGGCAAAGGCGAAGCGCGGCGCCGGGGCGGCCTGGCCGTAAGGCCCGGCGTCCTCAAGCTGGCGGTACATCTGCGGCGTGGCGCCCGCGCCTTCCAGCAGGCCGGATATGCGCAGGTCGCGCGCGCCCGTCCGCTGGGCCAGATCGGCGGCGATCAGGTCCGCCAGCCGTTCCATCGCCGCAGGGATCTTCGTCTCGGCCACGGTCAGGCCAGCAGCCATCATGTGGCCGCCGCCCTTCAGCAGCAGGCCTTCATCCGCCAGCCGGTGGATCGCGCGGCCCAGGTCGACGCCGGGCACCGAACGCGCCGATCCCTTGCCGATGCCGTTCTCCACCCCGATCACGACCGAGGGGAGGTCGGTCGCCTCTTTCACGCGCGCGGCGACGATGCCCACGACGCCCGGATGCCAGCCGGGACCGGCGGCCCAGGACAAGCGGGCATCACCCCGCGCCTCGACTTGGGCCAGGGCCTCGTCGCGGACGGCGGATTCAATGGCACGGCGGTCGCGGTTCAGCCCGTCCAGTTCGGCGGCCAGCCGCCCCGCCTCGCGGGGATCACGGCAGGCGAGGCACAGCGCGCCCAGATCGGCGCGGCCCACCCGGCCCCCGGCATTGATGCGCGGCCCCAGCAGGAAGCCCAGGTGAAAGGCGGCGGGCGGCCCGTCGAGGCGGGCCACATCCGACAGCGCCACCAGGCCGGGGCGGCGGCGGCGGGCCATGATCGCCAGCCCCTGCCGCACGAAAGCCCGGTTCACGCCGGTCAGCGGCGCCACGTCGGCCACCGTCGCGAGCGCCACCAGATCCAGCATCGCCATCAGGTCCGGCTCGGCGCGTCCCATGCCGCGCAAGACGCGTCCCGCCTGAACCAGCGTCAGGAACACCACGCCTGCCGCGCAGAGATGACCCAGAGATCCGTCCTCGTCCGCGCGGTTCGGGTTCACCACCGCCAGGGCGGGGGGCAGGGTCTCGCCGCCCAGATGGTGATCCAGCACGATCACGTCGGTGCCAAGGGCGGCGGCCAGAGCGTCATGGCTCAGCGTGCCGCAATCGACGCAGACGATCAGATCGTGATCCGCGGCCAGGGCAGCCATGGCGGGCGCGTTCGGACCATAGCCCTCGTCGATGCGGTCAGGGATATACAGGGTCGCACCGCGGCCCTGCTGGCGCAGCCAGTCCAGCAGCAGCGCCGCCGACGACCCGCCATCCACGTCGTAATCGGCAAAGACGGCGATGCGTTCGCCCTTGACCGCAGCCGCGACCAATCGTTCCGCCGCGATCCCCATGTCGCGCAGCGACAGCGGGTCGGGCAGAAGGTCGCGCAGGCGCGGCGTCAGGAAGCCCTCGGCGCCCTCGGCCTCGACCCCGCGCTCGGCCAGGATGCGCGCCACCGGCAAAGGCAGCCCGGTGCGCTGCGCCAGACCCTCGGCCAGCCGGTCGGTTTCGGCGTCCGGGCCGACCCATCGCCGATTCGTCAGCGACCGCTCGATCCCCAGAAACGCCACGCCTGCACCTTCTTCTTTGTCCAAATACCCTCTTGGGGGGCAAGGCCCCCTTACCTGATCGGGTTGCGATAGATCATCCGCCGCACCGAGCCGGTCTTGGACCGCATCAGGATCGTCTCGGTCGTCAGATAGCCGGGTTCACGCTTGACCCCTGCCACGATGGACCCGTTCGTCACGCCCGTCGCGGCAAAGATCACATCGCCCGTCACCAGCTCGTCGCGGGCATAGATGCGGTCCAGATCGGTGATGCCCGCCTTGCGCGCGCGGCCCTTTTCGTCGTCGTTGCGGAACAGCAGCTTGCCCCACATCTGCCCGCCCATGCATTTCAGCGCCGAGGCCGCCAGAACCCCCTCGGGCGCGCCGCCCGAACCCATATACATGTCGATGCCGGTCAGTTCGGCCTCGGCGCAGTGGATCACGCCCGCCACGTCGCCGTCGGTGATCAGCCGGATCGCCGCGCCGGTGGACCGCACCTCGGCCACCAGATCCTCGTGGCGCGGGCGTTCCAGGATGCAGACGGTGATGTCGCTGTCCTTCACGCCGCGCGCCTCGGCCAGGGCGCGGACCCGCTGCGCGGGCGTCATCTCAAGGCTGACCACGTCGGTCGGATAGCCCGGCCCGATGGCCAGTTTTTCCATATAGACATCGGGCGCGTGCAGCAGCGTGCCGCGCGGGGCCATGGCGATCACCGTCAGCGCGTTCGGCATGTCCTTGGCGGTCAGCGTCGTGCCTTCCAGCGGATCAAGGGCGATGTCCACCTCCGGTCCCTGGCCGGTGCCGACCTCCTCGCCGATATACAGCATCGGGGCCTCGTCGCGCTCACCCTCGCCGATCACCACGACGCCCTTGATGTCCAGCATGTTCAACTGGTCGCGCATCGCGTTCACGGCGGCCTGGTCGGCGGCCTTTTCGTCGCCGCGCCCGATCAGCCGGGCCGAGGCATGGGCCGCCGCCTCGCTGACGCGGGCCAAGCCAAGCGAAAGCATCCGGTCGTTGAAATCCTTGGGGGCGGTCATGTCGATCCCTCTTTCCGACAGTTCGGGCGCGTTCTACGCGCGCACCGTGACAGCGGCAAGGCTGTAGGCGCTAACGGATCAGACCTCGGACAATTCCAGCGCCAGCGCGTGGATGCGGGGCACGATGTCGCCCAGGGCCTGATGCACCAGCCGGTGCCGCTGGACCCGGCCCAGCCCGGCGAAATCGGGGCTGGCCATGCGGATGCGGAAATGGGTCTGGCCGCCGTCGCGGTATCCGGCATGGCCGCGATGGCTTTCGCTTTCGTCGATCACCTCCAGCCGGGTGGGGCGCAGCGCGGCCAGCCTGTCGCGCATTTCATCGGCAATCATTCGTCAAGACCTTTCATGTCGCGTCAAAAACCCTAAACTGCCGCCTCCGAGTCGCAAAGGTGCCCCACAATGAGCAGTAACGACCCGTTCGGCTTCGACATTTCGGCCGCGAAGGACAAGAAGCGCAAGACCAAGGGCCGTCGCGGCATGTCGGGGGCCTTCGAGACCTCGACCCGGATCTGCGACAAGCAGGGCTGCGAAGAGCCTGGCCAGTACCGCGCGCCCAAGAACCCTCGGCAGCTGGACGACTATTTCTGGTTCTGCAAGGAGCATGTCCGCGAATACAACGCGAACTGGAACTACTTCCAGGGTCAGTCCGAGGAGGAATTTCAGCAGTTCATCGACAACGCGACCGTCTGGGAGCGCCCGACCAAGCCCTTTGGCCGCGCCGCGGCCGAGGACAAATGGGCGCGCCACGGCGTCAGCGATCCGCTGGAGATCCTGGGCGCCAACGGCACCGCCCCCGAGGCGCGCGCCAAGGCCAGCCGCAAGCTGCCCCCGACCGAGCGCAAGGCCCTGGACATCCTGGAAGCCAAGGACACTTGGACGCGGGTCGAGATCCGCAAGCAATACAAGTCGCTGGTCAAGGATCTGCATCCCGACATGAACGGCGGCGACCGGTCGGACGAAGACCGGCTGGCCGAGGTTGTCTGGGCTTGGGACCAGGTGAAGGACAGCCGGTTCTTCAAGGACTGAAGGTGGCGGGGGCTGCCGCCCCCGTCCGCTGCGCGGACTCCCCTGCGGATATTTGGGCACAGAAGATTCGGTCAGGCGAGGAGGTTTCGGTCGGGCCGGCGGCGGGTGATCGCCAAGCCGAGCATGAGAGCGGCCAGCAGGATCACCGGGGCGTTGCCCCACCGCATCCAGGGCGTTTGGGGCAGGGGCGCGGGCAGGGCGGCGTCGATCTTGCCCGCCACGCCCAAGGGCAGCGACTGGCGGATCCGGCCATGCGGGTCGATCACCGCGCTGATGCCGGTATTGGCGGCGCGGATCAGCGGCAGTCCGGATTCGATGGCGCGCAGCCGGGCCTGGGCCAGGTGCTGATAGGGGCCGGAGAATTTCCCGAACCAGGCGTCGTTGGTGGCTTGCAGCAGCCAGGAGGGCCGCTGGTCCAGGCCGCGCAGGTGCTGGGGAAAGATCGCCTCGTAGCAGATCAGCGGCTGGAAATCGGGCATGCCGGGGACTTGCATAACCACGGGGCCGGGGCCTGCGGAATAGCCGTTGCCCTGCTGGGCGACGAAGGCGCCGATGCCGATCCGCGCCAGGGCGTCGCCCCAGGGGACGTATTCGCCGAAGGGGACAAGGTGGAACTTGTCATAGACCGCGCCGATGGTGGCGTCGGGGTTCAGCGTGACAAGGCTGTTGTAGAACCGGCTGCCGTCGCGCCGCTGGATGCCCAGGACCAGGGGCGCGCCCGCCGCCTGCGCCATCGCGGGCAGCACCGGGTCGGCATCCTCCAGCAGGAAATTCACCGCCGTTTCGGGCCAGATCACCACGTCCCGGCGGCCGGGTTCCGCCGACAGGTCCAGAAGACGCTGGAAAAACACCGCCGCCCATTGGGGATCCCATTTCAGATCCTGCTGGGCGTTCGGCTGGACGATCCGCAGGCGCGCGGGGCTGTCCGGGCGCAGGGGCTGGGACAGCCGCGCCAGACCCGCGCTCCATAGCCCGCCGGTCAAGGCGACCGCCAAGACCACGGCGGGCAGCGGCCGGATCAGCGCGGGCAGCGCCGCCAGGGTCAGGGTGATCGCGCCAAGGCCCAGTGCCCCGGTCCAGGCCGCCGTCTGCGCCAGGGGCGTGTCGATCCAGGCATGGCCGATCAGCGCCCAGGGCAGGCCGGTGAAGATCCAGCCGCGCAGCCAGTCCGACAGCAGCAGCGACGCCGCGATGGCGATGGCCCGGCACGGGCCGGGCACAGTCAGGCGCGCGGCAAGCGCGGCTGGGACGGCCCAGAACAGCGCCCCGCCCAAGGCCATCAGGACCAGGGCGAAGGGCGCCATCCAGCCATGGATTTCAGGCTCGACCAGGAACGGCTCGACGATCCAGGACATCGACAGGGCGAACCAGCCGAACCCTGCCGCCAGCATCGGCAGGAAGACCCCGCCCCGTCGCGCGACGCGGTGGATCAGGATCGCCAGGGCCAGAGGCGTGGCGATCCAGAGGCCGAAGGGCGGCAGGCCAAGCGCCGCGACCAGCCCGAGGGCCAGCGGGATCCAGAGCTGCCGCAGGGGCGGACGGCCGGGCATTGGCGGGAAATCAGGCCTCGGCTTCGGCACTGTCCACAGGGGCGGGTTCCTCGGCCTTCTTGCGGCGGGTGCGCTTGGGCTTGGGGGCAGCTTCGGCTTCCGCCTCGGGGGCGGGGGCGTCCGCAGCGGGTTCGGCTTTCTTGCGGCGCGTCCGCTTGGGCGTTTCGGCAGGCTCGGCCGGGGTTTCGGGCTGAGCCTCTGCCTCGACCTCGGCCTTCTTGCGGCGGGTGCGCTTGGGCTTCGGCGCTTCCTGGGCCACGGGTTCTGCGGCAGCTTCTGCGGCAGGTTCCGGGGCTTCGGGCGTCGGCGCCTGGGTGGCCGGTTCCACGGGGTCACTTGCGGGCGTTTCTGGTGCGGGGGCGTCCTGCGCGGCCTCGGGCGCTACGGCGTCGATGGGGGTTTCGACCGCTGCGGTTTCCACGGCAGGCTCGGCTTTCTTGCGGCGGCTGCGGCTGCGGCGCGGCTTGTCGGCCTTGCCTTCCGCCTCGGGCTGGGCGGCTGCCTCGGCCGGGCGCGGCCGGTCGTCGCTGTCCGGCGAGGTCGAGGCGAGGGCGCGGCGCAGTTCCACCAGCATGAATTCGGGAACGTGGTCGCCCATGCCCATCACGGCGGGGCCGCGATTGTCCTCGCGCCGGCCACGCCGGTCGCGGGACGGGTCGCGCCGGTCATGGCCGCGATCCTGGGGCCGCTCGTCGCGCCGTTCCTCGCGGACGGGTTCGCGGCGGGCTTCCTCGCGAGGCGGTTCGGGCGCGCGGTCCTCTCGCCGTTCCTCGTCCCGGCTGCGGGGCTTGTCGCGGCCACGAGACTTGTCGCGGCCCGGACGGCGGTCGTCGCGGCCTGCGTTGCGGTCGGTTTCGGACACGGTGAATCCTTCCGGCAGGGCCGCGCGCGGCAGGGTCTGCTTGACCAGGTTTTCGATGGCGGCCAGGTATTTTTCGTCGGACGGGGTGGCGATGCTGAAGGCGCTGCCCAGCCGTCCGGCCCGACCGGTGCGGCCGATGCGGTGGACGTAATCCTCGGCATGGGACGGCAGGTCATAGTTGAAGACATGGCTGACCGCCGGAATGTCCAGCCCCCGCGCCGCCACGTCCGAGGCGATCAGGAATTTCAGCTTGCCGTCGCGGAAATTGTCCAGCGTGCGGGTCCGATGGCTCTGGTCCAGGTCGCCATGGATCGGCGCCGCGTCGTAGCCGTGCTTGGCCAGCGACTTGGCCACGATGTCCACGTCGGTCTTGCGGTTGCAGAAGATGATGGCGTTTTTCAGACCTTCGCCCTCGGCGTCGATCAGGGCGCGCAGCAGGTCGCGTTTCTGCTTGGCTGCCAGGTCGCGGCGGCTGGGGGTCAGCTCGACCAGCTTCTGAGTGATCGTTTCGCTTGTGGTGGCCTGGCGCGCGACCTCGATCCGCTCGGGGGCGTGCAGGAAGGTGTTGGTGATCCGCTCGATTTCCGGTGCCATGGTGGCGCTGAAGAACAGCGTCTGACGGGTGAAGGGCGTCAGTTGGAAGATGCGTTCGATATCGGGGATGAAGCCCATGTCCAGCATCCGGTCGGCCTCGTCCACGACCATGATCTGCACGCCGGTCAAAAGCAGCTTGCCGCGTTCGAAATGGTCCAGCAGCCGCCCCGGCGTGGCGATCAGCACGTCCACGCCTCGGTCGATCAGCTTGTCCTGTTCGCCGAAGCTGACGCCGCCGATCAGCAGCGCCTTGGTCAGGCGGGTGTGTTTCGCATAGGTGTCGAAATTCTCGGCCACCTGGGCGGCCAGTTCGCGGGTCGGGCACAGGACCAGCGAACGCGGCATCCGTGCGCGGGCGCGGCCCCGGCCCAGCATGGTGATCATCGGCAGCACGAAGCTGGCGGTCTTGCCGGTGCCGGTCTGCGCGATCCCCAGCACGTCGCGGCCTTCCAGGGCGGGGGGGATGGCGCCGGCCTGGATCGGCGTCGGCGTCTCGTACCCGGCCTCGGCGATGGCCTTCAGCACGTTGGGATCAAGCTTCAGATCGGAGAATTTCGTCATTCAGGGGCTTTCCAAAGGCTTTGCGCGCCGGACCCCGACGCGATGCGTTCCACCGCCGCGAAGCCCGGATGGCTGGGTGCGGCCTGCAATGGGACGCAGACTGGCACGCCCCTTCAGTCGGCCCGCCGGATGCGGGCCATGCAGCGCCTTAGACCAAGTGGACGGCCACGTCAATGTTTTCACCGGAAAACCTTGCGTAAAAGGCCGCGGCTTTGGGCTTTGTGTTGACCGCGCCCCGCCCCAGACGCTAACCCGCAGGGGACAGTCAGGAAAGCGATGATGAACCTATTCACCGATCTGCGCGGCGTCGTGCTGGCCGCGCTGGAGCAGATGACGCAGGCGGGCGAGCTGCCCCCGGACCTGGATTTCGCCAATGTCGCGGTGGAACCGCCGCGCGATCCGGCCCATGGCGACATGGCGACCAATGCCGCGATGGTGCTGGCCAAGCCCGCCGGGATGAAGCCGCGCGACATCGCCGACCGGCTGGCCGCCCGGCTGACCGATCCGCGCATCGCTGCGGCCGAGGTCGCGGGACCGGGCTTTCTGAACCTGCGCCTGTCCCCCGCCGTCTGGCGCGGGGTCGTCGCCGCCGCCCTGAACGAGGGCGAGGATTTCGGGCGGTCCACCATCGGCACGGGCCAGAAGGTCAACGTGGAATTCGTCAGCGCCAACCCCACCGGCCCGATGCATGTGGGCCATGTGCGCGGGGCGGTCTTTGGCGACGCCTTGGCGAACCTGCTGGCGTTCTCGGGCCACCAGGTGACGCGCGAATATTACATCAACGACGGCGGCGCGCAGGTCGATGTGCTGGCGCGTTCGGCCTACGAGCGTTACCGCGAGGCCAATGGGCTGGAACCGGAAATCCGCGAGGGGCTGTACCCCGGCGACTATCTGATCCCGGTGGGCGAGGCGCTGAAGGCCAAGTACGGCGACAGTCTTCTGAACAAGCCCGAATCCGACTGGCTGGCCGAAATCCGCGATTTCGCGACCCAGGCGATGATGGAGATGATCCGCGACGATCTGGCGGCGCTTGGCGTGCGCATGGATGTCTATTCCAGCGAGAAGGCGCTGTACGGCACCGGCCGGATCGAGGCCGCGATCGCCCGCCTGGAAAGCCTGGGCCTGATCTATCGCGGCGTTCTGGAACCCCCCAAGGGCAAGCTGCCCGAAGACTGGGAGGAGCGCGAGCAACTGCTGTTCCGGTCCACCGCGCATGGTGACGACGTGGACCGGCCGATCCAGAAATCGGACTGCGCCTGGACCTATTTCGCGCCCGACATCGCCTATCACTGGTCGAAGATCGAACGCGGCTTCGATGCGCTGATCGACGTGTTCGGCGCCGATCACGGCGGCTATGTCAAGCGGATGCAGGCGGCGGTCAAGGCGCTGTCGGACGGGCGGGTGCCGCTGGACATCAAGCTGATCCAGCTGGTCAAGCTGTTCAAGAACGGCGAGCCGTTCAAGATGTCCAAGCGCGCGGGCACCTTCGTCACGCTGCGCGATGTGGTCGAACAGGCGGGCGCCGACGTGACGCGCTTCGTCATGCTGACGCGCAAGAACGACGCGCCGCTGGATTTCGATTTCGCCAAGGTGCTGGAGCAGTCCAAGGACAACCCGGTCTGGTATGTCCAGTATGCCAGCGCGCGGGTCCATTCGGTGCTGCGCCGCGCGGGCGATTCGGGCGTCGATGTCAGCGATTCGGCCCTGGCATCGGCGGATCTGACCCGGCTGGCCCATCCGGCCGAACTGGATCTGGCGCGGAAGGTCGCCGAATGGCCCCGACTGGTCGAACACGCGGCCCGCGCCCACGAACCGCACCGTATCGCCTTTTTCCTTTATGAGATCGCCTCGGACCTGCATTCGCTGTGGAACCGGGGCAACGACGACCCGACCCTGCGCTTCGTGCAGGATGGCAATCCGGACACGACCCAAGCAAAAATCGCGCTGGTGCGCGCAGTTGGCGTTGTTATTTCAAGCGGTCTCGCTATCCTTGGGGTCACGCCGGTCAAGGAAATGCGCTGAACGTACAAAGCGCCCCCGCCGGTTGGAACGGGCAGTCAAGTTCAAGTCGGATCAACCGGCAGGCAGGCAGGCTATGGCAGTGATGGATTTCCGCGAAGGCGGCTATGTGTTCTCGCGTCACAAGGTGAAGCGCGAATTCTCGTATGACCAGGGCGGCTCGGATCAGCCGCAAGAGGATCAGGCCCGATTCGCGGCCGATCCTCAGGGCAATGACAGCCTGACGGCCCGATTCGCCCGGCTGACGCATTACCTGGGCGCGGTCGCCTCGGTCGCGCTGATGGTGGGGCTGATGGTCTGGGGCTGGCAACTGGTGTCGCGCGACGTGTCGGGCGTGCCGGTGATCCGCGCCATCGTCGGCGACGCGCGCACCGCGCCCTCGGATCCCGGCGGGGAACTGACGAACTATACCGGCTATGCGGTCAACACCGTGGCCGAAGGCGCCGATCACCAGCCGACCCAGCAGGTCGCCATCGCCCCCGCGCCGGTCGGCCTGTCGGACGAGGATGTGGCGATGGGCCAGTTGGGCGCCACGCCGCGTCAGCCCTCGGCGGTGTCGGAAACCCCGCTCAGCTTCGACGGCGAACCGATCGTGCCGCTGTCCGACAGCGAGGCCCGCGCCCTTGCCGAAGCCCAGGCCGAGGCGCAGCGCCTGGCCCTGGCCGACAGCGCCGTGCAGGATGCCGCCATCAGCGACGCCCCGGCCAGCGAAGGCCCGGTGAACGAGGCGCTGACCGACGAAAACGGCGCCCCCGCCCAGGCCGCCGCCATCGCCGAGGCTTTGGCGCTGGCTCAGGCCGAGGCCAATCCCGGCGTGCTGACGGCCTCGACCCGGCCCGCGCCGCGCCCGCGCAGCACCCGCGTCGCCTCGGCCGGGACCACCGCCACCGATGCCCGTCCCGTCGCCGCCGAAAGCCGCCCGGAACCGGCCGCCCCCGCCCCGGTGTCCCAGGCCAGCGGCCCGCAGGTCCAGTTGGGCGCCTTCGACAGCAACGCCATCGCCGCCAGCGAATGGAACCGGCTGATGAACAAGCATGTCGTTTTCGGCGGCAAGCAGCAGGTGATCCAGCAGCATCAGTCGAACGGCCGCACCTTCTGGCGGCTGCGCGTCGCGGGCTTCGAATCGCTGTCCGAGGCGCGCCAGTTCTGCGCCGCGCTGAAATCGGCCGGCACGGACTGCCTTGCCCTGAACTGATGCCTGCCAACGCCACGATCCTCGGCGGGATCGCCGGGACCGAACTGACTGCGGCCGAGCGGGATTTCTTCCGTGCGGCCGATCCCTGGGGCTTCATCCTGTTCGGCCGCAATGTCGACAACCCTGACCAGTTGCGCCGCCTGACCGGCGACCTGCGCGACGCGGTGGGCCGCGATGCGGTCGTCACCGTCGATCAGGAAGGCGGGCGGGTGCAGCGCCTGCGCGGCCCGCATTGGACCGAATGGCCCGCGCCGCTGGATCAGGCCGCCGCCGGGCCGCGCGCGATGTGGCTGCGCTATGCCCTGATCGGCCGGGAATTGCGCGCGGTGGGGATCGACAGCAACTGCGCCCCTACGCTGGACGTGGCGCAGGCCAATACGCATCCGTTCCTGCGCAATCGCTGTTTCGGCACCGACCCCGACACCGTTGCCATGCTGGGCCGGGCGGCGGCGGACGGGATGCTGGCGGCGGGCGTGCTGCCGGTGATGAAGCACATGCCGGGCCATGGCCGCGCCGTGGCGGACAGCCATCACGACCTGCCCACGGTGGCCGCGCCCCCAGCGGATCTCGAGGCGATGGACTTCGTCCCGTTCCGCGCGCTGAACGACCTGCCGATGGGGATGACCGCGCATATCCGCTTCACCGCCTTGGATGACGCCCCTGCCACCGCCTCGCGCCGGATGATCGGCCTGATCCGCGACCGCATCGGCTTCGACGGGCTGCTGATGACCGACGACATCACCATGAACGCTCTGTCTGGAACCCAGGCCGAGCGCGCGGCGGCCTCCATCGCGGCGGGCTGCGATCTGGTGCTGCATTGCAACGGCACCATCGCCGACATGGAGCCGGTGGTGGCCGCCGCTGGGGCGATGACCCCGGACGTGCAGCGCCGCGCGGCCGCCGCTTTGGCGCAGCGCGGCGCCCCGCAGGATATGGATTTCGCCGCGCTGATGGCCGAATGGCGCAGCCTGACCGGCGCCATCGCCTGACGCTTCTTCTTCACGAAATTATCCTCTGGGACAGGCCCGAAGGGACGGGGGCTGAAAGCCCCCTGCAAGGGGGGGCGTCTTGACTCCGGCCGGGGCAGGGCCGACTCTGGCGGCCATGACCGAAAGGAACCCCGTGGCCCGCGCCGCCAGCGACATCCCCTATCTGCGGCCCGTTCATGGACCCGCGTCCGACGCCGACAGCGTCGCGCAGCGCCGTGCCGAGGAAGCGCTGATCGTCGATGTGGACGGCTATGAAGGCCCCCTGGATCTGCTGCTGACGCTGGCGCGGGTGCAGAAGGTCGATCTGATGAAGATCTCGGTTCTGCATCTGGCCGAGCAATACCTGGCCTTCATCGAACAGGCCCGCAGCCTGCGGATCGAGCTTGCCGCCGATTACCTGGTCATGGCCGCATGGCTGGCCTTTCTGAAGTCGCGCCTGCTGCTGCCTCCCGACCCCGAAGCCGAAGGCCCTTCGGCCGAGGAAATGGCCGCGCATCTGGCCTTTCAGCTTGAACGGCTGGCGGCGATGCGGCAGGCGGCGGCGCAGCTGATGGGCCGGAATCGGCTGGGGATCAGCCGGTTCCAGCGCGGGTCGCCGGAAACCGTGGCGAAGAAACGGCGCACCGAATGGCAGGCGGGGCTGATCGATCTGATGCGCGCCTATGCAAGGCTGAAGACGCGCGACGAATTCCGCCCCTATGCCTTCGACCGGCAGGACGTGTTCACCATGGAACAGGCGCTTGACCGGCTGCGCGGCCTGATCGGCTATGCGGGCGACTGGACCGACCTGTCCGATTTCCTGCCGGACGGCTGGGCCAGCCGGGGCGCGCGCCGCCGCTCCGCCACGGCGGCGACCTTCGCGGCCTCGCTGGAGCTTGCGCGGCAGGGCCGGATCGAGATACGGCAGCCGGGCCCCTTTGCCCCGATCAGCTTTCGCCGCAAACCCGTGACCGACCAGCCGTGACCGATCCCGCTGCCGCCACCGCCGACATCGACTTTCCGCCCCTGGCGCAGCAGGAGCGCATGGTCGAGGCGATCCTGTTCGCATCCGGCCAGCCGCTGAGCGTGCGCGACCTGGCCGCACGCCTGCCCGCCGGTTGCGACCCGGCCGAGGCCTTGGCAGGGCTGCGCCGGATCTATGCCGGGCGGGGGGTGGTGCTGGAACGGATCGGCGACGGCTATGCCTTCCGCACCGCGCCCGACCTGTCGTTCCTGATGCAGACGGAAACCGTCGAACAGCGCCGCCTGTCGCGCGCCGCCATCGAGACGCTGGCGATCATCGCCTATCACCAGCCCGTCACCCGCGCCGAGATCGAGGAGATTCGCGGCGTCGCCGTATCGCGCGGCACGTTGGACCAGTTGATCGAGATGGAATGGGTCCGCATCGGTCGCCGCAGAATGACGCCGGGACGGCCCGCGACCTTCGTGGTGACGGAAACCTTCCTGGATCATTTCGGCCTGGAATCGGCCCGCGACCTGCCGGGATTGGCCGAACTGCGCGCAGCGGGATTGCTGGAATCGCGCCCGCCGGTCGAGGGGCTGCATATGCCCCTTGCCTTGCCCGAAGGGGACGACGATATCGGCGCCTCGGAACCCGGTGAAGACCTGTTCGAGGACGAATGACCCCATGACCCTGGCCAAGTTCATTGCCCTGCTGTCCCGGCTGCTGGGCCGCCGCCTTGCGGGGCGGGGCATCGACAAGGGTGTCGACCGCCTTGCCAAATCCGGTGGCGCCTCGGCCCGGCAGGCCAAGGACATGCGCCAGGCGGTCAAGCGCGCCCGCCGCGCCGCCCGCCTGACCCGCCGCATCGGGCGCTGACACTCGCCTTTGCAGGCCGGCCGCGTTAGGGCTGCGCGATGGATGAGAGATTCGAGATTTTCCTGGTGGCGACCCCGGGCCTGGAAGCCCCTCTGGCCGCCGAGGCCGCTGCCCTGGGCTGGCAGCCGGTGGTGGGACCGGGCGGCGTGACGATCACCGGCGGCTGGGCCGATGTCTGGCGCGCGAACCTGTGGCTGCGCGGCGCGACGCGGGTGCTGGCGCGGGTGGGCAGCTTTCGCGCGCTGCATCTGGCGCAGCTGGACAAGCGGGCGCGCAAGTTCCCCTGGGCCACGGTCCTGCGGCGCGACGTGCCGGTGCGGGTGGAAACCACCTGCAAGGCCAGCCGCATCTATCACGCGGGCGCGGCCACCCAGCGGATCGAACGCGCCATCGCCGACGAACTGGGCGCGCCGCTGGCGCCCGACGCGGCCCTGGTCGTCAAGGTTCGGATCGAGGACGATCTGGTGACGATCAGCCTGGATACGACGGGCGAATCGCTGCACAAGCGCGGCCACAAGGAAGCCGTCGCCAAGGCCCCCATGCGCGAGACCATGGCCGCGATGTTCCTGCGCGAGATGGGGTTCGACGGCAGCCAGCCGGTGCTGGATCCGATGTGCGGGTCGGGCACCTTCGTGATCGAGGCCGCCGAGATCGCGGCAGGCCTGGCACCGGGCCGCAGTCGCAGCTTCGGCTTCCAGCAGCTTGCGAGCTTCGATGCGGCCGCCTGGGAGACGATGCGCACCGCCGCCGCGCCGCATCCGGCGCCCGCGCAGTTTTTCGGCAGCGACCGCGATGCAGGGGCCATCCGCATGAGCCTCGCCAATGCCGAGCGGGCGGGGGTAGCCGGGCTGACTCGTTTTGACTGCCGCGCCATCGGCGATCTGCAACGCCCCGACGGCCCGCCCGGCATCGTCATCGTGAACCCGCCCTATGGCGCACGGATCGGCAACAAGGGGCCGCTGTTCGGGCTGCACGCAGCTATGGGTGCGGTGTTCCGCGAACGGCTGCAAGGCTGGCGGGTGGGGATCGTGACCAGCGAAGGGGGGCTGGCCAAGGCCACCGGCCTGCCGCTGGAATCGGGTCCGGTCGTGGCGCATGGCGGGCTGAAGGTGCGGCTGTGGCAGACGGGGATGGTGTAGGCCCAAGGCCGGGGGCGCTTCGCCCCCCGGACCCCCCGAGGATATTTGGACAAAGGTGAGAGGGCCTAGCGGAACTGCTTGGCGAGCTTCAGGCCCTGGCCCTGGTAGTTCGACTTGATGCCTGCGCCATACAGCCGGTCGGGGCGGGCGGCCATGCGTTCATAGACCAGACGCCCGACGACCTGGCCGTGTTCCAGCACGAAGGGCGCCTCGTGGCAGCGGACCTCCAGCACGCCACGCGCGCCGGCGCCGGTCTCGCCGATGCCGAAGCCAGGGTCGAAGAATCCCGCGTAATGGACGCGGAATTCGCCGACCATCGCCAGATAGGGGGCCATCTCGGCCGCGTAGTCGGCCGGGATCGCCACCGATTCGCGGCTGACGAGGATGTAGAAGGCGCCGGGATCCAGGATCAACCGCCCCCGGTCGGCACGCAATTCGTCCCAGAAATCGCGCGCGTCATAGGCGCCGATCCGGTCGAGGTCGATCACCCCGCTGTGGGGGCGGGCGCGATAGCCGACCAGATCGCCCCGGTCGGGCTTCAGGTCGACGGAAAAGCCCAGGCCGTTGTCGATCAGCGCCTGGCCGCCGACCAGAGGTTCGCGGGCGTTCAGGTCGCGCAGCTGGTCGTCCGACAGCACCGCCTGGCCCTGCCGCAGCCGCAACTGGTTCAGGCGCATCCCGGGGCGGACCAGGACCGAAAAGCTGCGCGGGCAGATCTCGGCATAGAGGGGGCCGTCATAGCCTTCGGGCAGGCGGTCGAACTCGGTGCCGCCATCGGCCACCAGTCGAGTCAGCAGATCCAGCCGGCCGGTCGAGGATTTGGCATTGGCGACCGCCGTCAGCCCGCCGGGCAGGGACAGGCGTTCGATCAGCGGGACCAGATAGACGCAGCCGCGTTCCAGCACCGCGCCGCCGGTCAGGTCCATCTGGTGCATCTGCACATCGGCAAGCCGGACCATCACCCGCTGGCCGCGCCCGGCCAGGAAGCTGGCGCGCAGGCGATAGGCGACATCGCCCAGACGCAGGTCCAGGCTGGCGGGCTGGATCTGTTCCGGGATGATCGCCGGGTCCGCGGTGATCGCGCCGGACTGGATCAGGGCGCGGATGCCGCTGTCGGGAAGAACGCCGTTCATGCCGAAACCTTTCATGCGAAAACGCCCACCCCCGGCAAGGGATGGGCGTTTTCGAAATGGTCGGGCCGGAGAGATTCGAACTCTCGGCCTTCCGCCCCCCAGACGGACGCGCTAACCAGACTGCGCCACGGCCCGACGCGCACCGTATAGAGCGATCTTGCCTGCCTGCACAAGGCCCGCAAGACGGAAATCTGCGCCGCAAAGGCCCGAGATGTCAGCAAATCCGCGCCAAGCCGTCGCGCAACTGCGCCAGGGCCTGCCGTCCCGTGCGGACCAGGGGATCGGCGGGGCGAAGTTCTTGCAGGCGGGCGTTCATCGCCACCAGCCGCCCCAGCCAACCGGGCGCGGGGCGACCCTGGGCCGCATGACCGACCGTTGCCGCCGGGCGCCGGCGATGGCGGGATTTCGGCCCCGATGCGGGCCGTGGATCGTCCAGCGGGCCGTCCTGACGCAGGGTGTTGTCCGGCTGGCCGTCGTCCTGGGGGCTGTCGATCAGGGTATCGTCGGGTTCGGGCAGATCGGCCAAGCGGAGCGATCCGCGTTCCCGCAGCGCGGCGCCCCGGTCACGGGCCATCAGCATCTTCGCGCCTCGGATGGTCAGTCCTTCGTCGCGCAGCACGGTGCAGAGGCCGGCCGCCAGCCGCACGTCGTCGGGGCGGTAATAGCGCCGCCCATCGGGGCGTTTCATCGGCTTCAGCAGTGAGAACTGCGTTTCCCAATAGCGCAGGACATGGGGCGCCACGCCCAGCAGGCGGGCAACCTCGCCAATCGACCGGAATGCGTCTGCGCCTTTCGTCATCGGGTCAGAACGCCCCTAGCCCTTGTTTCCGGCCGCCACGCGGTCCTTCATCAGGTGCGAGGGGCGGAAGGACAGGACGCGACGGGGGGTAATCGGCACTTCCTCGCCGGTCTTGGGGTTGCGGCCGATCCGTTCGTTCTTGTCGCGCAGGCTGAAAGTGCCGAAGGACGAGATCTTCACCTGTTCGCCCCTTACCAGGGCGTCCGAGATATGGTCCAGGACCGATTCGACAAGCTGGGCGGATTCGTGGCGCGACAGGCCGACATCCCGAAAAACGGCTTCCGCCAGATCCATCCGAGTCAGCGTCTTCTCACCCATGAGTTTTCCCCTTTGATTTCACCAGGATGGTGGGAATCGTTCAGCCTGTCAACGACAAGCGGGCTTTTTCGTTCCGATTCAAGGGCCGCACGAGGCAACGATTGCGCGACCGCCCCGAACCGTTGCAACCGGGCCGCCTTGTCCTATCTGTAAGAGGATCGGAGGAGGATGCGATGGCCGGAGGATGGGCGCGCGACGACGCGGTGAACGACCAGATCGAGATCAGCACGGCCGAGGCCGTGGCCCGCGCCCGGCTACGCGCCGGACAGGGCAGGGGCGTGCGGGCAAGCGCCACGGCCTGCATCGACTGCGACGAACCCATTCCTGAAGCGCGGCGGCAGGCCCTGCCGGGGGTGCAGCTTTGCGTGGACTGTCAAGCGGATCGCGACCGTGCATTCCGTCCTGCGGCGGGCATCAACCGGCGCGGCAGCAAGGATTCGCAGTTGAAATAACCGCTTACCAGCGCAGGACGACCGATCCCCAGCTGAGCCCGCCGCCGATCGCCTCGGTCACGATCAGGTCGCCTTGGGCAAAGCGGCCCTGGGCATCGGCCACCGACAGCGCCAGCGGAATCGACGCGGCCGAGGTGTTGCCGTGGTCGGCGACCGTCAGCACCACCTTGTCCATCGGCAGGCCCATCTTTTGCGCCGTGGCGGTGATGATCCGCGCATTGGCCTGGTGCGGCACCAGCCAGTCCACGTCGGCGGGCGTCAGCCCGGCCTTGTCCAGGGCGACATGGGCGGTTTTCGCCAGCTTTTCGACGGCATGGCGGAAGACCAGGTTGCCCTGCATCCGCAGATGCCCCGCCGTGCCGGTGGTGGACACGCCGCCGTCGACATACAGCAGGTCGCGGTACTGGCCGTCGCTGTTCAGGTCGCTGGCCAGGATCCCCCGGTCGTCGCTGGTGCCGGCACTCTCCTGCGCTTCCAGCACCACCGCACCGGCACCGTCGCCGAACAGCACGCAGGTGCCGCGGTCGGACCAGTCCATGATGCGCGAGAACGTCTCGGCGCCGACGACCAGGACGCGTTTCGCCATCCCGCCGCGAATCATCGCGTCGGCATTGGCCAGCGCGAAGACGAAGCCCGCGCAGACCGCCTGCACGTCATAGGCGAAGCCATGCGTCATCCCCAGCCCGTGCTGGATCATCGTGGCGGACGCCGGAAAGGTATAGTCGGGGGTCGAGGTCGCCAGGACGATCCCGTCGATGTCGTCGGGACGCAGGCCGGCCTTGTCCAGGGCCGCGCGGGCGGCGCGCAGGCCCATGTCGCTGGTCGCCTGGCCTTCGGCCGCGAAATGCCGCCGCTCGATCCCGGTGCGCGAGCGGATCCATTCGTCGGTGGTGTCCAGCTTGTCCTCGAACCAGGCGTTCTCGACAATGCGTTCGGGCAGGTAATGGCCGGTTCCCCGGATCACGGATCGCAGGGTCACGACGCGGCCTCGCTTTGAGGGCCGGATGCGACCGAGGCGGCGCCCTGGGCCACGCGGGCGGCCAGGCGGTCCTGGAAGCCGGATTTGGCCAGTTGGAAGGCCAGCTTGATCGCGGCGGACACGCCGGTCGCGTCGGCGGAACCGTGCGACTTGATGACGGTGCCGTTCAGGCCCAGGAAGATCCCGCCGTTGACACGGCGCGGGTCGATGCGCTTTTGCAGGCGTTTCAAAGAGGTCATCGCCAGCACGGCGGCAAACTTGGACATGATCGAATTCGCGAAGGCGTCCTTGAGAAGGGTGCCGACCAGCTTGGCCGTGCCTTCGCCGGTCTTCAAGGCGATGTTGCCGGTGAAGCCGTCCGTGACGATCACATCCACGCGGTTCGAGGGCAGGTCGCCCCCTTCCACGAAGCCCACGTAATCGAACTTGCCCGCATCGGCGGCTGCCAGGATCATGTCCTGGGCCTGCTTCAGTTCGGCCCGGCCCTTGTGCTCCTCGGTCCCGACATTCAGCAGGCCGACGCGGGGGCGTTCGACGTCCAGGCCGTTGCGGGCATAGGACGCGCCCATCAGCGCATATTGCAGCAGGTCATGGGCGTCGGCGCGGATATCGGCGCCCACGTCCAGCATGATGTTGAAGCCCTGCGGGTTCAGCGACGGCCACAGGCAGGCGATGGCGGGGCGGTTCACGCCCGGCAGCTTGCGCAGGCGCAGCATCGACAGGGCCATCAGCGCGCCGGTATTGCCGCAGCTGACGGCGGCCCCGGCCTCTCCGGTCCTGACCGATTCGATGGCCGACCACATCGAGGTGCCGTCGCCCTTGCGCACGATCTGGCTGGGCTTGTCGTCCATGGTGACGACGCCTGCCGCGTGACGGATGTCGCAACGACCGGAAAGCGCCTTGCGGCGCCCGACAAGGCGGCGAAGCTCTGCCTCGTCGCCATGCACGATGAACCGGATTTCCGGGTTCTTGGCCGCGCTTTCGGCCATGCCCGCGACGACAGCCACGGGGCCGCGATCGCCGCCCATGGCATCGACCGATATCACCACGCCGCCCCCGTGGTCGGGGGCGGGCGTTGCGGTCTGGGTCACGTCACGGTCGGTCATCTGGCGCGGTTGCCAAGCCCGATCAGGCCGCGTCGTCGTCCAGGTCGATCTCATTCGCCTGCGCGATCACTTCGCGGTCGGCGTAGTGGCCGCAGGACGGGCAGACGTGGTGCGGGCGCTTCAGCTCGCCGCAGTTCGAACATTCGTTCGGGTTGCCCGCAACCAGGGCATCGTGGGCGCGGCGCATGTTCCGGCGGGACCGGGTAACGCGATTCTGAGGGACAGCCATGTCACAACCTCGGGTTTGAGGGGGTGCGACGCGCTGGCGTCTTGCGCATCCCCAGGGATTTGAATTCGAAAATGAACCGCGCAGATACGCCATGACGGCCCCGCCCGCAACCCCTTGCGTCGGGGCAGGCAGGGCTAATTGCACCGGCGCGCGGGCTTTCCGCCAGCGTCACGCGCGGGGCGGCGTCGGAATCCACGCCCGCTGTGGCACCAGGGCCACGGTGGGGCGGTCGGCGGGCCGGAATCAGCCCTGGTCCGCCTCTCCGCCGCGCAGCAGCCGGTCCAGCCCCGCGAAGGGACGGCGGGTGTCGGCGACGGGCTCCTGGGGTCCGGTGTCCAGTTCGGCCCCTTCCGCGCGCGGGTATTCCGGCAGGGCCAGGGCCAGTTCCTCGATCATCACGGCGGCCAGGTCGATGAACTGCCCCAGCGGTTCCAGCCGGTCGTCGGGCATTTCCACCTCGTCGCCCTGGGGGGCGGCAAGGTGGGGCGAATAATGCCGCTCGACCTCCTCGTCCAGGGCGGTCTTGACGGGCTTCAAGGTGATAACGCAGGGCTGGGTGACGCGGGCGCGCAGCCGTCCGGTCAGTTCCCAGGCCTCGCCCGCCTCGGCGCGGATTTCTCCGGTAAAGATCAGCTTCGACAAGCCGCCGATGCCCAGTTCGGCGGCGATGGCCGCGCAGCGGTCGGCATCGGGCGTCAGCGAAAAGGCGGTGGGCGCGCGCGGGTTCAGATGCGCGACGCGCAGGCGGTCGGGCTGGTTGGCGGGGGCGGTCATGGCGGGGCCTTTGTCATGTCGTCCGGGGAATCGGCACCGGCGGTCGGCGGCAAATCCCCGGCGGGATTGTCATTCTTGAGCGCGGTGCCCGAGTTTGCTAAGCCGGACGGGCCGCGTCAACAGTCCGAGCAAGGGAAACCACGGAATGAAAGCCATGAAGACTGCACTGGTTCTGGCTTTCGTGGCCGTCCTGGGGCTTGCCGCCTGCGCGCCGGTCTATCGCAACCACGGCTTCATCCCCGCGCCCGAGGATCTGTCCCAGGTCGTCGTCGGCCAGACCACCGTGGACGAGCTTCAGGGCCTGATCGGCCGTCCCTCGGCCCAGGGCCTGCTGACGGGATCGGGTTGGTACTATGTCGGATCGCGCTGGCGCCATTACGGCCCGATGGAACCGCGCGAGGTCAGCCGAGAGGTCGTGGCCGTCTCATTCGCGCCCAGCGGCGTGGTGACGAATGTCGAACGTTTCGGGCTGGAGCGCGGCCGCATCGTCACCCTGTCGCGCCGCGTGACCGAAGGCAGCGTGACCGAGATCTCGCTGATCGGGCAGCTGCTGGGCAACCTGGGCAACTTCCAGGCGGCGGACATCATCGACTGACGCAGGGCGCGTGCCTGCATGTGCCCGGCCGCTACAGGGTCTGCACGATCCGGTCCGCCAGCATGTGCAGGTCGTTGCGGTATCCCGTCCGCGCCGAGGGCTGGTCGGGATCCGAGGTCATGGCGATGGCCACCGCAGGCTGCCGCCCGGTCGCGGGAAAGACATAGATCATCTGCCCGCCATAGCCCCAGCCGTATCGCACCGGACGCCCGCTGGCCTGGCCGATGAACCAGCCATAGCCATAGCCCTGCCCGCTGAAGATCGACGCGGTGCGCGACCGCCAGCTTTCCGCGATCCAGTCGGCGGGGACCACCTGCCGTCCGCCCGCGCGGCCCCCATCGGCATAGACCGCGCCGAAGGCCAGCAGGGACCGCGTGGACATCGCCATCTGGTTGCCGCCCAGATAGATGCCCTGGGGATCGCGTTCCCACCCCGTGATGGCGAAGCCGGGCACCTCGCCCAGCCAGTCGCGCGCCAGATCCAGCGTGGACCGCCCCGTCACCCGCGTCAGGACGGCCGAGACCAGATGCGTCGAGGCGGTCGAATACTGCATCCGCCCGCCCGGATCCTGGGTGAAGGGCGCGGCCAGGGCGGCGCGCACCCAGTTGCGGCTGCTGACCCAGGCCCCGTAATTCGCGCCCGACTGCCGCTCCAGCCCGGCCTGCATCGACAGAAGATGGCCCAGCGTGACCGTGGCAAGGCGGGGGTCGGGGTCGTCGGGCAACTGGTCGCGCAGGATCGGCGCGATGGGCTGGTCGGGGCCGTCCAGATCGCCCCGGTCGATGGCGATGCCTGCCAGGGCCGAGATGATCGATTTCGAGGCAGACTTGATGTTCGTGGGGCTGTCGGGCGTGAAGCCGTGATAGCCGCGCGCGGCGATCTCCCGGCCGGCGGACCAGACGGCGACGGCGCGCAGGTTCTCCAGCCGCCGGGCGTCGTCGAGGATCGGGTTCAGGTCGGCCTGCGCCCGGACGGGGGCGGCAAGCAGCGGCGACAGGCCGGCGGCCAGCAGAAGGGTGCGTCGGTTCATCAGCGATATATGGGCGGCGGGCGCGCATCGGGGAATCACGCTTGCGTCAGCAGGGCCTTGCCGGGCGCGCCCGCCGCGATTAGGGCGGGGCCGTCCCCGATCCGAAGGCCATGCCATGACCGCGCTTGACGACCTTGCCCCGGTTCCCTTCCACGACGCCGACGCCCCGCAGCGCGCGCGGATGCTGTCGCGGCTGGCCGATACGGAACTGGCCGTGGCCCTGGCGGCGGAACCCGAGGGCGATACCGTGGAACTGCGCATCTTCCCGCTGGACGGCGGCCCCGTGGCCCTTGCCTGCGATGCCGAGGATCGGCTGGCGGGCTTCTTCGGCGGGCCGGTGGCCTATGCCGCCATGCCGGGGCGGGTGCTGGCGGGGCTGCTGAAATCCGAAGGCGCGGGGCTGCTGGTCAATCCGGGCCAGCCGTCGGAAATGCTGCTGGACGCCGCCATGCTGGATTGGCTGACCGGCGCGCTGTCCGCCGCGCCCGAGGCCACGGACGCCCGCCTGCGCCTGACCCCGCCCGCCCCCGCCACCGTCGAGGCGTTGGCTCAGCCCCTGGCCGAACGGCTGGGCGACATGCGCGGGCTGATCGCGGGCGCGGCGCTGGCCGGGACGGGCAACGGTCATGTCCTGCTGGTCGCGGGCGCCGATCCCGCCCATCAGCCCGCCATCGCCAAGGCCCTGGCCGAAGCGCTGGCCTTCCTGCCCGAACAGCCCGGCGGCGTGGATGTCAGCTTTACCGATGCGGCGTTGCCTGCGGGTATCCTGCGCTTCGACCTGTCGGTGCCCGAGACGCCCCAGTCGCCGCGGCGCCCGAAAGGCCCGCCGATCCTGCGCTGATCGGCGCTGCACGGTTGCGTGATCGCCGCCAAACTGCCAGAACCGGACCATGAAGACACGTCACAAAGCGCTTTCCGTCCACCTTCTGACCGCCACCGGCGCCGTCCTGTCCATGCTGGCCATGCTGGCCGCGGTCGAGGGCGAATGGTCGCTGATGTTCTTGTGGCTGGTCGTGGCCCTGGTCGTCGACGGCATCGACGGTCCGCTGGCGCGGCGATACGATGTCAAGATCAACTCGCCGACCTATGACGGCGTGCTGATGGACCTGATCATCGACTATCTGACCTATGTGTTCATCCCGGCCTACGCGCTGTTCAAGTCGGGGCTGCTGTCGGGCTGGACCGGCTGGTTCGCGATCATCGTCATCGTCTATGGCAGCGTGATCTATTTCGCCGACACGCGGATGAAGACCAGGGACAATTCCTTTTCCGGCTTTCCGGGCTGCTGGAACATGGTGGTGCTGGTGCTGTTCGCCACCGATCCGCACTGGACGGTGATCCTGACGATCGTCGTCGCGCTGACCGTGGCGATGTTCCTGCCGATCAAGTTCATCCACCCGGTGCGCACCGAACGGTGGCGGGCGATCTCTCTGCCCGTTTCGATCCTGTGGTGCGTCTTCGCGGCCCGCGCCGCCTGGGTCGATTTCCATCCCGACAGCTGGGCCAACTGGGGGCTGGTCGTGACATCCTTGTGGCTGATGCTGGCGGGGGCCGCGCAGCAGCTGCTGCCCGAACGCGCCTGACGGAGGACGCCGATGATCCATGCCCTGAAACCCCTGGCGGCGCTGATGCTGCTGGCCCTGCCCGCAAGCGCCCAGGACGCCATCACCCTGGGCATGGTGCTGGAGCCGCCGAACCTCGACCCGACCGGCGGCGCGGCGGCGGCCACCGACGAGGTGGTCTATGCCAATGTCTTCGAGGGTCTGACCCGCTTCGGCCCGAACGGCGCCATCGAGCCTGCGCTGGCCGAACGCTGGGACGTTCAAGAAGACGGCCGTGTCTATGTCTTCCACCTGCATGACGGCGTGACCTTCCATAACGGCGCGGCTTTCGATGCCAGCGACGTGGTGTTCACGCTGGACCGCGCCCGCGCGCCCGATTCGACCAATGCCCAGAAGGTGCTGTTCCAGGGCATCGAGACGGTCGAGGCCGTGGATCCGCTGACCGTCCGCGTCACCCTGACCGTGCCGGACGGCAACTTTCCCTTCAAGATGGCCTGGGGCGATGCGGTGATGCTGGACCCGGCCAGCGTGGACGACCTTGCCACCCGGCCTGTCGGCACCGGCCCCTTCCGGTTTGACCGATGGGTCCAGGGCGACCGGATCGTGCTGACGGCCTTTGACGGCTATTGGGGCGAAAAGCCCGCGCTGAAGACCGCGACCTTCCGCATCATCGGCGACCCCTCGGCGGCGTTTGCCGCGATGATGGCAGGCGACGTGGATGCCTTCCCGAACTTCCCCGCGCCCGAGACGCTGCCGCAGTTGCAGGCCGATCCGCGCTTCCAGGTGATCGTCGGCACCACCGAGGGCGAGACGATCCTGGCGATGAACAACGCCCGCGCGCCTCTGGACAATATCAAGGTCCGTCAGGCCATCGCCCATGCGATCAACCGCCAAGACATCATCGACGGGGCGATGTTCGGCTATGGCACGCCCATCGGCAGCCATTTCGCGCCGCACCACCCCGATTACGTCGATCTGACCGGGTTGTCGGAATACGATCCCGAAAAGTCGAAGGCCCTTCTGGCCGAGGCGGGGGTCGGCCCGATCACGTTGCGCCTGGCCCTGCCGCCCACCCCCTATGCCCGTCGCGGCGGAGAAATCGTGCAGGCCCAGCTTGCCGCCGTGGGCATTCAGACGCAGATCGCCAACATGGAATGGGCGCAATGGCTGGAAACCGTCTTCAAGGGCGGCGATTTCGACCTGACGATCATCAGCCATACCGAGCCGCTGGACATCGATATATATGCCCGCCCCGACTATTACTTCCGCTATGCCAGGCCGGATTTCGTCGCGCTGATGGACCGCTTGCAGGCCGCCGTGACGCCCCAGCAGCGCAGCGATCTGTATCGGCAGGCGCAGGAGATGATCGCGAACGATTACGTCAATGCCTTCCTGTTCCAGCTTGCCAAGACCGGCGTCGCGGATGCCCGGATCCAGGGGCTGTGGGAAAACGCCCCTACCCAGGCCAACGACCTGACCAAGGTGCGGTGGGCGCCCTGACATGTCCCGGCTGCGCTGGATCCTGTCGCGGCTGCGCCGGACGCTGTGGGTGCGCGTCGCGCTCTATGCGGTGCTGGGGGTCGCGGCGGCGGTGGCGGCGACGCTGGCCGCCTGGTTGCCCTGGCCCCTGCCCATCGACATCAGCGCCGAAGCGATCGACAGCCTGCTGAACGTCATCGCCAGCAGCATGTTGGCGGTCACGACCTTTTCTGTCACGGCGCTGACCTCGGCCTATGGCTCGGCCACCTCGAACGCCACGCCCCGCGCCACCCGCCTGCTGACCGAGGACGACTTCATCCAGTCGGTGCTGGCGACCTTCATCGGGTCGTTCCTGTTCAGCATTGTGGGCCTGGTCGCGCTGCGGGTCAGCGTCTACGGCCCGCAGGGCCGGGCGCTGCTGTTCGTGACCACGGTGCTGGTCATCGTCCTGATCGTGCTGGCGCTGCTGCGCTGGATCCACCAGCTGACCAAGCTGGGCCGCGTGGGCGACACCATCGACCGGCTTGAGGACGCGACCCGCCGGTCCATGCAGGCGCGGCTGGACCTGCCCTTCCTGGGTGGCCGCCCGCTGCCCGACGACGCGCCCGACGCCCCCGCCATCCTGTCGGACCAGGTGGGCTATGTCGAATTCATCGACACCGCCGCCCTGTCCGACCTGTGCGAGGATCGCGGCATCGGGCTGGACATCCGCGTCCTGCCGGGCGCCTTCGTCTATCACGGCAGCACGCTGGCCGTGCCGCGCGGCGGAACCGTCGACAACGATCTGGCCGACCGGGTGCATCGCGCCTTCACCATTTCGGCCGCGCGGTCCTTCGACCAGGATCCGCGCTTCGGCGTGATCGCCCTGACCGAGGTCGGAATGCGCGCCCTGTCCGCCGCCGTCAACGATCCCGGCACCGCAATCGACGTGATCGGGCGGCATGTGCGGCTGCTGACCTTCTGGGGCGACGGCTGGCACAAGGCCGAGACGCAGGAACCCCGCTATCCCCGCCTGCGTCTGCCGCCCCTGCGCCACGAGGACATGCTGGACGACGCCTTCTACATAATGGCGCGCGAGGCTGCGGGCCATATCGACATCCTGACGCGGCTGATCAAGGGCCTGGACGCGCTGACCCGCACCGGCCCCCAGGCCGCGCGTCAGGCGGCGGCTGCGCAATTGCGGCTGGCGGCCGACCGGGGCCTGGCGGGCCTGCCCAGCCAATATGACCGCGACCGCCTGCGGCAGGTGCTGGAGGGCCTGGATCGCGGCTGGCGCGGGGTGTGATGTCCGGTTCGGCGCTTTTGCGGGTCTTTTCCGGGCCTGCCGCCTGTGTCTTGGGCTTTCTTCTGCTGGTCACGGCGGCAGGGTGGTTTTGGCTCGGGCCAGAGCGTGACTTCGGCGGGGCCGAGCATCTTGACCATGCTGTCATCCGAAACCTGCGGTCTGATCCCGAACCCACCGCGATCACGCTGGACCGCATCCTTGTCTCTGACGCTGCGATGGTTTGCATCATCGCGCCCTATTTCGACCTGGCGCTGCATGACAGCCCGCATGGGGCCTTGATCCGCCGGATGGATCGGGACTTCAGCCATGACGGGGTGGTCCGCGTGGGATTGTTCGACCCGGCAGGGGGAATGCTTGCGGATCTGTCCCTTCCACGGCGCATGGTTGATGTTGAACCCGGGTTTCGCTCTGACTGTCGTCCGCCGGGACATATCCTGGTTCAACGTGACGGGGATCGATCAAAGGTAATGGTTCTGCAACGGCGGCCCTGAGGCAATTTCCCCTTTTCAAACACTTTCCTCGACGGCATAGTCCCCGCCATGACCCGGATGCTGGACATTCCCGCCGCCTCGACCGCGCCTTTCGGCGCGCGTCTGGTCGTGAACCTCCGCGGTCTGCTGCTTCTTACGCTGCGCTGAGCGGGTCTCCGGGCCGCCGCTCAGCCAGGAACGTGCCCGGTCATTCCCGACAGACCCCGTAAGAAAGCACATCCCATGACCGACAAGAACCGCGTCGTCATCTTCGACACCACCCTTCGCGATGGCGAGCAGTCGCCCGGCGCCACCATGTCCCACGAGGAAAAGCTGGAAATCGCGTCCATGCTGGACGAGATGGGCGTGGACATCATCGAGGCGGGCTTCCCTATCGCCTCCGAAGGCGATTTCGCCGCCGTGTCAGAGATCGCCAAACAGGCGAAGAACGCCGTGATCTGCGGTCTGGCCCGCGCGCAGTTGCCCGACATCGACCGTTGCTGGGAGGCCGTGCGCCACGCGAAACGCCCGCGCATCCACACCTTCATCGGCACCTCGCCCCTGCACCGGGCGATCCCGAACCTGGACATGGACCAGATGGCCGAACGGATCGAGCAGACCGTGACGCACGCCCGCAACCTCTGCGACAACGTGCAATGGTCGCCAATGGATGCGACGCGGACCGAACATGACTATCTGTGCCGCGTGGTGGAAATCGCCATCAAGGCGGGCGCCACCACCATCAACATCCCCGATACCGTGGGCTATACCGCCCCGCGCGAATCGGCCGATCTGATCCGCATGCTGCTGGAACGCGTGCCGGGGTCGGAAAACGTGGTCTTCGCCACCCATTGCCACAACGACCTGGGCATGGCGACCGCCAACGCGCTGGCCGCCGTGGAAGCAGGCGCCCGCCAGATCGAATGCACCATCAACGGCCTGGGCGAACGGGCGGGCAACACCGCGCTTGAGGAAGTCGTGATGGCGCTCAAGGTGCGCCACGACATCATGCCCTTCGACACCGGCATCGACACCACGAAGATCATCGGCATTTCCCGCCGCGTGGCCCAGGTCAGCGGTTTCCCGGTGCAGTTCAACAAGGCCATCGTCGGCAAGAACGCCTTTCTGCACGAATCGGGGATCCACCAGGACGGCGTGCTGAAGAACGTCGAGACCTTCGAGATCATGCGCCCCGCCGACATCGGGCTGAATGAAACCAACATCGCCATGGGCAAGCATTCGGGCCGCGCCGCCCTGCGCGCCAAGCTGGCCGATCTGGGATACGAGGTCGGCGATAACCAGTTGAAGGACATCTTCGTGCGCTTCAAGGCCTTGGCCGATCGCAAGAAAGAGGTCTATGACGAGGATATCGTGGCGCTTGTCCAGGACGCCTCGGCCAATACCGGCGACGATTTCCTTCAGGTCAAGCACCTGCGCGTGGTCTGCGGCAGCGACGGGCAGTCGGCGGATCTGACAATGGTCGTGGACGGGCAGGAACAGACCGTCCATGCCACCGGGGACGGCCCGGTCGATGCCTGCTTCAATGCCGTGAAGCAGATCTTCCCGCACAATGCGACGCTGAAGCTGTATCAGGTCCATGCCGTGACCGAAGGCACCGACGCCCAGGCCACCGTCAGCGTGCGGATGGAGGAGGACGGCCGCATCGTGAACGGCCAGGCCGCCGATACCGACACGATCCTGGCCAGCGTCAAGGCCTATGTCGGCGCGCTGAACCACCTGATCGTGCGCCGTACGCGGGCGGGGCGCGACGGCAAGGAAATCAGCATGTATTCGCACTGACGCCCGTTCACGGCGGATGCTTTCCAGCCCCGGTGCCACGGCGCCGGGGCTTTCCGTATTAAGCCTGTACAAAAAGACAGCCGCGCGGCATCGTCATTTCGTTGACGTAAACGTCATGGCATGAGAGATCCCTCGCCAGGCAGAGAATCTGCCGGGCCTTTTAATTGTTTTGGTGCTGAATGCGCCAGTAAAGAGGATAAGATGCGCGCCTTCTGTCTTGCCATCGCGACCGCCCTGATGGCGGCCGGGGCTGCCAACGCCGCCACCCTGACCGAGGGTACCGGAGCCGCCGAATTTTCGCACGACTGGAAAAACCCCACCATCGTCGCCGCAGGCGTCGATCACATTTCGGGCAGCTGGGACGTCCAGAACGATCACGACATCCTGGGCTTCACCTCGCTGAAGGCGGGTGCGCAGACCATCACGCTGACCTTTTCGCCCAAGACGCCCATCGGCGCGACCGACTGGTCGTTCTCGGCCGGGGGCGAACTGCGCTATCAAACCTATGCGCCGAAATACAGCGCCTGGGAGGGCACGACGTTCGGCAGGGTCGCCCTGAACCACGCGAACCGCGGCGGTGATTTCACCTATGCGCTGAACCTGGGCGACGATTTCGCCGGCGTCCTGTATTTGGGCCTTTACGGCACCCATGGCAGCCTGAACTACAACATCGCCGTTCCGGGCAATGCCGTGGCCGAACCCCAGCCCGCGCCGGTCCCGCTGCCCGCCGGCGCCGCGCTGCTGCCCGCCGGTGTTGCCGCGCTGGCCCTTCTGCGCCGTCGCCGCAAGGCGCGCTGACGGTCAGGCAATCTATGAAGGGTGCCCTCGCCGGTCGGGGGCGCCCTTTTTCATGCCTGCGCCGCATCTGCGCCCCGCAACCAGGGCATGTGCCCGGTTCCGCCGATCACGGCAACGGGGCTTTCGCGCCGCAGCCGAGGCTTCTATATGGGGACACCACCTGGGAAGCTTCGCGCGTCGATTCCGCGCCGTGGCTGCGCCATAGGCGGACAAGAACGGGCATCAGCCGGTGAAACCGGCGCGAAAGGGATACGGGCATGGCATTCGGCGGTTTGTTTTCGACCGACATCGCAATCGACCTCGGGACGGCGAACACGCTGATCTATGTGAAGGGCAAGGGGATCATCCTCAACGAACCCTCGGTCGTGGCCTATCACGTCAAGGACGGCAAGCGGCAGGTGCTGGCCGTGGGCGAGGACGCGAAGCTGATGCTGGGCCGGACCCCCGGCAGCATCGAGGCGATCCGGCCCATGCGCGAGGGCGTCATCGCCGATTTCGACAGCGCCGAACAGATGATCAAGCACTTCATCAAGAAGGTGTTCAAGCGCAGCGGCTTTTCCAAGCCGAAGGTGATCGTCTGCGTGCCGCACGGCGCGACCCCGGTCGAAAAGCGCGCCATCCGCCAGTCGGTGCTGTCGGCGGGCGCCCGCAAGGCCGGGCTGATCGCGGAACCGATCGCGGCGGCCATCGGCGCGGGGATGCCCATCACCGAGCCGACCGGCTCCATGGTCGTGGACATCGGCGGCGGCACGACCGAGGTTGCCGTGCTGTCGCTGGGCGACGTGGTTTACGCGCGTTCGGTCCGCATTGGCGGCGACCGCATGGACGAGGCGATCATCAACTATCTGCGCCGCAACCAGAACATGCTGATCGGCGAATCCACGGCCGAGCGGGTCAAGACCAGCATCGGTACGGCGCGGATGCCCGATGACGGGCGCGGTGCCACGATCATGGTGCGGGGCCGCGACCTGCTGAACGGCATCCCCAAGGAGATCGAGATCAGCCAGGCCATGGTGGCCGAGGCGCTGGCCGAGCCCATGCAGGCCATCTGCGAGGCGGTGATGGTCGCGCTGGAGGCGACGCCGCCGGACCTGGCCGCCGACATCGTGGATCGCGGCGTGATCCTGACGGGCGGCGGAGCGATGCTGGGCGACCTGGATCTGGCGTTGCGCGAGCAGACGGGCCTGTCGATCACGCTGGCCGACCAGCCGATGAACTGCGTGGCGCTGGGCACGGGCAAGGCGCTTGAATACGAAAAGCAGCTTCGCCACGTCATCGACTACGACAGTTGAGAGGCGGCCCGGAAGGGGGCTGCGTGAATGGCACGCAAGGGACCAGATTTCGCCACACCCGTGCGGCGCGTGCTGATCGCGCTGATGGCGCTTGTGCTGGTGGCGCTGTTCCTGTTCTGGCGCATCGACAGCCCGCGCGCCGAGGCGATGCGCATCGCCATCATCGACCGCGTGGTGCCCCGCTTCGAATGGGCCCTGGCGCCGGTCACGCGGGCCAGCCAGATGATCGGCGGGTTCCAGTCCTATGCCCGGATCTATGAGCAGAACCAGGAACTGCGCCGGGAGTTGCAGCAGATGCAGGCCTGGAAGGAAGCCGCCGTCCAGCTGGAGCAGGAAAACTCCAAGCTGATGGCGCTGAACAATGTCCGCATCGACCCGGCGCTGACCAGCGTCACGGGCATGGTAATGGCCGACAGCGGGTCGGCCTTCCGCCAGTCGGTGCTGCTGAACGTGGGCGCGCAGGACGGCATCGTCGAAGGCTGGGCGACGATGGACGGGCTGGGCCTTGTCGGCCGCATCTCGGGGGTGGGCCAGCGGACCAGCCGGGTGGTGCTGCTGACCGATCCGTCGTCGCGCATCCCGGTGACCGCCCAGCCGTCCGGTGAACGGGCGCTGCTGACGGGCGACAACACGTCGCTGCCGTTCCTGGATTTCATCGAGATGCCCGACAATGTGCGGCCCGGCGACCGGGTCGTCACCTCGGGCGATGGCGGGGTGTTTCCGCCGGGGCTGCTGGCGGGGCAGGTGGTCCAGGGCAGCGACGGGCGGATACGGCTGCGGCTGGCGGCCGATTACGGGCGGCTGGAATTCCTGCGGGTGCTGCGGTCCCATCCGGCCGAGATGGTGGTGGACAGCGGCGCGGTGATCGCGCCCGGCGACCGGGGCCTGATCGGACCGCAGCGGCCCGCCTCGCCGGTCGAGGCAGCGGTGGCGTCCGATCCGCTGGCCACGGGCGCCGAATGATGAACCGGCAGGTGCTGATCGGAACGATCCTGTTCTGCACGGCCATGGCGGTGCTGCTGTTCCTGCGGCTGCTGCCCCTGTCGCCGGGCACGACGCGCTGGCCGGGACCCGACCTGGAATTGTGCCTGGTGCTGGCCTGGATGCTGCGCCGTCCCGACCAGCTTGCCGCCCCGGTGATCGCCCTGGCCTTCCTGGTCCAGAACGCCATCCTGTTTCATCCCTTGGGCCTGTGGCCCGCCATCGTGCTGGCCGGATCCGAGGCCGCACGCCTGCGTGAGGGGCGTTGGCGCGATGGGCCGTTCATGGTTGAATGGCTGCGCGTGTCGGTCCTGATGGGCGTGATGATGCTGGGTTATCGCTTCGCGCAGGTGGTGTTCATGCTGCCGGTTCCGGCCCTGGGGCAGGTGATCCTGCAATACATCGCCACCGTCGCCGCCTATCCGGCGGTGGTGCTGGCCGCGCGCGTCCTGTTCGGGCTGCGCCGCGTCACCCTGGCGGAAGCCGAGCAGATGAGGTTCGCCCGATGACACGAACGCCGCGCCAGACCGGCGACACGGGCCGGGGCATCGGCCGCCGGGGGCTGTTGCTGGCGGGCATCCAGTTGGGCGTTGTCACGACCCTGGCGCTGAAGCTGCGGTCGATGCAGGTCGAACATGCCGAAGAATACCGGATGCTGGCCGACGGCAATTCGATCAAGATCCGCCTGCTGGTGCCCGCGCGCGGCCTGATTCACGACCGCAACGGCATCGTCATCGCCGGGAACGAACAGAATTACCGCGTCACCCTGACGCGCGAGGAAGCGGGCGGCGACGTGGAACCCGTGCTGCGCCGCCTGGCCCGGCTGATCCCGATCAGCGACGCCCGCATGGCCGAGCTTCTGGACGAATTCTCCAAGCGCAGCGCGATCACGCCCATCGTGCTGGCCGACCGGCTGACCTGGGAACAGTTCAGCTCCATCGCCGTGAACGCCCCGTCCTTGGCGGGGGTGACGCCGGAATCGGGCCTGTCGCGCGTCTATCCGCGCGCGGGCGACATGGCGCATGTGCTGGGCTATGTCGGGCCGGTATCCGATTACGACCTGTCCAAGATCGAGGATCCCGACCCGGTCCTGATGCTGCCGGAATTCCAGTTGGGCAAGGTCGGCTTCGAGGCCCGGATGGAGGACGTGCTGCGCGGCAAGGCCGGGCAGCGCCGGGTCGAGGTGAACAGCGCGGGCCGCGAAATGCGCCAGTTGTCCCGCCAGGAAGGCGAACAGGGCGCCACGGTGCAGATGTCGCTGGACGCGCGGTTGCAGAATTACGCCGCGCAACGCATGGGCACCGAAAGCGCCGCCGCCGTGGTCATCGACGTGCAGACCGGCGACATCCTGACGATCTGTTCCTCGCCCAGCTTCGATCCGAACAAGTTCGTGCGCGGGATTTCCTCGCCCGATTACAAGGCGCTGATGGAACATGACCACCGCCCGCTGGCCGACAAGACGGTGCAGGGGGTCTATCCTCCGGGATCCACCTTCAAGATGGTCACGCTGCTGGCCGGGCTGGAATCGGGCGTCATCAATGCCGGGACGCGCTTTTACTGCCCCGGCCATACCGAGGTCGGCGGCCGCCGGTTCCATTGCTGGCGCCGGGGCGGCCATGGCAGCGTCGATGCGATCACCAGCCTGTCGCACAGCTGCGACGTTTATTATTACGAACTGGCCCAGCGGGTCGGCATCGACCGCATCGCCGCCATGGCCCGCAGGCTGGGGCTGGGGCAGCGCCACGACCTGCCGATGTCCGCCGTCGCCGAGGGCATCGCCCCCGACCGGGCCTGGAAACAGGCGCGCCACGGCCAGTCCTGGCAGGTCGGCGACAGCCTGAATGCCTCGATCGGGCAGGGCTATGTGCTGGCCTCGCCCTTGCAACTGGCGGTGATGACCGCGCGCATCGCCACGGGGCGCGAGGTGAGGCCTCGGCTGGTGCGCGCCATCGACGGCGTGGCGCAGCCGGTGGCCGATTTCCCGGATCTGGGACTGAACCCGGCTTTCCTGCGCACCGCGCGCGCGGGCATGGACGCGGTGATGAATTCCGACAGCGGCACCGCCCGCCGGTCGCGCATCATCCGCGAGGACTGGCGCATGGCGGGCAAGACCGGCACCAGCCAGGTCCGCAACATCACCGCCGCCGAACGCGCACGCGGCGTTGTGTCGAACGACCAGCTGCCCTGGAACCGGCGCGACCACGCGCTGTTCGTCTGCTATGCGCCCTTCAACGCGCCGCGCTATGCGGTGTCGGTGGTGGTGGAACATGGCGGCGGCGGATCGGCGGTGGCCGCGCCCATCGCGCGGGACATCCTGCTCTATGCGCTGGCGGACGGGCTGCCGCCGCTGGATGCCGTGCCCGGCGACCAGCGGACCGAGATGGAGGAACGCCACAACGCCATGCACCTGTTCACCCCCGAACCGCCGCGCCTGACCAGGGCCTGACGCGATGTCCTATCTTGATTACAAGGTCGCCCAGACCCCGACCGGCATCCGCAAGATCCTGTATCTGAACTGGCCGCTGGTCTTCCTGATCGCGGCGGTGGCCAGCATCGGCTTCCTGATGCTGATCTCGGTCGCCGGGGGCCGGGTCGACACCTGGGCCGAACCGCAGATGTATCGCTTCGCGGCGGGCATGGTCATCATGATCGCGCTGGCCTTCGTGCCGATGTGGTTCTGGCGCGGGATTTCGGTGCCCGCCTATATCTGCTGCTTCCTGCTGCTGGTCGCGGTGGAACTGGTGGGCGAGATCGGCATGGGCGCGCAGCGCTGGATCGACATCGGCCCGATCCGGCTGCAACCGTCCGAACTGATGAAGATCTCGCTCGTGCTGCTGCTGGCGGCCTATTACGACTGGCTGCCCGCGCATCGGGTGTCGCGCCCCCTGTGGGTGCTGATTCCGGTGATCCTGATCCTGGCGCCGACGGCATTGGTGCTGATCCAGCCGGATCTGGGCACCTCGATCATGCTGGTGGCGGGGGGCGGCATCCTGATGTTCGCGGCGGGTGTGTCGCTGTGGTATTTCGCCGTCGTGATCGCCGCCGCCGTGGGGATGGTCGCCACCGTCATGGAAAGCCGGGGGACCGACTGGCAGTTGCTGAAGGACTATCAGTTCCGGCGCATCGACACCTTCCTGGATCCGACCGCCGATCCGCTGGGCGCGGGCTACAACATCATCCAGAGCCAGATCGCCCTGGGATCGGGCGGCTGGTCCGGGCGGGGCTTCATGCAGGGCACGCAGTCGCGGCTGAACTTCCTGCCCGAAAAGCACACCGACTTCATCTTCACCGTTTTGGCCGAGGAATTCGGCTTCGTCGGGGCCATGTCGCTGCTGGGCCTCTATACGCTGATCATCGGCTTCTGCCTCTATTCGGCGCTGTCGAACCGCGACCGCTTCGCCGCGCTGATCACGGTGGGCATCAGCGGAACGTTCTTCCTGTATTTCTCGATCAACATGGCCACGGTGATGGGGATGCTGCCCGCCAAGGGATCGCCCCTGCCGCTGGTCAGCTATGGCGGCACCTCGCTGATGATCCTGATGCTGGGCTTCGGGCTGGTGCAGGCCGCCCATGTCCACAGGCCGCGATGAGGATGCGCGTCCTGTTCGCCGCCCCCGATGCGCTGTGGCCGGAATGGGCGCCTGCCCTGACCGCCCTTGCGCCCGAGATGGATCTGGTGCGCCCCGATCTGGCGGCCGCCGATCCGGCCGGGATCGACGCGATCATCTTTGCGCCGGGCGGGCCGGTCAGCGACCTGTCGCCCTTCGTGAACGCGCGGCTGGTGCAAAGCCTGTGGGCCGGGGTCGAACGGATCGTGACAAACCCCACCCTGACGCAGCCGCTGGCGCGGATGGTCGATCCGGGGCTGGCGCGCGGCATGGCGGAATATTGCACCGGCTGGGCGATGCGCGCGCATCTGGGAATGGACCGTTACGCGCAGGACGGGGTCTGGCGCAACGCCCTGACGCCGCCCTTGGCCGAGGGGCGGCAGGTGACGATCCTAGGGATGGGCGAACTGGGCCGCAGCGTCGCGGCCATGCTGAGGGGCATCGGGTTCCGCATCGCGGGCTTCAGCGCATCGGGCCGCTCGGTGCAGGGGGCCGAGGTCACGACCGACCTGAGCCGCGCCCTGTCGCGTGCCGAAATCCTGATCTCCCTGCTGCCCGACACCCCCCAGACGCGGGGGCTGCTGGACGCCGACCGGCTGGCGCTGCTGCCGCAAGGCGCCTGGCTGATCAATCCCGGAGGCGGCACGGTGCTGGACGACGACGCGCTGCTGGCGGCCCTGGACGGCGGCCGGCTGGGCCACGCGGTGCTGGACGTATTCCGCACGGAACCGCTGCCCCCCGGCCATCCCTTCTGGTCCCATCCCCGCGTCACCGTCACCCCCCATATCGCCGCCGAGACGCGGGTCAGCACAGCCGCCCCCGTCGCGGTCGAGAACCTGCGCCGAGCCATGGCGGGCCGTCCGGTCCTGCATCTGGTGGATCGCGGGCGCGGTTACTGAACCGATCACGACTAACTTACGTTAACGGCATCTGGGGGTTTCCGCTATTGCGGCATTTCGGCAAGCGCCGGTATGTCTGGGAAAACAGTTCGAAAGCTGGCGCATGATGGCCAATGACACTTCCCTGCGTCGCGTTCTGATGACAGAGACACGCGACCTGCATGTCCGCCTGGACGATGCGATCGGCAGCTTTGCCGACCCCGCCGCCTATCGCGCCTTTCTGTCCGGCAGCTATGCGTTCCGGGCGGCGGTCGAACCGGCGCTGGCCCGCCCCGGCTGGCAGGTGCAGCGCCTGGCCCCGCTGATCGCGCTGGATCTGGCCGATCTGGACATGCCCCGTCCCGCCCTTCCCGATGCGCCGGTGCTGGCGGACCCGGCGGCCCAGGCCGCCGCCTGCTATGTGCTGGAGGGTTCGGCCCTGGGTGCGCGGCTGCTGGCCCGGCGCGCGGCGGACCAGGGCTTCACGCCCGAACGCGGCGCCCGCCACCTGGCCGCGCAGACCGGATCCCCGCGCCGCTGGCGGCAGTTCCTGGACTGGCTTGAGGGCGCCGACATTCCCCCGGCCCCGGCGGTGACGGCCGCGCGCGCGGTCTTCGGGCTGGCGCTGCGGGCCTATGGGGTCAAGGCGCCGGCATGAACGAAAACGCCCTCTCCGATGCTTCCCTGGTCGGCCAGCCCATCGACCTGACCAATTGCGATCGAGAGCCGATCCACATCCCCGGCAGCATCCAGCCCCACGGATGCCTTCTGGCCTGCGACAACACCGCGCGCCGGGTGGTGTATCGATCCGCGAATACGGCGGCGACACTGGATCTGCCCGGCGATCCCCTGGGCCTAACCCTGGCCGAGGCGATCGGATCCGAACCCGCGCACCGGCTGCTGAACGCCTTGGCGGTGTCGGGCCAGAAGCCGCGCCCGGCCCTGGCCTTCGGCGTGACTGTGAACGGCCGGGAACTGGACGCCACCATCCACCGCTTCAAGGGCCGCACGATCGTCGAATTCGAACCGGCCTCGAACCGGCTGGGGACGATCATCAGCCTGGCGCGCACGGTGATCGAACGGCTGCGCGCCACCGAGGACACTGAACGGCTGGTCGCCCAGGCCGCGATGCTGATGCAGGCGCAGCTGGGCTACGACCGGGTGATGATCTATCAGCTGGGCGAGGATGGCGCGGGCAAGGTCGTGGCCGAGGCCAAGCTGGACGACCAGGAAAGCTTTCGCGGCCAGTATTTCCCGGCCAGCGACATTCCCCAGCAGGCCCGCGCGTTGTATCTGCGCAATCCGATCCGAGTGATCGGCGACGCGTCCTTCACGCCGGTGCCGGTCCAGGGCGACGATTCCCAGGCCGAACCGCTGGATCTGTCCTATGCCCATCTGCGCAGCGTGTCCCCGATCCATTGCGAATACCTGCGCAACATGGGGGTGGCGGCGTCGATGTCGGTGTCGATCATCATCGACGGGGCGTTGTGGGGGCTGATCGCCTGCCACCACTACTCTCCCAAGGTGCTGGACATGGCGGACCGCGCGGCGGCCGAGATGGTGGGCGAGTTCTTTTCGATGCATCTGGACGCGCTGACCCGCAAGCAGGCGCGGGACGCCGAACTGGACGCGCGGCGCGCTCTGGACGACCTGCTGGTCGATGCCAGCCAGAACGAGGATGCGGGCCAGGCCCTGCAAAGCCGCTTGCCCGATCTGGCTGGGCTGATCGCGGCGGACGGCATCGCCATGTGGCTGGACGGGTGCTGGACCACCCTGGGCCACGCCCCCGACCGGGCGCAGGCCGCGCCGATCCTGGCGCTGTCCGAAGGTCTGCCCGAAGGCCAGGTGTTCCAGACCGACTGCCTGTCCGACCTGCTGCCCGATGCCCCCGACCTGACAGCCCTTGCCGCCGGGGTGATGATCATCCCGCTGTCGCGGCGGCCGCGCGACTTCCTGTTCTACTTCCGCCGCGAGGCCGTCCAGACGCTGGACTGGGCGGGCGATCCGAACAAGACCTATGCCACGGGCCCGTTCGGCGACCGCCTGACCCCGCGCAAAAGCTTCGCGATCTGGAAGGAAACCGTCCGCCACAAAAGCCACCCCTGGTCCGAGGCCGACCGCCGCTTTGCCGAGGCGCTGCGCATCGCCGTGGTCGAGGTGCTGCTGTTCAACAGCGAGGTGCTGGCCGACGAACGCTCGCGCGCCGCCGTGCGGCAGCGGATGCTGAACCAGGAACTGAACCACCGCGTCAAGAACATCCTGGCGGTGATCCAGTCCCTGGTCAGCCGCAAGCCCCGCGACGACGAGGCGTTGGTCGATTACGCCGATGCGCTGCGGGGCCGCATCCAGGCCCTGGCCTTCGCCCATGACCAGGTGGTCCGCGACGACCAGGGCGGGCTGCTGGGCGACCTGCTGGGGGCCGAGCTTGGCCCCTATGCGGGCGACGGCAAGCCGATCCGCCTGGACGGTCCCGCGGTGGCCCTGGACGGGCGAGCCTTTTCGGTCATGGCGCTGATCTTTCACGAAATGGCGACGAATGCCGCGAAATACGGCGCCCTGTCCCGGCCGGGCGGGCACCTGTCGGTGGACTGGCAGATCGACAGCGACGGCCATTGCCGGATCCGCTGGACCGAGGACGGGCTGGAGGGGTTGGTCCCGCCGCAGCGGTCGGGCTTCGGATCGGCGCTGATCCAGCAGTCGCTGCCCTTCGACCTGGGCGGCGAAAGCCGCATCGACTATCGCCCGCAGGGGATCGCCGCGGCCTTCATGCTGCCCGCCGATTTCATCCGCCTTGCCGATCCCGGCCCGCTGGCCCGGCCCCGGCCCATCGCGGCCCCGGCCTCGGTCCATCCCCTGTCCGGCCGCCGCGTCCTGCTGGTCGAGGATCAGACCCTGATCGCCATGTCGCTTCAGGCGGAACTGGAGGATCGCGGCCTGCACGTCACCGGCCGCGCCGCGACCGTCGCGGCCGCCCTGGCGCTGATCCAGGCCGATCCGCCGGATCTGGCGGTCCTGGACGTGAACCTGACGGGCGAGGATTCGCTGCCCGTGGCCGAGACCCTGCGCGCCCGGTCCATTCCCTTCGTCTTCGCCACCGGCTATGGCCGCGACATCGGCCTGCCCGAAGGCTTCGCGGACATCCCCATCGTCGGCAAGCCCTATCAGATCGGCGACATCCTGCAAAAACTGGCCGAGGCCGGGGGCTGGTCCGCCTGACCCACGACCCGGCTGCAAGGCTGCCATGCCGGCGCAATTTTCGGCGTGGCGCGCATTTCCTTGGGGCAAGTTTTGCGCTAGCGGGGGCGCCGACCGGCATCTTCCGCGATTCCGGCGCCCCACTTCCATGACAAGCGGATCAACGACCGATGACTGATCAGACGATTTCCGCGCCCACAGCGGCGCGCGGCGGCACCTCCGTCAACTCTCCGGCACGGGTGCTGCTGGCCAGCCTGATCGGCACGACGATCGAGTTCTTCGATTTCTACGTCTATGCGACGGCAGCCGTGCTGGTCTTTCCCGCGCTGTTCTTCCCGGCGGCGGATCCGACGACCGCGCTGCTGGCTTCTTTCGCCACCTTCTCGATCGCCTTCTTCGCGCGGCCCTTCGGCGCCATCGTCTTCGGCCATTTCGGCGACCGGGTCGGGCGCAAGGCCACGCTGATCGCGGCGCTGCTGACCATGGGCGTCTCGACCGTCATCATCGGCCTGCTGCCCACCTATGCCCAGATCGGCGTCGCCGCGCCCGCGCTGCTGGCGCTGTGCCGGTTCGGGCAGGGCTTCGGCCTGGGCGGCGAATGGGGCGGCGCGGTGCTGCTGGCGACCGAGAACGCGCCCGCGGGCAAGCGCAGCTGGTACGGCATGTTCCCGCAGCTTGGCGCCCCGGTGGGGCTGTTCCTGTCCTCGGGCTTCTTCTGGGTACTGCTGCATTTCATGAGCCAGGACGACCTGCTGGCCTGGGGCTGGCGCCTGCCGTTCCTGGCGTCGATCGTGCTGATCGTGCTGGGAATGTGGGTGCGCCTGTCGATCACCGAAACCCCCGAATTCGCCGAGGCCGTCAGGCGTGATCAACGCGTCTCGGTCCCCGTGGTCGAACTGTTCCGCCATCACAAGCGCAGCCTGTTCCTGGGCACCTTTGTCGCGCTGGTGACCTTCGTTCTGTTCTATATCTGCTCGGCCTGGCTGCTGTCCTATAACGTCAAGGTGCGCCAGATCGCCTTCATGGATGCGCTGCTGATGCAGATCTATGGCTCGGTCATCTTCGGTCTGGCGATCCCGCTGGCGGGCAAGATCGCCGATGCGACCGGGCGGCGGCCGTTCCTGGTCGTGGTCACGGTGCTGATCGGCGCCTTCTCGTTCCTCCTGGCGCCTCTGATGGGCGGCAGCGCGGCCAGCCTTTACGTCTTCATCACCGTCGGCATGTTCCTGATGGGGCTGACCTATGGCGTCATCGGCGCCGCGCTGGCCGCGCCCTTCCCGACCAAGGTGCGCTATACCGGCGCCTCGATCACCTTCAACTTCGCGGGGATTTTCGGCGCCTCGCTGGCGCCCTATGCGGCGACCTGGCTGCAACAGAACTATGGCCTGGCCCATGTCGGCTATTACCTGCTGGCAGCGGCGGTGGTCACGTTGCTGTGCATCCTGGCCTCGGGCCGGGACGAGGTCTAGTCTTTCCAGACAGTCGAAGGGAGGGCGGAGGGTGGTCGGCGGATTGCGCGTGCATCAGGCGGTGACGCTGCTGATCGGCGTCACCGGGGTCGCGCTGTTTTCGGTGCTGCACCTGCCGCTGCCCTTCCTGTTCGGGCCGATGATCGCGTCGCTGGTCGCGGCCCTTTGCGGGGTGCGGCTGGCCGGTCTGGGGCAGGCCTCGGTCGCGGCGCGGTCGGTTCTGGGGGTCGCCATCGGCGCATCGGTCACCCCGGCGCTGCTGGCCGAACTGCCGTCGATGCTGGCCTCGGTCGCGATCATTCCATTCTATATCCCCGCCATCGGCCTGGTCGGGGTGCCGTTCTTCCGCCGCTTCTGCGGCTTCGACCTGGTGACGGCCTTCTATGCCGCGATGCCGGGGGGCGCGGCGGACATGACCATCTTCGGGGCCGAAGCCGGGGCGAACATCCGCCAGGTCTCGCTGGTCCATGTGACGCGGCTTCTGGTGATCATGATCGTCGGCCCGCTGGTTCTGGTGGGCCTTTACGGCGTCGAACTGACGCATCCGGTCGGCAAACCCGCATCCGACATTCCGGTCCTTGAACTGGCCGTCATGGCCGCCGCCGCCCTGCTGGGCTGGAAGGCGGCCGAGCGGGTCGGGTTGTTCGGCGCGGCGATCCTGGGTCCGCTGATCGCGGCGGCGGCGCTGTCGCTGCTGGGCGTCCTGCACATGCGCCCCCCGCGAGAGGCGCTGTTGGCCGCGCAATTCCTGATCGGCATCGGCATCGGCGTCAGCTATGTCGGCGTCACCCTGCGCGAACTGCGCGAAACGGTCGCGGGCGGCGCGGTCTTCGTGCTGATCCTGGCGGTGATCGCGGGCGCAGTGACGGAGTTCGTCACCGTCACGGGCCTCGCCCCGCCGGTCGAGGGCTTCCTGGCCTTCATGCCCGGCGGTCAGGCCGAGATGTCGATGCTGGCCCTGATCGCGGGCGCCGATCTCAGCTTCGTGGTGGTCCACCACATCACGCGCGTGATCCTGGTGCTGACCGGCGCGCCGATCCTGTTCCGGCTGATCCGGCGGCGCGGGCGCGGCTAGGCCAGCGTCTGGCGCAGCACCGCGATCAGGTCATGGAAGCGGTCGCCCTGGACGATCACATGATCCCGCAGCGCCTGCGCTGCCGCCTCGCCGTCGCCGTCGCGGATCGCCGCGACGATGGCGTCATGTTCGGCGAAGGACCGGCCCATGCGGTTGCGGACCTGCAACTGCATCCGCCGATAGGGTTGCAGCATCGCGTGCAGCCGCGCGGCCTCTTGCATCAGGAAGGCGTTGTGCGTCGCGCGATAGATGCAGTGGTGAAAGTCCGAATTGCGCAGGTAATACGCCTCGACCTCGCCCGCCTCGGCCAGGCGGCGGCAGTCGTCATGGACCTGCTGGAAGGCGTCCAGTTCGGCCTGGGTGATGCGGCGGGCGGCCAGGCGGGCGCAGCTTGCCTCGATCTCGGCCATGACCTCGAAGCGTTCGGCCAGTTCCTCGGGCGTCCACTGGCTGACGAAAGTGCCGCGCTTGGGCATCACCCGCACCAGGCCCGAGGCCTCCAGTTGCTGGAACGCCTCGCGGATGGGGGTCCGGGAACAGTCAAATTCGCGCTCCAACGCCTCGGGGTCCAGGCGGGTGCCGGGCAGGTATCGGCCCGCGACGATGGCATCCTCCAGGGCGCGCCGGATGCGCAGGGTATTGGGAACGCTTGCCACGCCTGATCCTCCTGCCAGGAGTCTAGCCCAGCAGAGCAGAAACATCCAACAACAATTCTGTTATATACATCATGCGGACGCAGGCGTATAACCATGGCGGGGGGAGGATTCGTGCGGAGGCGGATCCCCTGATCGTCGCGCTATGGGGAGAGCCGCATGACACCACATCTGATTTCCATCTATGCCTTGGTCCTGATGTTCGTGATCGCGACCATCTGGCCGATCAACATGGGCGTTCTGGCCTTTGTCGGCGCCTTTCTGGTCGGCACGCTGCTGGCGGCGCAGACCACCAAGGACATCATCGCGGGCTTTCCGGGCGGGCTGTTCCTGACCCTGGTCGGCATCACCTGGCTGTTCGCGCTGGCCCAGAACAACGGCACCATCGACTGGCTGGTGCGCATGGCGGTGCGCGCGGTCAAGGGCCGCATCGGCGCGATCCCCTGGATCATGTTCGGCATTTCCGCGCTGCTGACGGCTGTGGGCGCGGTCAGCCCCGGCGCGGTCGCCATCGTCGCGCCCATCGCCTTGGGCTTTGCCTTCCGCTATCACATCAGCCCGCTGCTGATGGGCCTGATGGTCGTTCACGGTGCGCAGGCCGGGGGCTTTTCGCCCATCAGCATCTATGGCGGCATCACCAACGGCGTGGTCGCCAAGGCGGGGCTGCCCTTGTCGGCGATGACCACCTTCGCGGCCAGCTTCGCGGTCAACGCGGCGGTCGCGGCGATCCTGTTCATGGTGTTGGGCGGGCGCAAGCTGATGGCCGCGCGCGACGTGATCGAAACCGTAAACGTCCCGCATGTCGATATCGCCCGCGCCGCCACCGGCCCGCAGATTTTCGGCGACAGCGAGGCCGAGGCCCTGTCCCGCCGCATCGGCGCGGAAGCGGGCGGCGATTCCAACCGACTGGTGGCCGAGGTGGACGAGGGCAACCAGCCCGACGGCACGCCCTATCAGATCTTCACGCTGGCCGGGCTGGTCCTGCTGGCGATCCTTGTGCTGGCCTTCAACCTGGACATCGGCTTCGTCGCCCTGACCATCGGACTGGCGCTGGCGCTGTGGAACCCGACCATGCAGAAACGCGCCATGGCTCAGGTCGCCTGGCCGGAAATCATGCTGATCACCGGCGTTTCGACCTATGTCGCGGTGTTGCAGGCGATGGGCACCATCGACTTCGTGGGCGATTCCGTGGCCGGCATGGCCTCGCCCCTGCTGGCGGCGCTGATGCTGTTCTTCATCGGCGCGGTGGTGTCGGCCTTCGCCTCGTCCACCGCGGTGCTGGGGTCGCTGATCCCGCTGGCGGTGCCGTTTCTGCAGGGCGACAACGGCGTCAGCGCCATCGGTTTCATCGCCGGGATGGCGGTCGCGTCCACCATCGTCGATGTCAGCCCGTTTTCCACCAATGGCGCGCTGGTGCTGGCCAATGCGCATGGCGTGGACAAGCAGGCCTTCTTCCGCAAGCTGCTGAACTATGGGGCCATCGTGACCGTGGTCGCGCCCGTGGTGCTGTGGCTGATCTTTGTCGTGCTGCCGGGCTGACCCGACGGCACCCGTCCCAAGGAGACACGCGTGACCAGGACCGTGCAGACCTCTCGCTCGAACCGCTTCGGCGACCTGTTCGACATGTTGACCGACCGGGGCCGCGCCCTGCTGCGCTGGCGCGATCCGGCGGGGCAGGTGACAGCGCCCCCCGGCCTGCCCGAGATGGGCGAATTGCTGCTGTCCCGGCGGGGCGAGGCTTCGGGCGTGGCCCTGGCCCGCGCCCTGGTCGCCGCCTTCGAGGACGCGGACGAGGGCAAGCGGCTGGAGTTTCTGGCGACGCTCGCCGACCGCTTCGGTCCCGATCCCAAGGCCGTCGGCAAGGCCGTGGCGGCCATCCAGGCACAACCCGATTCGGTCGAGGCCCTCGAGGCGCTGCACAATGCCGCCGAACCCCGCCGCCAGGAACTGTTCCGCCGCCTGAACCTGGCCCCCGGCGGCACGGCGGCCCTGGTCCGCATGCGCGAGGAACTGCTGCGCCATCTGAAGGACAACCCGTCCCTGCGCCGGGTGGACAGCGATTTCGCGCATCTTTTTGCGTCCTGGTTCAACCGAGGTTTTCTGGTGCTGCGCCATATCGACTGGAACACCCCCGCCGCGATCCTGGAAAAGATCATCCGATATGAGGCCGTCCACGCCATCCAGAACTGGGACGACCTTCGCAACCGCCTGCAACCGACCGACCGGCGCTGCTATGGCTTCTTCCACCCGCAACTGGTGGACGAACCGCTGATCTTCGTCGAGGTCGCGCTGACCCAGGCGATCCCCGACACCGTGGCCCCGCTGCTGGATCTGGACCGCACCCCCATCGAGGCCGATCAGGCGGACACGGCGGTGTTCTATTCCATTTCCAACACGCAGCGCGGTCTGGCGGGGGTGTCCTTCGGCAATTTCCTGATCAAGCAGGTGGTCGAGGATCTGAAGGCCGAACTGCCCGACATCCAGACCTTCGTCACCCTGTCGCCGGTGCCGGGCTTCGCCGCCTGGCTGGCCAAGGCGCGGCAGGGGGACGACCTGCTGGACGACGACCTGCGCGCCGCCTTGAAGCCCCTGGACCAGCCCGGCTGGCATGTCGATCCCGACGCGGCGCAGGCCCTGCGCGCGCCGCTGCTGGCCGCCGCCGCGATCTATTTCCTGCGCGCCCGCGACGCGAGGGGCCGGGCGGTGGATCCCGTCGCCCGCTTCCACCTGGGCAACGGCGCCTGCCTGGAGCGGCTGAATTTCGGCGGCGACGTATCGGCGAACGGATTGAAGCAGTCGCACGGGCTGATGGTCAATTACCTCTATGACCTTGACCGGATCGAGGCCAACCACGAGGCCTTCGCCGAACGCACCGAGATCGCCGCATCGGATTCGGTGCGACGCCACCTGCCCGCGCCAACCACCACGAAAGAAAAGCCATGACCGCCAACCTGTTCCACATCCTCGAATCCGGCATCGCCGATCCTGACGCCACCGCCATCGAAACCGATGCGGGCGGGCGCATCAGCTATGGCGATCTGGTCGCCCGCGCGGGGCGGATGGCCAATGCGCTTGTGTCGCTGGGCGTGAAACCCGGCGACCGGGTGGCGGCGCAGGTGGAAAAGTCGGTGCAGGCGATCATCCTCTATCTGGCCACCGCGCGCGCGGGCGCGGTCTTTCTGCCGCTGAACACCGGCTATACTCCGGCCGAGATCGACTATTTCATCGGCGATGCCACGCCTGCGGTCTTCGTCTGCGACCCGGCCAAGGCGGATGCGCTGGCAGATGCCGCCGCGCGGGCCGGGGCGCGGATCGTGACGCTGGATGCCAAGGGGCAGGGCAGCCTGACCGACGCGGCAGCCGACGCCCCCGCCGGTTTCGCCACCGTGCCGCGCGATGCCGACGATCTGGCCGCGCTGCTGTATACGTCAGGGACGACGGGGCGGTCCAAGGGCGCGATGCTGACCCATGGCAACCTGGTGTCGAACACTCAGGCGTTGCGGGAGGCGTGGCGCTATACGGCGGATGACGTGCTGATCCACGCGCTGCCGATCTTCCATACCCACGGGCTGTTCGTGGCGACCAACGTCACGCTGTTTTCCGGCGCGTCGATGATCTTCCTGCCCCGGTTCGACCCGGACAGGATCATCGCGCTGATGGACCGGGCGACGGTGCTGATGGGCGTGCCGACCTTCTATGTCCGGCTGTTGCAGGACGACCGGCTGAACCGCGACACGACCGCGCCTATGCGGCTGTTCATTTCGGGGTCCGCGCCGCTGCTGGCCGAAACGCATCGCGAATGGCAGGATCGCACCGGCCACGCCATCCTGGAACGATACGGGATGACGGAAACCAACATGAACGCCTCGAACCCCTATGACGGCGACCGGGTCGCGGGCACCGTCGGCATGCCCCTGCCGGGGGTTCAGATCGTCGTGACCGATCCCGACACCGGCGCGGAACTGCCGCAGGGAGAGATCGGCATGATCGAGGTGCGCGGCCCCAACGTCTTCAAGGGCTATTGGCAGATGCCGGAAAAGACCGCCGCCGAACTGCGCGAGAACGGCTTCTTCATCACCGGCGACCTGGGGAAATTCGATGATCGCGGATATCTGCACATCGTCGGACGCGGCAAGGATCTGATCATCACCGGCGGCTACAACGTCTATCCCAAGGAAATCGAATCCGAGATCGACGCGCTGCCCGGCGTCGTCGAATCCGCCGTGATCGGCCTGCCGCACCGCGATTTCGGCGAGGGCGTGACGGCGGTGGTGGTGCCGGCCGGCGCGGACGCGATCTCCGAAGCCCAGGTGCTGGCGGCGCTGGACGGCCGGCTGGCAAAGTTCAAACAGCCCAAGCGGGTGCTGTTCATCGATGAACTGCCGCGCAACACCATGGGCAAGGTGCAAAAGAACCTGCTGCGCGACCGATACGGCGACCTGTATCGCTGACCGTTCCCACGCGCGGGGCAAGAGGGCGGGCTTCGACCTGCCCTTTGTCGTTTTCGGGCCTTGCCACCGTCAGGGTCGCACAGTAATGAGACGTAATAACATATCAATTACGGAGCGATGACGATGGAACAGATCTGGCAGATGGCGGCTGCGGCCTTTGTGGCGGCCCTGGCGATGGGCAGCCCGGCGATGGCCCATGACCACAAGCATGACCACAGCCACGACCACGCGCATCACCATTCCCAAGCGGAAAAATCGGTCCATGACGGCTATTTCGAGGATGCCCAGGTGCAGGCCCGGCCCCTGTCCGACTGGCAGGGCGACTGGCAGTCGGTCTATCCCTATCTGGCCGACGGGACGCTGGATCTGGTGATGGCGCACAAGGCCGAACACGGCGACAAGACCGCCGAGGAATACCGCGCCTATTACGAGACGGGCTACAAGACCGATGTGGACCGCATCGCCATCGACGGCGACAGCGTGACCTTCCATCGCGGCGATCAGGCCGCGACGGGCCGATACGCCAGCGACGGCCACGAGATCCTGACCTATGCCAAGGGCAATCGCGGCGTCCGCTTCATCTTCAAGAAGGTCGAGGGCGATGACGCCGCGCCGGACTTCATCCAGTTCAGCGACCACCGCATCGCGCCCGAGGCGTCGGACCATTTCCACCTGTATTGGGGCGACGACCGCGCCGCGCTGCTGGACGAGGTGACGAACTGGCCGACCTATTATCCGGCCTCGCTGGACGCGGACGGGATCGTGGCGGAGATGCTGGCTCACTGACCCCGGCAGGGATCAGGGCGTGCTGGCCAGCAGCGCGCGCAGTTGCGACGGGAACAGTTGCAGGATCAGCGTTTCCGTCATGGCCGCGCCCTTGCCGTCCACATAGGCGCGCAGGTCGATCGGATCGTCTCCGGGGCCGAAGGACAGGTCGAACAGCGCCCGCCAGTAATCCGTGCCCACCACCGGATAGACGGCGGTGTTCGACACCTGCGCCTGCGCCGTCGTCGCCGCGACGGTCAGCCCGTCCTCGCGCCCCAAGCCCGCGAGGTTCGGCCCGGCAAAGTCGCAGACGACCTTGACCACGCCCTTGGGGCGCGGCTGGCCCGGCACCCCGCCCGCGCCCAGGCGGACGGCGGTGAAATGGCCGATGGTGCTGACCGCCGGGTTGTCGCGCACCCAGTCCAGCCGATAGGCGAAATCGTGCTGCTGGCCCTTCGCGGTCGGCCCGGCGGGCTGCCAGAAGGCCACGATATTGTCGTGGATCTCGTCATCGGTGCGCAGCTCGGTCAGGACCACCGCGCCATCGCCCCAATCGCCCTGCGGCGTGACCCAGGCGCTGGCGCGGCGGTCGTAGAAAACCCCGTCGTCCTGGTACTGGGCGAAATCCCGTTCCCGCTGCATCAGCCCGAAACCCCTGACCGAGGGCGCGTGGAAGCTGTTCACCCGGGTTCCCGGCGGATTGTTCAGCGGCCGCCAGATGCGCTCGCCATTGCCTGCCAGGATCTCCAGCCCGTCGGAATCGTGGACCTCGGGGCGCCAGTCGGGGGCGATGTGGCGGTCCGTCTTGCCGAACCAGAACATCGAGGTCAGCGGTGCGATGCCCATCCGTTCCACGGCGTTGCGCAGGAACACCGTCGCGGTGATGTCCTGCGACACGCCGTTGCCGCGCCGTGAGACGATGCGATAGGCGCCCGTCGCGCGCGGGCTGTCCAGCAGCGCATAGGCGGTCAGGTCGCCGTTCTCGGCCGGTTCCAGCCAGAAATGGGTGAACAGCGGGAATTCCTCGGGTCCGTCGGGGATCGCGGTATCGATGGCCAGCCCCCGCGCCGACAGCCCGAACTGCCCGCTATAGCCCGAGGTCCGCCAATAGGAGGCGCCCAGGAACGCCATCCAGTCGATCTCGGTCTTGGCGTCCTGGACGCGGAAGCCTGCGAAACCCCTGGTCCGGGTCAGTTGCCGGGCCGGGTTGCCTTCGGGAATGTCGAACAGGTCCAGCGAAAACGGCACCTCGGTCGCCATGCCGTCCTGGACCGTGTGGATGCGCACGGGGTTGCGGAAATACATGCCCGGAAAGAACGGCTGCACCGGAGAGATCCGGCCCTGGCCGCGCCACAGGCTGCGGTCGGCGCGGAAGCGGACCTGGTTGTGGCGGTCGTAATCCACCTGGTCCAGGATGTCGGCATCGGGAATGTCGTCGGGGACATGGGGACGGGTGGCCATGTCGCGGGCCATGTCGCGCAGCCGGTCGAAGGAAAACGGCTGGCCTTCGCCGGATGCGCCTTGCGCGCGGCCCAGATGCGGCAGCAGGAAGAACGCGCCGCCGCCTAGGGCGGATTGCAGCAGGCGGCGGCGGTTGAAACGGTCGATGGTCATGGAAACCCGGATGGCTGGCCTTTGGCGGCATCAAATGTTTGCTTCTGCCGCAAATGCAAGGCCATGCGCGGGGTTCGGCGGTCCCTTGCCGCCGAATTGCCCGATCTGTCGCGCCATTGCCATGGCGATGGCCAGGCCGCGCAAGGCGCCCCGGCCCCCCATGTTGCCAGATGAAGTCACCAGATGAAGTCGTCCGCATCCAGTTCGCGCAGCCGGGTGTCCTGGATCACCAGCGAATGACTGCCCGCGCGGATGACGACATCCGACCCGCTCTGGCTGGCGGCGGCGCGGATGCTGGAAAAGCTGGTGAAGGCGGAAAAGGCCGACAGGTCGATCTGATCGTCGCCGTTCTCGAAATCGGTGATCCGGTCGCGACCGCTGTTGAAGATGAAGCGGTCGGCGCCTTCGCCCCCGGCCATCACGTCGTTACCCCGGCCGCCGTTCAGGATGTCGTTGCCCTCGCCGCCGCTGAGGCCGTCATTGCCCGCCTCGCCCAGCAGCACGTCGTCGCCCTCGCGGCCCCACAGCTTGTCGTGGCCCGCGCCCGAGCGCACGCTGTCATTGCCCTCTCCGGCGTCGATGCTGTCATTGCCCGTCAACGAGACGGCGGAATCGTTGCCCTCGCCCAGGACGATATGGTTGTGCCCTGCGCCGGCGCTGACGATGTCGTTGCCCTCTCCGGCGTTGATGCGGTCGCTGCCGTTGCCGGCCCAGATGCGGTCGTTGCCTTCGCCGCCGCTCAGCACGTTGTTGCCTTCGCCGCCGTGGATCTGGTCGTTGCCCTCGCCGCCGTGGATGGTGTCGTTGCCGCCGCCGCCCGACAGGGTGTCGTCGCCGGACCGGCCATAGATCAGGTCCGCCACGCTGGTCCCGTTATAGCGGTTGTCGCCGTCGTTTCCACGATAGGTCGCCATGTCGTCTTCTCCTGCAAGGGCGGTAAAGGGGAAGGGGCCGCGCCGCCCCGCCCATGGCCGCCGCGCCCGCCAGGCGGGGCGGGGCCGTGTGCCCCTCCGCCTGATGCAGCGTTTACGGGCGGGAGAGGGGGTTATTCCCGGCGGGACGGATCTTTTCCATCGCGGCAGCAAAAAGGCCCCCGAGCCGGGGGCCTTTCGAAGGATGGTGTCGGACAGCGTGCTATTCGGCCAGGGCGGCCGCCTCGTCCTCGGGGGTCAGCGGATCGCCCGCGCCGGTCCGGGCCAGCCAGTCGTCCAGGGCCGCGATGTCGCCCGATGCCGGGACATAGCCGTCGGTCGCCGTCATGACGCTGGCGAATTGCCGCTGCCAGCCGCCGTCGTCGCGGCAGGCGACGCTGACCGTCACGCGGGCGTCCTGGGCGGTTTCGTATTCCCGGCAGAACATCCCTTCGGCCGTGCGATAGGAGGCGATCATCGTCAGGTCGCGCCCATCGTCCAACATCGCCGCTTCGCCCGAGGGCAGGCTGTCCAGGGCCGCGATCTCGGCCTGTTCAAGACCGGCGGGCGCGCCGCCCATCTGCCACCAGCCCAGCCCCACCAGGGCCGCCGTCAGCCCGGCGGCAATGGCCGCCCAGGGCGCGCGGTTCCGGTTGGCCGCCCCCGCCGGAGTTGCCGGGGCAGGGGCCACGGGCGCCTGCGCGGGGATGCTGGCCGCGCGGATTCGCGCGATCAGGTCGTCGTCGCTGCTCTGTCCGGCCGGGGCCGCCGACAGCGCGCGCAGCCGCGCCCGCGTTTCGGTGAACCGGCGCAGCCGGGTCTGGGCTTCGGGATCGTCGGCAATCGCGGCCTGGACGCGCGCGGCTTCGGCCCCGTCCAGCTCTCCGTCCGCCAGGGCCATCAGGGTTTCATCGTCAATCTGCACGGCCGGCTCCTTTCGAACGGGTGTAGGGGGGATACGCCTGGCGCGTCATCTTATTCCCAGCTTTTCCGCAAGCGCCAGCCGGGCGCGGGACAGGCGGCTCATCACCGTGCCCTTGGGGATGTCCAGGACGGCGGCGGCTTCGGCATAGCTGAGTTCCTCGATGCAGATCAGGTGCAGGATCTCGGATTGTTCCGGCGGCAGGGCCTGCATGGCGTCCTGGGTGGCGCGCAGCATCAGCCGCGCCTCGACCGCGCGGTCGCCGTCGTCGGCCAGGGCCTCGGGCATGTCGAAGACATCGACCTGCACGCCTTCGGTGCGCTGCCGCCGCGTCATGTCGATGAAGGCGTTGCGGGTGATGCGGAACAGCCACGGCTCCAGCCGCGCGGCCGGATCATGGCTGTCCGCCGCGCGGATCGCCCGTTCCACGGTGGTCTGCACCAGGTCGTCGGCCAGATCCGGGCGGCGGGCCAGCGACATCGCATAGCGGCGAAGATTGGGCAGAAGCCGGATCAGGGCTTCGCCGAAAGCTGCGTCCATGCCACTCCTCTTGGATTTTTCCTGCGGCGGGGGAATATTTGCGGGTCTGGGGCGTCATTGTCCAGAAACGAACTGCCCAAAGGAAACCGGCCATGCCAAGGCTTCTGCTGTTTCTTGCCGTCATCCTTCTGGCCCTGGCCAGCCATCCGCGCCTTCAGCCCGAAGGCTGGTCGCTGGTCGCCGCCGCCCAGGCGGACGATGACGACGATGATGATGACGACGATGATGATGACGACGACGATGATGACGATGACCGGGTGATCCGCCGCGCCCGCCCCGCCCCGGCGGCCCCCGCGCCCCTGCCGACCCGCGCCGAGAACGAGGTTCTGGCCCGCGGTCTGACCGATGACGATCTGGCCGTCCTTCTGGCCGAGGGGTTCGATCTGCTGCAACGGCGCGACCTGTCGGATGGCGACAGCCTGACGCGGCTGCTGAAGCCTGCATCCCTGACCATGAACCAGGCCCGCGACCGGGTGCGTGGTCTGGTCACCGAGGATCGGGCCGATTTCAACCATTTCTATCGCAGCGAACAGGCCGGTTCGGGGGCGCGCTGCGAGGGCGCCGATTGCCTGGCGCGCGACATGATCGGCTGGCCCGCCGGTCTTGCGGGCTGCGCCGCCCTGCCGCGCATCGGCATGGTCGATACCGGGCTGAACGCCGATCACGCCGCCCTTGCGGGGGCGCGGATCCGCGTCCATCGGATCGACACGCAGGCGCCGCCCTCGGACCTGCTGCACGGGACCGCCGTCGCCGCGCTGCTGGTGGGGAACGGGGACAGCCGCAGCCCCGGCCTGGTTCCGGGGGCCGAGCTGGTCGCCGTCGACGCCTTCCAGAAGGTCGCCCAGGATCAGCGCGCCGACGCCTTCGCGCTGATCGAGGCGCTGGATTACCTGGCCGCTCAGGACGTGCGCATCGTCAACCTGTCGCTGGCCGGGCCGCATAATGCGGCGCTCGACGCCCAGATCGCCGAGATGGCGGCGGCGGATATCCTGCTGATCGCGGCGGCGGGCAATGGCGGACCCCGCGCCGCGCCCGCCTTTCCCGCCGCCCATGACGCCGTGCTGGCGGTCACGGCGGTTGACCGGCGCGGCCAGATCTATCGCCGCGCGAACCGGGGCGACCATATCGACCTGGCGGCGCCGGGGGTGAATGTCTGGACGGCGGCGTCGATCAGCGGCGTGCGCACCAAGACCGGCACCTCCTATGCGGCGCCCTTCGTGACGGCGGCGGCGGCTTTGGCGTGGCAGCGCGATCCGGCGCTGACGGCGGCCGACCTGCGCGGCAGGCTGCGCGCCGCTGCCCGCGACCTGGGACCGGACGGGCCGGACGCGATCTTCGGCGCGGGCCTGATCGCCCCGCCGCCGCCCTGCTGAGGGCTTGGCAAGGCCGTGCGCGCCATGCCACATCTGGCGGATGATCCGTTTTGTCTGGATGATTTTCCTGTGCCTTGCCTGTCCTGCCGCCGCGCGGGATCTGCGCATCGCCACTTATGATCCCGGCCTGTCTCGGTCGGGACCGGGGCTGCTGCTGCGCGACATCCGCCGCGCCGACCCGCAGGTGCTGGCGGCGGCCCAGGTGATCGCGGCGGCGGCACCCGACGCGATCCTGCTGACCGGCTTCGACTGGGATCATGACGGGCTGGCGCTGTCGGCCTTTGCACAGGTGCTGGAACAGGCGGGGCATCCGATGCCGCACCGCTTTGCCGCCCGCCCGAACAGCGGGATGCCGACCGGACTGGATCTGGATGGCGACGGCCGTACCGGCGGGGCCGGGGATGCCCAGGGCTTCGGCCAGTTTTCCGGCCAGAACGCGATGGCGATCCTGTCGCGCCTGCCGCTGGGTCCGGTCACGGATCACACGGCCTTCCTGTGGCGCGACCTGCCCGGCGGCCTGATGCTCGCATCCGTGCCCCAGGGGCAGCGCCTGTCGTCGACCGCGCATTGGGACGTGCCGGTGCTGACGGATCGGGGACCGCTGCACCTGCTGGCCTGGTCCGCGACCCCCCCGGTCTTCGACGGACCCGAGGATCTGAACGGCCGCCGCAACCATGACGAGGCCGCCTTCTGGCTGGACCACCTGCCCGCCACGCCCTTCGTGCTGCTGGGCAATCCGAACCTGGATCTGGCGGACGGAGACGGGCGCGCGCAGGCGATGACGGCCCTGCTGGATCACGCCCAGGATCCGCGGCCCAAGGGGGCTTTCCAGCCGGACCAAGCGGGCGCCAATGCCCGGCAAACGGGCGATCCCGCCCTGGATACGGCGGTCTATGATCCTGCCGGGCCGGGCAATCTGCGCGTCGATTACGCCTGGCCCGCCAAAGGATTGCGCGTGACCGCCAGCGGCGTGATCTGGCCCGCGCCGGGCGATCCGCTGGCCGCCGCGGTCGAGGCTGCGTCGAACCATCGCCTGGTCTGGGTGGATATCGATTTGGACTCGCTGGAAGCCGCGCGCTAGCGTCGCGGGGATCGCTGGCGGGCTGGTCCGCCCTGCTGGATCGGGTGATCCATCGTCGGGGCGGATCCCGGCCGCAGCGCAGGCCGAGGAAACGCCGGTGCATTCTTGTCCCGCCCGGCACCCTGTCATGGCGTGAAGCACGAAGGGCGATCGCCCTTGTCTGATGCAACCATGCCCAGCCCGCAAGGGCAGGATCCCCGGAACGGCTTCTCAGTATCGCGGCGCGTCTTCCTCGGCGCGGTGCAGCGCTGACAGATTCAGCAGCACCTCGGCCCGGCCGAATTCGCGTGCCGCGTCGCGGCGGGCGGCGTCGAAGCGCGGCTGCATCCGTGCGACCTCGGCCTCGGCCTGGTGCAGTTCGCGGGCGCTGCGGCCTGCCTGGGCATTGGCGATCCGCGCCTCGGCCACCGACAGGGGCGCCGTGCTGCGATAGCTTTGGTCAAGCGCGGTGCGCATCGCGTCCGCACGGGTCTGCGCCTGCGTCATATGCACGCTGAAGGCCGCGAACCGCTTGAGTTCGCGTTCCGCCTTGATCCGCGCGATGCGCTCCAGTTGCGCCAGCTTGTCGCTGTCCTTCATGTCACCACCCCGCCCTGGCCTTTTCACGCATCTTTTCCGCGAAGCGGATCGCGGCCGCGACGGCGGCGAACTGTTCGCGGCGGATTTCCTGACCGATCTCGACCGTAGCATGGATGGCGCGGGCGCAGGGCGGATCGGAAAAGATCGGCACCTTGCTGTCGCGCGCGCGTTCTCGGATCCGGGCCGCGACCTCGTCGGTGCCTTTGGCCAGGCAGACCGGCGCCCGGCCACTGCCGCGTTTCCATTGCAGCGCCACGGCATAGTGGGTGGGGTTCACGATCACCACGTCCGCTTTCGCCACATCAGCCAGCATCTGCCTGGTGGCGATTTCCACGGCGCGCTGGCGGCGGGCGGCCTTGAAATGCGGATCTCCTTCGGAATCCTTGTATTCGTCCTCCATCTCCTTGCGGGACATGCGGTTCTTGCGGCGGTGGTCGAACCATTGCCAGCCCATGTCCAGCCCCGCGAACAGGACCGAGATCGCCAGCGCCAGGGCCAGCACCCGGCCCAGCAGCGCGCCCAGATCGGCGATCCAGCGGTCGCCCGCCAGCGGGCTGGCCATCAGATGCCCCAGAAAGCTGCGGAACAGGAACCAGCCGCCCGCGCAGACAAGCGCCACCTTGCCCAGCGAAATCCCGAAATTCACCAGCCCCGACTTGCCGAACTTCTGCCCGGCGGTCTTCATCGGGTTGATCCGGTTCAGGTCGAAGGCCAGTTTCTGCGGCGCAAAGACCAGACCCCGTCCCGCGATCAGCGCCACCAGGATCACCAGCGACGGCACCGCCGCCAGGGCCAGCACCGCCCAGCCCGCGTAATGGCTAAGCGCTTCGGCAATCGCCCCGGTGGCGCCGGGCGCCCAGCCCTCGGCGCCCAGGGCGCGGGTCGCCATCGACAGCCAGGCCTTGACGGCAAAGCCCGCGCCCACGGCAAAGGCCAGCCAGGCGCCCAGATACATCGCCGCCACGTTCAACTCGGCCGAACGCGGGATGTCGCCCTTCTCTCGCGCCTTGCGCAGCTTCTGCTCGGACGCCTCGAAGGGCTTGTCGTCGTTTTCCTCGCTCATGGCGCCCCCGGCAGGACATGGCCCAGGATCGCGTCGGCCCACAGCCCGATCAGCACCGGCGCCAGCAGCGCCAGCGCCGCCAGCGCCAGCATGATCGCGGCAGGAGAGCCGATGAATATCACCGGCAGCGCGGGCATGACGCGGTTGATCACCCCCGACAGCGCCTGGAACATGAAGCCGCCCAGCGTGAAGGGCGCGGCCAGAAGCATGGCGATCCAGAAGCTGCGGGCGATCAGGCGGATCGCCTCGGCGGCCAGGCCGTCGGCGTCGGGCCAGCCGCCGGGAGGCCACAAGGCCAGGCTGTCTGCCATCAGCTGCACCAGCAGGATGGGCAGGCCCAGGGCCATCAGCACCGCCAGCCCGGCCAGATGGATCATGTTGCCGATGGGATGGGGCGCGGCCTCGTTCTGGCCGCCGACCAGCTGCGACAGGGATGCCGTGGCCGCGATGGCCGAGGTGGCGATGTCCAGAGACAGGGCCAGCAGGCGCAGGCCCATCCCGGCCGCCAGACCGATCAGCGTTTCACCGGCCGCCTGGCCCAGCGTCGTCAGCGTGTCGGAGGGCGGCAGGGCGGGCGGCGCCAGACCCGCCAGCATCGGCGTGACGGCCATGGCCGCCGCCGCGCGGACCCGGACCGGGATCACCCGTTCCCCGATGCCCGGCAGGACCAGCATCAGGGCCTGCACGCGCAGATAGACCAGAACCCAGGTCCAGCCGAATCCGGGCAGAAGCTGGGAAAGCTGGTCCCACATCAGCCGACCTCGATGGTGCCGATCAGGCGCAGGTCGGCGCCGGGGTCGATTTCCTCCAGCCCCAGGACCGGCATGGCGATGCCGTTCGATCCCAGGACCGCGCGCAGCATCCGCCGCCGGTGGTCGGGCGCCACCAGCACGGTCTGGAGCGCGGGCTCCACCGCCCCGATGGCGCGGCGCGCGGCGTCCAGCAGCTTGCGCGACAGCGCGGGCGTCATCGCCCCGCCGCCCGCGCGGCCCGTTTCCGCGTCGGCGCGGACGAACTCGGCCTCCCATGCCGGGTGCAGTTGCAGGGCCGAGATGTGGCCTGCGGGATCGCTGTATTGCTGGGTGATCTGGCCGCGCAGCCGCTTGCGGACCAGTTCATAGACCGTTTCCACCGATTCGATGCTGCGGAATTCAGCCATCGCATCGACGATCAGCGGCAGGTTTCGGATCGAGACCTTTTCGTCCAGCAACGCGCGCAGCACCGCCAGCAGCGTCTCGGGCGAGACCTTGTCGGGGATCATGCTGTCGAAATAGCGCCGGTTGCGTTCGGCCCGCGCGCTGTCGGACAGGGTCTTCAGCTCCTCGATCTGGCGCTGCATCGCGCCCAGCGTCAGGAGCGAGGAGAGGTTGGCCCGCACGACCTCCATCAGATGCGTGGACAGGACCTCCATCGGGGTGACGACGGTGGCGCCCTGGGTGGCGGCGTCATCCTGGGCGTCGCGGTCGATCCAGCGGGCGGGGCTGAGATAGACGGGTTCGCGCACCGCGTCGCCCGTCAGGCCTTGCAGCACGGTGTCGGGGCCAAGCGCCAGGATCGCGCCGGGCCGCAAGCTGCCGCGTCCCCGCACGACGCCGTGGATGCGGATCTGATAGTCGCCGGGATGCAGGTCGTCGGTGTCGGTGATGCGCACGTCGGGCAGGATCAGGCCATAGGCGCGGGCGATATGGATGCGCAGGTTGGTGATCCGGCTGCCCAGTCCCCGCGCCTGGTCAAGCGCGATCAGCACCAGGTCCGATCCGATTTCCACGCTGATCTCGTCTGTGTCCAGCACGTCGCCGATGCGGGCGGCGGGGCGCGGGGCGGCGGCCGATTCGGCCGGCAGATCGGGCAGGACGGTGGCGGCCGAAACCGCCTTGCGATGCAGGCTCCAGGCGCCGAAGGCCATGGCGGCGGCGATCACCAGGAACAGCAGGCGCGGCATCCCCGGCACGAAGGACATCAGCAGCATTGCCGCCGCGACCACGGCGGCGGGCTGCCAGCCCCGGATCAGCTGGCTGGACAGAAGCCGCGCCGTCGTGTCGGTCGCGCCCCCCCGCGACAGCAGCAGCGCCGCCGCCATCGAGGTGATGACCGCCGGGATCTGGCCCACCAGCCCGTCGCCGATGGTCAGGTGGGAATAGCTGGCCATCGCCTCGCCCACGGGCATTCCATGGGCGACGATGCCGATGCCTAGGCCCACCAGCAGGTTGACCAGGGTGATGACGATGCCCGCCACCGCGTCGCCCTTGACGAATTTCGACGCCCCGTCCAGCGACCCGAAGAAATTGATCTCCTGCTGGTCGCGGGCGCGGCGGCTCTTGGCCTCCTGGTGGTCGATGGCGCCGGCGTTCAGATCGGCGTCGATGGCCATCTGCTTGCCCGGCAGCGAATCGAGCGCGAAGCGCGCCGCGACCTCGGCCATGCGGCCCGAACCCTTGGTGATGACCATGAAGTTGACGATGGAGATGACGGCGAAGACCGTCAGCCCGACCATCAGCGACCCGCCCGCGACGAAGCTGGCGAAACCGTTGATGATATGGCCCGCCGCGTCCGTGCCGGTATGGCCCTGGGTCAGGATCAGCCGGGTCGAGGACACGTTCAGCGACAGCCGGATCACCAGCGTCATCAGAAGCAGCATCGGGAAGGCCTGGAAGTCGGTGGGCCGTTCCACCAGCGACGCCATGACCAGGATCAGGACCGCCGCCGCGATCGACAGCGCAAAGCCGAAATCCAGGACCGCCGGCGGCAGCGGGATGACCATCGAGATGACGATCAGCACCAGGCCCCCGGTGACAAGCACCGAGGTGTCGAGGGATTTCAGGCGGTTGGTGCGTCGGGCTGCGGTCATTCGGCACCTTCCTGCGCCGGGGCGGGATCGAGGATATCGGACAGCGTCCAAGGCTCGCTGGTCAGCAGCCCGGCCCGGCGCAGGAAGACCAGGGCCTGAAGCCGCGCCTCGGGCGACATGGCCATCAGCCGCGCGCGATAGTCGGCGGGCAGCGATTCGCCCTCCAGCAGCCAGCCTGTCGCCTCGTCGGCCAGGGCCGCAGCGTCGGGCAGCAGGGCCGGATCGGCCGGGGCGCTGCCGGACAGCGCGATCACCATCACCATCGCCCCGATCATCACGCGGCCTTCTTCAGGTCGCGCAGCGCGGCTTCCAGCGTGTTGAAGCTGGGGCGGACATGATCGGGCACGGCCTGGCGCCCGACCTCGACGCACAGGTTGGTGGCGTGCTGGTGCAGGCCCGCGATCAGCACCGACTTGATGACATCGAAAAAGGCCAGATCCTGCTTGACGACGCCGCCCAGGCGGCCTGCGAGGGGCGCCACGAAGCCGTAGGCCAGGAACACCCCCAGGAAGGTGCCGACCAGGGCGCCGCCGATCATGCCCCCCAGCACGGCGGGCGGCTGGTCGATGGCGCTCATGGTCTTGATCACGCCCAGGACGGCGGCGACGATGCCCAGGGCGGGCAGGGCGTCCGCCATGTTCTGCAAGGCATGGGGGACATGCATGGAATCCTCGCGCAGCCCGGCCAGGCGGCGGGCCAGGATCTCCTCGACCTGGTAGGGATCGTCATAGTTCAGGCTGGCCGAACGCAGCGTGTCGGCGATCAGCGAGACGACCTCGTGATCGGCCAAGAGGCGCGGATAGGCGGTGAAGAGCGGCGATTCCGTCGGGTTCTCGATATGCTGCTCCAGGGCGACGGGGTTTTCGCGCGCCACCTTCAGCAACTGGAACATCAGGCACAGCACGTCCTGATGGTCCGATTCCTTCCATTGCGGCCCCTTGAACGCCCGGATGATGCCGCCCGGCGTCTGTTTCAGCGTATGGCCGTCGTTGGTCAGCAGATAGGATCCGATGGCGGCGCCCCCGATCATCATCATCTCGAACGGCAGAGAGTGCGTGATCACACCCATCTTGCCCCCGGCAAGGGTATAGCCGCCGAAGACCATGGCGAAGGTGACGACGATGCCGACGATGCCGAACATGGGCTTTCTCCTTCAGTCGTTCTGGATGCTGCGGGCGCCCATCTGGGCGGTCAGCAGCGCCGCCTGGCGCGGTTCGACCGAGGCGATGATGCGGGCTCCGGTCTCGGGCTGGACGCGCATCAGGATCTCGGCCGCGAAATCGGGGGGCAGGTTGGTCAGCACCGCCGCCGCCTCGGCGGGCTTCATCTGGTCATAGACGGCGACCAGGCGGTCGATATCCTCGCGCACCGCCTGGGATGCGGTGTCGCGCCGCGACTGGATGCCGGATTTCTGCTGGCGCAACTCGGTCGCGCGGGCGCGCAGCGCGGCCTCGGCGGTGGCGATCTCGGCCTTGCGGGTCTCCATCGCCTCCATATAGCGTTCGATCCGCAGGGCGCGGTCGCGCAATTCGGTCGCAAGCGCCACCGCCTCGGGCACGTCGGTGCAGCCTTGCAGCAGGTCGCCCGAACTGGCCGAGGCCGCGAAGAAGCGCGACAGATTCCCGCCCTGCCAGATCGCGGCCCCGGCGGGGACGGCGAAGGCCAGCGTCAGCATGGTCAGGACGGATTTACGCATCGCCGTTCACCACCCGCTTGCGCAGCCTGCGCATGGGAATGACGGGCGCGGGCTGGGCCATGGGCGCCTGGGCTTGGGTGATCTTCTGGCGCAGATCCCACAGCGCGCGTTCCTTGCGCGCCGAGGCGATTTCGGCCGACAGCGCCTCTCCGGCGGCCGTCGCCTCGGCCTTGGCGTCGCGGATGGCGCGGTCCAGGCGGTCCACCTCGGACGCCATCACGGCGATGGCCCCGCCGAGGCCCGTTTCCAGGTCGTTGAGCCTGCGCAGACGGCGCGACAGCATCAGGCAGAACCCCCCAAGGCCCAGCGAGGCCGCCAGCAGCGCGGCCTGAAAGACGTGTTCCAATGTCATTTGAAGCGAAACTCCGTGATGAGCAGATCCTTGATGGCGCTTTCGCCCAGGACATAGCGGGTGCGCGTCAGAAGCTCGGCCCGGATGATTTCCAGGACACCGCGCTTGTCATAGGCCGCGGGGTCGATGCCCGACAGGAAGCTGGTGAACGCGTCCGAGACGCGCGGCATCAGATGCGCGACCTCGGCCTGGTGGGCGCTGTCGGTTTCCAGGCTCGCGGACAGCACCAGGTTGCGGCCCGATCCGCCGGGGATGATCAGGTCGACCGTCGGCACCGTCACGAACACGGCCGAGGGCAGGGCCGGCGCCTCCTCTTTCGCGGCCAGCAGGGCCATGGGCGACCACAGCCCCAGATAGGTCGAGGCGAAGCCGCCCCCGGCCAGCAGGACGGCGGCAAGGATCGGCACCAGCTTCTTCTTGCCGGATGCCTTTTCGGGCGGATCGAGGGCCTGATCGGCGGTCGCATCGGTCATGGTGATTCTCCGTCGTGACAAGACGGAATTAGCACCCCGCGACTAACCAAATCTTAACGCCGCCCATGTCATCAACGGCGGGACGAAGGAACCTGACGCTGATTCGAAAGGGCCGGTTTTGCAAAAATTGCAGGACTACTGGACAGAGCGAAGCTCACAACAGAAAGCCATCCTGGTGGCGGCGTTTCTGGCAACATTCATGGCCATCGCGGGCTTTGCCTGGGTGGCCAACCGCCCCTCGATGAGCCTGCTTTACGGCGGACTGGATTCGGCCCAGGCGGGCGAGGTCGTGGCCGGGATCGAACGCGCGGGGGTGGCCTACGAGGTACGGGGCGATTCGATCTGGGTCGATGCCGCCAGTCGCGACAAGCTGCGCATGGATCTGGCCGCGCAGGGCCTGCCTGCGGCGGGCGGGGCCGGCTACGAACTGCTGGACGGCATGTCGGGCTTCGGCACGACCTCGCAGATGTTCGATGCCGCCTATTGGCGCGCCAAGGAAGGGGAACTGGCGCGGACCATCCTGGCGCTGCCCAACGTCAAGACCGCGCGCGTCCACCTGGCCATCGAGACCGGGCGCGGCTATCGCCGCGACGGCCAGGGCAGTGCGTCGGTGACGATCGGCACCAACGGCCAGGGCGTCAGCCGCGACCAGGCGGCGGCGCTGAAATACCTGATCTCGTCGGGGGTGCCGGGCATGGCGCCCGAATCGGTGACGGTGATCGACACCAAGACCGGAATCGTCGCCTCGGGCGAGGATGAGCCGGGCGCCGATCGCGCCGCCGAGATGAAGCGCAATGTCGAACGCATCCTGGAACCCCATGTCGGCATCGGCAACGCCATCGTAGAACTGAACCTGGATCTGGTCACGGAAAGCGAACAAGTGACCGAACAGCGCTTCGATCCCGACAGCCGGGCGATGATTTCCCAGGTGACCGAGGAAACCACCGATCAGAGCAACAGCACCGGGTCGGGCGCGGTCACGGCGGCCTCGAACCTGCCGGACGGCGATCAGGCGCAGGGCGACCGGACCGAGGCCAATCGCCAGGAAACCCGTCAGCAGGCCAATTACGAGGTGACCCGAGTGACTCGCGAAGTGTCCCGCCAGCCCGGATCGACCCGGCGCCTGACGGTGGCGGTGCTGGTCAACGGCGTGGCCGAGCAAAACGCCCAGGGCGAGACGCAGATGGTGCCGCGCCAGCAGGCCGAACTGGACGTGCTGCGCGAACTGGTGGCCTCGGCCGTGGGCTATGACGAAACGCGGGGCGACCTGATCACCGTCAAGTCGCTGCCCTTCGCGGGCCTGGGCGAGGGCGGGACGGCCGCGGCCCCCGGCTGGATGGACCGGCTGGAGCTGAACGGCCTGGCGCGGATCCTGCTGATCGGGCTGTTCGCCCTGGCGGTGGTGTTCCTGGTGCTGCGTCCGGTCCTGAAGGGCCGCGCCCGTCCGGCGCTGGACACCAGCCGCCCGGCCCTTGACGCGCCCGTTCTCAGCGGGACCGTCCTGCCCGCCGCCGAAGTCCTGCCCGAGCCGATGGCCGCGCCGCCGCGCGCGCCCGAACAGCTTGCGCTGCCCTCGGGCGATCCGGTGGCCCGGCTGCGCAACATGATGAAGGAACGCCATGACGAAAGCGTCAAGATCCTGACCGGCTGGATCGACAACAAGGAGAACGCGCATTGACCCTTGCAGTATTCAAGCTCGAATCCTTCGGCGCGGCGATGGCGGCGCAGGGGGCGGCCCTGACCTTCAGCCGCGAGGCGGTGGACCAGGCCTTCGCCGATGGGCTGGCGGAAGGCATGGCTCGCCAGGCGGACGAACAGGTCCGCACGCTGAATGCCGGACTGGACCGCCTGGCCCGCGCCCTGGCCGATGACGAGGCGCGCCGTGCGGACCTGCGCCGCGAGGCCGTCGAAGCCCTGGCCCCGATCCTGACGCAGATCCTCGATTGCCTGGCCCCGGTTGCCGAATCGCGCCGTCTGGAAGCCGCCCTGACCGAGGAGCTGCTGCGCCTGTCGCGCACCGCCGCGCCGCTGCGCGCCAGCGTCGCCTGCGGACCGGCGCTGCGGGCGATGGTGGACCGCTGCCTGGCCGATTGCGGGCTGGACGGGATCGAGGTCACGACGACCGAATCCGACCGCATTTCCCTGTCCCTGCAAGGCGGCCGGATCGACCTGGATCCAGGCCGTGTGGCCGAGGACATCCGCGCGCTGCTGAGCGAAATCAACCGGCCGAAACCGAACGGAGACGAGGCATCATGGACGCATTGAACCACCTGATCGACACCGACGCCATCCAGGTCGAGGTGACCGTGCGGCTGGGCCGGACCCGCCAGACCGTCGCGCAGCTTTCCTCGCTGCGGGCCGACGACATTCTGCTTCTGGACCAGTCCATCGACGAGGGGGTCGAGATCTGCGTGGGCGACAAGGTGATTGCGCGCGGCGAACTGACCGCCGACGCCAGCGCCGAGGATCGGCTGTGCGTGCGCATCCTGCCCGCCCCCGGCGCGGCATGATCCTGCGCGCAGCGCTGGGGGCGGCGCTGGCCGCGATGCCTGCCGCAGCCCTGGCGCAGGACCAGCTGGGCCAGATCGCCGGGCAGATGGGCGCGGGGCTGGGGCAGAACGCGGTATTGCTGGTCGCGGCGCTGACGGCGCTGTCGCTGGCGCCCGGCATCGCGATCATGGTGACCTGCTTTCCCTTCATCGTCACCGTGCTGTCGATCCTGCGCCAGTCGATCGGGCTGCAATCCTCGCCTCCGAACATGCTGATCGTCAGCCTGGCGATGTTCCTGACCTGGTTCATCATGGATCCGGTATTGCGCGAGGCCTGGGCCGTCGCGGGCGCCCCCTTGCAGGACGGCACCATCACCCTGGGCGAGGCGATCCAGCGCGGCATCGTGCCTTTCCAGGACTTCATGGCTGCGCGCACCGATCCCGACACCCTGGCGGGCCTGGCCGAGATCGCGCCCGGCACAGGCGACCGCTCGGCCCAGTTGTCCGTGCTGATCCCATCCTTCATGCTGTCCGAAATCCAGCGCGCCTTCGAGATCGGCTTCCTGATCGCGCTGCCCTTCCTGATCATCGACCTGGTGGTCTCGGCCGTGCTGATGTCGATGGGCATGATGATGGTGCCGCCGGTGGTCGTGTCGCTGCCCTTCAAGCTGGCCTTCTTCGTCGCGGTGGACGGCTGGTCGATGATCGCGGGGGCCTTGGTGCGCAGCTATCAGTGACGCGCGACTTGCGCGGCGGCGCCGTTCCGGGGCAGATGCGCGCCAGGGCGTCGAGAGGCTTTGCGCGATGGCATCACGATCCGAACGGCACACTGTCGGGACAGGCGGACGATGAGCGTGGACCTGCGCGACATCGGCGTGACGCTGGCCGGACGTCCTGTGCTGCAAGGCGTTTCGGCCCATCTGGCCGAGGGGCGGGTCGGCATTGTCGGGCGCAACGGGTCGGGCAAGACGACGCTGGCGCGGGTGATCGCGGGACTGATCGCACCCGATTCCGGGACCGCCCGGATCGGCGGCATCGACATGGCGCGCAACCGCCGCGCGGCCCTGGCAAGCGTCGGACTCATTTTCCAGAATCCCGATCACCAGATCATCTTCCCGACTGTCCTGGAGGAAATCGCCTTCGGCCTGACCCAGCAGGGCCGCCGCCCCGGCGAGGCGGAGGCCGCGGCCCAGGCCATGCTGGACCGTTTCGGCAAGGGGCACTGGGCGGGCGCGGCGACGCACAGCCTGTCGCAGGGGCAGAAGCAGCTTCTGTGCCTGATGGCGGTGCTGGCGATGCGGCCGGGGGTGGTCGTGATGGACGAGCCGTTCTCGGGCCTGGACATCCCGACGCGGATGCAGCTGATGCGCTATCTGGGCGGGATCGCGGCGCAGGTGGTGATGGTGACGCATGATCCGGGCCAGCTTCGCGGCTTCGACCGGATCCTGTGGCTGGATCAGGGAGGGTTGGTCGCGGACGGCCCGCCGGGCGAGATCCTGCCGCGATTTGAGGCGCAGATGCTGGATTGGGGGCGTCTCGATGATCTCGCTGACCTCACCGACTGAGACCTGGGCGCATCGCCTGCCTGCCGGGACCAAGCTGTTGATCCTGTCTGCGCTGACCGTGGCGCTGTTCCTAGCCGACCGTCCGTGGATGCTGGGGGTGGGCTTGCTGGCCATCGCGGCGCTGTATCTGACGGCGGGCGCGGTCTTCCTGCGGCAGGGGCTGCGCCATCTGCGGATGCTGTGGCCGTTCCTGCTGCTGATCGCGGTCTGGCACGGGCTGACCGGGCAGGTGCAGGCGGGCTTGATCATCGCCCTGCGCCTGCTGGCGGCGCTGGCGCTGGCGAATTTCGTGACCATGACCACGCGGCTGACCGAGATGATCGCGGTGCTGACCTGGCTGCTGGCGCCGCTGCGCCGGATCGGCCTGTCCACCCGCGCGGTGACGCTTGCCATCGCCATGGTGCTGCGCTTCACCCCGATGCTGGTGGAAAACGGCAACAGGCTGTCGATGGCTTGGCGCGCCCGGTCGCACCGGCGGCCGAACTGGCGGATTGTCATGCCGATGGCCGCCTTGGCACTGGACGACGCCGATCATGTCGCCGAAGCTCTGCGCGCGCGGGGCGGGATTCTGCCCGATACCGGATCAGGGAGGGACTGACGGATGGAACGCAACATGACCCGGATCGCGCTGTTCGCCGCGCTGATCGCCGCCCTGGGGCTGATCCCCAGCCTGACGCTGGGCTTCGGCGTGCCGATCAGCGCGCAGAGCATGGGCGTGATGCTGGCGGGCGCGATCCTGGGCGCGCGGCGCGGCGCGCTGGCGGTGCTGCTGCTGATGGCGCTGGTGGCGCTGGGCCTGCCGCTGCTGGCGGGCGGGCGCGGGGGCCTGGGGGCCTTCGTCGCGCCGACCTCGGGCTTCTTCATCGGCTGGCCGGTCGCGGCCTTCGTCACCGGGCTGATCGTCGAACGCTGGCGCGGCGCGCCCCTGGCGGTGACGGCGACGGCGGCCTCGGTCATCGGCGGGATCGTGGTGCTGTATGCCTTCGGCATCGTCGGCATGTCCATCGCGCTGGGCAAGACCTTGGCCGAATGCGCGGTTCTGGTGACGGCCTTCATCCCCGGCGACCTGATCAAGGCGGTGCTGACCGGGCTGATCACCCAGGCCCTGGCGCGGTCGCGCCCCGACAGCCTGCTGTCGCGGCACTGAGGGGGCGGCTGATTTTCGATGAAAGATCAGACAAGTCTTTGACCTGTCACAGGGCCGGTCTATGCTTGGCGCCGATTGACCACCGCCCCGGCGGGGCGGCCTTATCGGGGGACGACACATGACCACATTCCATCGCCGCGGGCTTTTGAAGGGTGCCGCGGCAACCGCGGGCCTGACACTGGCCGCGCCGCTGATCGCGCGGCCGGGATTTGCCCAAGGGTCGGGCACGCTGAACATCTTCGCCTGGGCGGGCTATCTGAACGACGAGATTCTGGGCGCGTTCGAAAAGGCCACCGGGATCAAGCCGCAATACACCCCCTATGCCACCAACGACGAATTGCTGAACCAGTTGCGTGCCAACAACGGCGCGGGCTTCGACCTGATCTGGCCGACCGTGGACCGGGTGCCGAACTATGTCGAATTCGACCTGGTGCAGCCGCTGGACGAAGCGAAGATCGAGGTGGCGAAGGTGCTGCCCTCGGCCTGGGAAAATTCCACGAACCTGGGCGCGGTGGTGGACGGCAAGCGCTATCAGGTGCCGACCGACTGGGGGACCGAGGCGGTGGCCTTCGACCGCGACCAGATGCCGCTGGAATACGGCAGCGCCTCCTATGGCGACATCTGGGGCGAGGCCGCGGCGGGCAAGGCCACCGTGCGCGCCCATTCCGCGCTGGTGGGCCTTGGCCTGTGGCTGGAATCCGAGGGCAAGCTGCCCCGTCCGCTGCTGGACGCCTTCAAGACCCCCGAGGCCCAGGTCGAGATCTTCGACGTGATCGTCGCCGAGGCGATCGCCCGCAAGGGCAACATCATCCAGTTCTGGAACAACGAGAACGAGGCCCAGGGCGCCTTCCGCGTCAACGGCGCGGCCATCGGCCAGACCTGGGATTCGACCGCCGCCGCGCTGGCCAAGGAAGATCTGCCGGTGGGCTTCATCGCGCCCAAGGAAGGCGCGCTGGCCTGGATGGAGGGGCTGTCGATCCCCAAGGGCGCCGCGAACCTGGACGCCGCCTATGCCTTCATCAACTGGTTCCTGACGCCGGAAGCGGGGGCGATGTACAGCAACGCGACCTCGATCAACTCGACCGCCGTGGGATCGGCCGATCTGCTGTCGGATCAGGCCAAGGCCTTCTTCGCCGCCGCCTATCCGGGCGACGCGCTGGACAAGCTGTGGTGGTGGCCGATCCAGGAAAACTGGTATGTGACCAAGCGCAACGAATACCAGGACCGCTTCCTGTCGGCCTGAGGACCAACCGGGACAAGGGAGCCAACCCCTGTCCCTCACCAACGGGGGACGGATGTCGCATTCGGTGGAGCTTGACGGGATCGGGATGCGCTTCGGCACGACGCAGGCGGTCAGCGGCGTGTCCTTCACGGTCCAGCCGGGCGAGTTCTTCTCGATCCTGGGACCGTCGGGCTGCGGCAAGACCACCATCCTGCGGATGATCGCCGGGTTCATCCAGCCGACCGAGGGACGGGTGCTGATCGGCGGCGAGGACATGGCCGGGCTTGGCCCGAACCAGCGGCCGACGGCGATGATCTTCCAATCGCTGGCCCTGTTCCCGCTGATGCCGGTCTGGGAAAACATCGCCTTCGGGCTGGAAGCGCGGGGCATGGGCCGCGCGGAACGCCGCAAGCGGGCGGACGATCTGCTGCGTTTGATCGCATTGGAAGGATACGGCGACAGGATGCCCGGCGAGTTGTCGGGCGGACAGCGCCAGCGGGTCGCCATCGCCCGCGCCCTGGCCGTGGAACCGGGCGTGCTGCTGCTGGACGAGCCGCTGTCGGCGCTGGATCTGAAGCTGCGCCAGCATATGCGGGCGGAACTCCGCAGCCTTCAGAAGCGCACGGGCGTCACTTTCATCTATATCACCCACGATCAGTCCGAGGCGCTGGCCATGTCCGACCGCGTGGCCGTGATGTCGGCGGGTGTGTTGCAGCAGACAGCCACCCCGCGCCAGCTTTACGACAATCCCGCCACGCCCTTCGTCGCGCGTTTCGTGGGTGAAACCAACGCGATCGCCGGCCGGGTCAGCGCCGTGGGCGACGGCATGGCGCGCGTGGATACCGCCCTTGGTCCGCTGCACGGGCGCGCGCAGGGCGCCGTCGCCATCGGCCAGGCCGCCACGCTTTATGTCCGCCCCGAGGCGCTGATGCCCGGCGTCGGCGCCAATACCCTGCGCGCCCGTGTCGGCCGCATGGATTTCGAAGGGGCCTTCGCCCTGATCCACGGCCAGTTTGCCGACGGCGCGGCGCTGACGGCGGCGGTGCCCTCGACCCGGCTGTCGGATGCGCCCGCGCCGGGGACGGATGCCAGCTTTTCCTTTGCGCCGGAACATGCGGTGGTGCTGGCCGATGCGTGATCTTTATGCGCGCTTTGGCGGCGGCCTGGCGACGATCTTTCTGTCGCTGGTGCTGGTCTGGCTTGCGGCGATGGTGCTGGCGCCGAACCTGATGATGATCGACTATGCGCTGCGGCCGAACCTGCCGCCCGCGCAGGTCGGCGGGCCGCAGGACATATGGTCGGCGGACAATTTCCTGTATCTGGCGAACGAAGGCGTGCATCGCGCGATCTTCTTCAAGACGGTCTGGGCCAGCGCGCTTGTGGCCCTGCTGACGCTGGTGGTCTGCTATCCCATCGCCTTCTGGATGGCGCAGCGCGCGACGCCGGGGCAGCTGTCCATCGCGCTGATGCTGGTCATCATCCCCTTCTTCATCAACGAGGTGCTGCGCACGCTGGCCTGGTTCATCCTGCTGGCCTATCGCGGGCCGCTGAACGCGGTCTTGCAGGGGATCGGGTTGATCGACGCGCCGATCCGCTGGCAGGGCGATGGCGGCGTGCTGGCGGGGATGGTCTATGCCTATATCCTGTTCATGCTGCTGCCGATCTATAACGCCATAGAATCCTTGGACAAAGCGCAGCTGGAAGCCGCGCGGGATCTGGGTTCGCCCGCCTGGCGGACGCATTGGCGCATCGTCATCCCGCACGCCAAGGCGGGCATCGCCACCGGCTGCGTCTTCACCTTCATGCTGGCCGCCGGATCCTATGTCGCCCCCGCGCTGCTGGGGTCGCCCGGCAGCCGCTGGTTCACCGAGATCATCTATAACTGGTTCTTCGAGGGCGGCGACTGGAACCGGGGCGCGGCCTATGCGCTGACGCTGCTGGTCCTGTGCCTGGCCGTGGTGCTGGTCACGCTACGCGTCTTCCGCGTGAACCTGACGGACGTGGCGAAATGACGCCTGACCGGATCTTTCGCGGGCTGTTCGTGCTGTATCTGCTGGCCTTCGTGGCCTATCTGTTCATGCCGCTGATCATCATGGGCGCCGCCGCCTTCAACACCAGCCGCTTTCCCACGGTGATCCCCTGGCAGGGCACGACGCTGGACTGGTTTTCGGCGATGTGGGCGGATGCGGCGATGTGGCGGGCGCTGTGGACCTCGGCCATCGTGGCGTTCTTTGTGGTGCTGGTGGCGTTGCCGGTCGGCACCGCCGCAGCCCTGGTGCTGACCACGCTGCATGCGCGGGCGCGCAGCTTCGCCTATGCGGTGATGGTCTCGCCCCTGCTGACGCCGGGGGTGGTGATCGGGATTTCCACGCTGATCCTGTGGCGGCAGGTGGGCGTGGGCGGAGGCATCGCGCTGATCGTGGTGGCGCAGACGACCTTCATCATCTGCTATGTGATGCTGATGGTGATGGCGCGGCTGCAACGCTTCGACCGCACGCAAGAGGAGGCGGCCCTGGGCCTGGGCGCGTCGCGGCTGATGGTGTTCCGCCGGGTGCTGCTGCCCTTCCTGCGGCCCGCGCTGCTGGCATCCGGGGGGCTGGCGGTCCTGCAATCGGTGGAAAACTACAACACCACGCTGTTCGTGCGCGGGTTCGAGACGCCGCTGACCGTGTTCATCGCCACCAAGGTCCGCACCGGCCTGACGCCTGCCGTCAATGCCCTGGCCTTGGTCATCATCGCCGTCACGGTGATCGGCGCGGTGGCATACGAGATCGCCCGGCGCAGGCAACTCAGCGCGCGTCCGCGTTCCTGATCGGGCTGCGCGACATCTGCGCCACCGCGTCGCGCAGGCGTTTTGCCAGCGGCGACAGCGGGCGGCGTTTCAGATCCAGCAGGAAATAGGGCGACACCCGGATCGGCTGCGGCGTCGGGATGATCGTGAACCCGGCCCCGACCGGCGGGCGGATCAGCAGTTCGGCGACCTCTTGGGACACCGGAGTGATCGCATTGGTCTGCGCCAGATAGGCGATGGTCAGCAGCAGCGACGGGCTGTTGACGATGTTGTCGGGTTCCGACAGCCCGACGCCCGCGAAGGCGGCCAGCGTCGCCTCGCGGATCGGGGCGCCGCGCTGCTGCATGATCCATTCCTGCCCGGCCAGTTCGGTCAGCGTGACCAGTCTGGCGCGGGCCAGCGGATGATCGGCCCGCGCCATCAGCGCCACCTTTTCATCCGACATCGGCAGGATGTTGAAGGCGTCGCTGTCGAATTCCGGCAGGATCCGGCCCAGAACGAAATCCATCTCTCCACCCGACAACTGCATCAGCAGATCGCGCGAGGGCATCACGTCCACGGTGATGTCGGCGCCGGGGCTTTCCTCCTTGATCTGGCGGATCGCGCTGACAAGATAGCTGATCGCCGGTCCTGTCACCGCCCCCACCCGCACCGAACCGGCATAGCCGCCGCGCAGGGCGCGCACGTCCGATTCGATGCTGGCCATCTCGCGCAGGATCACGCGGGCGCGGCGCAGCACGGCGGTGCCGATCTCGGTCGGCTCCATCCCCTTGGGCTGGCGGAGGAACAGGGCCGCGCCGACATGGCGTTCCGCCTCGGCCAGCATCCGAGAGGCGGCGGGCTGGGTCATGGCCAGCGCTTCGGCCGCCATCTGCAACTGTCCGTGCAGGGCGATTTCGTGGATCAGGCGCAGTTGCGGCGGCTTCAGGGCGCGTATGGACATATCATTTTCGGTATGAAGATTGCCTATTTTATCATTTTACCGGCATGATAACCGTTTGCTACATCTTTTCTCATCTATTCGGAGGATGCGTGGCCCATGTGCCGCGCAAGGGGAGGATACAGATGAAGTTCAGAACCGCTGCGGTCGCGCTGGCGATCGGGGTCTCGTGGCTGGCGACCGGCGCCATGGCGGAAACCATCGGCATCGCGATGCCCACCAAATCGTCCGCCCGCTGGATCGACGACGGCAACAACATGGTCAAGCAGTTGCAGGAAGCCGGTTACGACACCGATCTGCAATATGCCGAGGACGACATCCCGAACCAGCTGGCCCAGGTGGAAAACATGATCACCAAGGGCGTGAACGTCCTGGTGATCGCCGCCATCGATGGCACCACCCTGTCGAACGCGCTGGAAAACGCCGCCGCCGCCGACATCAAGGTGATCGCCTATGACCGCCTGATCCGCGGGTCCGAGCATGTGGACTATTACGCGACCTTCGACAACTTCAAGGTCGGCGTCCAGCAGGCGACCACGCTGGTCGACGGGCTGAAGGAACGCTTCCCGGACGTGAAGCCCTGGAACGTGGAACTGTTCGGCGGCAGCCCCGACGACAACAACGCTTTCTTCTTCTATGACGGCGCGATGTCGGTTCTTCAGCCGCTGATCGACGATGGTTCCATCGTGATCGGGTCGGGCCAGACCGGCATGGAAAAGGTCGGCACGCTGCGCTGGGATCCGGCGGTGGCGCAGGCGCGGATGGATAACCTTCTGTCCTCGAACTATGGCGACAAGCAGGTCCATGGGGTGCTGTCGCCCTATGACGGGCTGTCCATCGGGATCCTGTCGTCGCTGAAGGGCGTGGGCTATGGGTCGGGCGACATGCAGATGCCCATCGTCACCGGCCAGGACGCCGAGGTGCAGTCGGTGAAATCCATCGAGGCGGGCGAGCAGTATTCGACCATCTTCAAGGACACCCGCGAACTGGCCCGCGTCACCGTGGGCATGGTGGACGCCGTTCTGAAAGGGACCGAGCCGGAAATCAACGACACCGAGACCTATGACAACGGCGTCAAGGTCGTGCCCTCCTATCTGTTGGAGCCGGTGCCGGTGACCAAGGCCAACATCAAGGAGGCTCTGATCGATTCCGGTTACTACACCGAAGATCAGCTGAAGTGATCCTTGCGGGGCGGGCCGAAGGGTTCCGCCCCCAGATCGACCGGCACCTTGGGGAGGGGATGCGAATGACGAAGCTGAGACATATCCTGACTGTCGCGGCCATGGCGATGACGGTCCCGCTGGCCGCAATGGCAGCCGATGAAAAGGTGGGCATCTCGATGCCCGAAAAGATCACCGCGCGCTGGGTCGCAGACGGTGAGAACATGGTCAAGCAGTTCCAGGAGGCCGGGTATCAGACCGACCTGCAATACGCCAATGACGACATCCCGGCGCAGCTGAGCCAGATCGAGAACATGATCACCACGGGCGCGAAGGTGCTGGTGATCGCGGCGCTGGACGGCACGACCCTGTCGAACGCGCTGGAAAACGCCAAGGCGGCGGACATCAAGGTCATCGCCTATGACCGCCTGATCCGCGACACGCCGAATGTCGATTATTACGCGACCTTCGACAACTTCAAGGTCGGCGTCATGCAGGGCACCTCTCTGGTCGAGGGCCTGAAGGAACGCTTCCCGGACCAGAAGCCTTGGAACGTCGAGCTGTTCGGCGGCAGCCCGGACGACAACAACGCCTATTTCTTCTATGATGGCGCGATGAGCGTCCTTCAGCCGCTGATCGACGCGGGCAACATCGTGGTCCCCTCGGGGCAGACGGGCCTCGACAAGGTCGGCACGCTGCGGTGGGACGCGGCCACAGCCCAGTCGCGGATGGACAACATCCTGTCCGCGAATTACGGCGACAAACAGGTTCATGGCGTGCTGTCGGCGAATGACGGGCTGGCCCGCGGCATCATCTCGTCCGTGAAGGGCGTGGGCTACGGATCGGGCGACCTGAAGATGCCGATCATCACCGGGCAGGACGCGGAAATCCCCGGCATCAAGGCGATCATCGACGGCGAACAGTATTCGACGGTCTTCAAGGACACGCGCGAACTGGCCAAGGTCACGGTGGGGATGGTCAACGCCATGCTGGAAGGCAAGGAACCCGAGGTGAACGACACCAAGACCTATGACAACGGCCAGAAGGTCGTGCCGTCCTTCCTGCTGGAGCCGGTCGCGGTCACGGCGGCGAACTGGAAAGAGGTTCTGGTGGATTCGGGTTATTACACCGAAGACCAGTTGAAGTGATCCCCTGCGGTTCCGGCGCAGACCGGGGCTGCTTCACCAAGGGAGGACCGCGATGACCGCCATTCTGGAAATGCAGGGCATCACCAAGACGTTTCCCGGCGTGCGTGCGCTGAGCAACGTCAACCTGTCGGTGCGCGAAGGCGAAATCCACGCCATCTGCGGCGAGAACGGCGCGGGGAAATCGACGCTGATGAAGGTGCTGTCGGGCGTCTATCCCCATGGCAGCTACGAGGGCGAGATCCTGTATGACGGCAAGCCTGCGCGCTTCCGCGACATCCGCGACAGCGAACATGCGGGCATCGTCATCATCCACCAGGAACTGGCCCTGGTGCCGCTGCTTTCGGTGGCCGAGAACCTGTTCCTGGGCAACGAGGTCGCCAGCGGCGGGGTCATCAACTGGCCCTTGGCCTATCAGAAGACCGAGGCGCTGCTGCGCAAGGTCGGCCTGACCGAGGCGCCGACCACCAAGGTGGAAAAGCTGGGCGTGGGCAAGCAGCAGCTTGTGGAAATCGCCAAGGCGCTGGCCAAGAACGTGCGTCTGCTGATCCTGGACGAACCGACCGCCGCGTTGCAGGAAAACGACAGCCAGAAGCTGCTGGACCTGATGCTGGAGCTGAAGGAACAGGGCGTCACCCAGATCATCATCAGCCACAAGCTGAACGAGATCCGCCGCGTCGCCGACCGCGTGACCGTGATCCGCGACGGCTCCACCGTGTCCACCCTGGACCGCAGCGAAATCACCGAGGACCGGATCATCCGCGACATGGTGGGCCGCGACATGGCGCATCGCTATCCCGACCGGACGCCCCGGATCGGCGAGGTGCTGATGGAGGTGCGGAACTGGTCCGTGATGCACCCCGACCAGCCGCGCCAGGTGATCCGGGACGTATCGATGACCGTCCGCAAGGGAGAGATCGTCGGCATCGCCGGCCTGATGGGGTCGGGCCGCACCGAATTCGCCATGAGCCTGTTCGGCCGCAGCTATGGCCGCGACATCCGGGGCGAGGTGACGCTGGGGGGCGCCCGGCCCGACCTGTCCACCGTGTCGCGCGCCATCGACGCGGGGCTGGCTTACGTCACCGAGGACCGCAAGGTCCTGGGCCTGATCCTGGACGAGCCGATCCTGCGCAACATCTCCTTGGCGAATCTGGAAGGCATTGCCAAGGGCGCGGTGCTGTCGCGGGGCCGCGAACAGCAGGTGGCGGAACGATACCGCAAGGCCATGAACATCCGCACGCCCAGCGTGTTTCAGCGGGTCGTGAACCTGTCGGGCGGCAACCAGCAAAAGGTCGTGCTGTCGAAATGGCTGTTCACCGATCCCAAGGTGCTGATCCTGGACGAACCCACGCGCGGCATCGACGTGGGCGCCAAGTTCGAGATCTACAACATCATGAACGACCTGGCGGGCCAGGGGCATGGCGTGGTCATGATCAGTTCGGAAATGCCCGAGCTTTTGGGCATGTGCGACCGCATCTATGTCATGAACGAAGGCCGGATCGCCGGTGAACTGACCCGCGATCAGGCCAGCCAGGAACGGATCATGGCCCTGATCCTGCAAGACGGAATGAAGGGAGAGGCCGCATGAGCACGGCTGACGCGAACAAGCCCGCCACCGCGACGGGCATCGGCGCCCATCTGGGCAGCCACCTGCGGGAAAACGGCATGATGTTGGCCCTGGTCGCCATCGTCCTGTTCTTCTTCGTCATCGTGCGCGCGGTCCAGGGGGTCGATTTCCTGTCGGCGCAGAACATCACCAACCTGTTTTTGCAAAACAGCTATGTCATCATCATGGCCTTGGGGATGCTGCTGGTGATCGTGGCGGGCCATATCGACCTGTCGGTCGGATCGGTCGCGGCCTTCACCGGGGCGGTGGCGTCCATGCTGCTGGTCAAGATGCAACTGCCGATGCTGGTTGTGGTCCCCATGGTGCTGGTCGTGGGCGGGCTGATCGGCGCGGCCCAAGGGTACTGGATCGCCTATTGGCGCATCCCGTCCTTCATCGTCACGCTGGCCGGGATGCTGGTGTTCCGGGGTCTGACCCTGTGGCTGCTGGGCGGCCAGAACATCGGCCCGTTCGAGCGGTCCTTCCAGGCGCTGTCCACCGGCTTCATCCCCGACCTGTTCGGCCCGGACAAGCCCAACTTCACCGCGCTGATCCTGGTCGCCGTGGCCGCCGCCGCCATCGTCTGGGCGGGCATCCGCGGCCGCGCGAGAGAGGCCGAATTCGGCATCGCCCCCGAACCCGCCGGGTTCTTCTGGGCGCGCAACGCGGTGGTGGTGATCGCGCTGTTGTTCGTGGGCTGGAAGCTGGCCAGCTTCCGGGGCCTGCCGAACGTGCTGCTGATCATGTCGGTGCTGATCGTGCTCTATGCCTTTTTCACCGAATCCACGACCACCGGGCGGCGCATCTATGCCCTGGGCGGGAACGAGAAGGCCGCGAAGCTGTCGGGCATCAAGACCGAACGGCTGGTCTTCTTCACCTTCGTCAACATGGGCGTTCTGGCGTCCCTGGCCGGCATGATCGTCACCGCGCGTCTGAACAGCGCCACCCCCAAGGCGGGTGTCGGTTTCGAACTGGACGTGATCGCGGCCGTCTTCATCGGCGGGGCCTCGATGGCCGGGGGGTCGGGACGGATCATCGGCGTGGTGGTCGGCGCGCTGATCATGGGCGTGATGAACAACGGCATGTCGATCATGGGGATCGGCATCGACTATCAGCAGGTGATCAAGGGGCTGGTGCTTCTGGCCGCCGTCATCTTCGACGTTTACAACAAGACCAAGCAGGGCTGACCCATGTTTCTGTCGCAACTGAAAAGCCCCGGCGGCGACCGGGCCGTCGCCGCACGGACCGACGACGGCGCCTGGATCGTGCCCGGCGCGCGGACCACCCGCGATCTGGCCCTTGCCGCCATCGCCGCCGGGCGCGGCCTTGAAGCCGAGGTGACGGCACGGGGCAGGGGCGAAGCGGTCGATCTGGCCGCAGCCCTGGCAGATGGCCGTGTCCTGCTGCCGCTGGACCATGACGACCCGGCGCATCTGCACCTGACCGGCACCGGGCTGACGCATCTGGGCAGCGCCGCCACCCGCAATTCCATGCACGCCAAGGCGGATGCCGAGGCGCTGACCGACAGCATGAAGATGTTCCGCATGGGGCTGGAGGGCGGCAAGCCGCAGGCGGGCGCGGCGGGCGTGCAGCCCGAATGGTTCTACAAGGGCAACGGCGTCAACGCTGTGGCGCCCGGCGCGGCTCTGGTGTCCCCAGGCTTTGCCCTGGACGCGGGCGAGGAACCGGAAATCGCGGGGCTTTACCTGATCGGCCCGGACGGCACGCCCTTCCGGCTGGGCTTTGCCTTGGCGAACGAGTTTTCCGACCATGTGACGGAACGCGGCAACTACCTGTGGCTGGCCCATTCCAAGCTGCGCCCCGCGAGCTTCGGCCCCGAAATGCTGGTCGGCGATCTGCCCCAGCATGTCGAGGGCACCAGCCGGATCCTGCGGGGCGGTGCGGTGATCTGGGAAAAGCCCTTCCTGTCGGGCGAATCCAACATGTCGCACAGCCTTGCGAACCTGGAGCATCACCACTTCAAGTATGCGCTGTTCCGCCAGCCGGGCGACGTGCATGTGCATTTCTTCGGCACCGCCACGCTGTCCTTCGCCGATGGCGTCAAGGCGCAGGCGGGCGATGTCTTCCAGATCGAATCCCCGGCCCTGGGTTTGCCCTTGGCGAACCCGCTGGACCAGCAGCCGGACGGCGGCACCCCCGTCGCCGTCGCCACCCTCTGAGGCTATCATGACGTTCACACCCGCCCCCTGGCTCCGCCAGCTTCGTTCCCAGCATTGGTATGGGGGCACCTCGCGCGATGCGATCTATCACCGCGGCTGGATGAAGAATCAGGGCTATCCGCACGACCTGTTCGACGGCCGCCCGGTGATCGGCATCCTGAACACCTGGTCCGACCTGACCCCCTGCAACGGCCACCTGCGCGAACTTGCCGAAAAGGTGAAGGCCGGCGTCTGGGAGGCAGGCGGCTTCCCGGTCGAGGTGCCGGTCTTCTCCGCATCCGAGAACACCTTCCGCCCGACCGCGATGATGTTCCGCAACCTCGCCGCGCTGGCGATTGAGGAAACCATGCGCGGCCAGCCGATAGACGGCGCGGTGCTGCTGGTCGGCTGCGACAAGACCACACCGTCGCTGCTGATGGCGGCGGCATCGACCGACATCCCCTCCATCGTCGTGACGGGCGGGCCGATGCTGAACGGATATTTCCGGGGCGAACGTGTGGGGTCGGGCACGCATCTGTGGAAGTTCAGCGAAGCCGTGAAGGCCGGCGAGATGACGCAGGACGAGTTCCTGGAGGCCGAGGCGTCGATGTCCCGTTCCACCGGCACCTGCAACACGATGGGCACGGCCTCCACCATGGCGTCCATGGCCGAGGCGCTTGGCATGGCGCTGTCGGGCAATGCCGCGATCCCGGCGGTGGATTCGCGCCGCCGCGTGATGGCGCAGCTTTCGGGGCGGCGGATCGTGCAGATGGTCAAGGACGACCTGAAGCCCAGCGACATCCTGACCAAGCCCGCCTTCGAAAACGCCATCCGCACCAACGGCGCCATCGGCGGGTCCACGAATGCGGTCATTCACCTGCTGGCCATCGCGGGGCGGGTGGGCGTCGATCTGACGCTGGACGACTGGGACCGCTGCGGGCGCGACGTGAAGACCATCGTGAACCTGATGCCCTCGGGCGCGTACCTGATGGAGGAATTCTTCTATGCGGGCGGGCTGCCGGTGGTCCTGAAACGGCTGGGCGAGGCCGGGCAGTTGCACAAGGACGCGCTGACCGTCAGCGGCATGACCATCTGGGACGAGGTTCGCGACGTGGTGAACTGGAACGAGGACGTGATCCTGCCCGCTGACCGCCCGCTGACCGAACAGGGCGGCATCGCCGTGCTGCGCGGCAACCTGGCTCCCAAGGGGGCGGTACTGAAACCCTCGGCCGCCAGCCCGCATCTGCTGGTCCATCGCGGCCGCGCCGTCGTGTTCCAGGATATTGACGACTACAAGGCCCGGATCAACGACGAGGCGCTGGACATCGACGAGACCTGCGTGATGGTGATGAAGAACTGCGGACCCAAGGGCTATCCCGGCATGGCCGAGGTCGGAAACATGGGCCTGCCGCCCAAGGTTCTGCGCAAGGGGATCACCGACATGGTGCGGATTTCCGACGCGCGGATGTCGGGAACGGCCTACGGGACGGTGGTGCTGCACACCTCGCCCGAAGCCGCCGCCGGTGGTCCGCTGGCGGTGGTCCGTGACGGCGATTTCATCGAACTGGACGTGCCGAACCGGCGGCTGCATCTGGACATTCCCGACGCCGAACTGGCCGCGCGACTGGCCGAATGGCGGCCTTTGCCCGACCAGCCGACAAGTGGTTACGCCTGGCTGCATCAGGCCCATGTCGAGGGCGCGGATACCGGAGCGGACCTGGACTTCCTGAAAGGCTGCCGGGGCAATCCGGTCGGAAAGGACAGCCACTGATGAAGATCGCGTTAGTCGGCATCGGCAAGATCGCCCTGGACCAGCATGTGCCCGCGCTTGCTGCCAGCCCGGACTGGGATCTGGCCGCGACCGTCAGCCGCCATGGCAGGGTGGAAGGCGTCGAGGCCTTCACCGACATCCATGCCATGCTGGAGGCGCGGCCCGATATCCCGGTCGTCAGCCTGTGCCTGCCGCCCGTGCCGCGCTTCGAGGCGGCGCTGGCGGTGCTGCGCGCGGGCCGACACCTGATGCTGGAAAAGCCCCCCGGCGCCACCCTGGCCGAGGTGCATATCCTGTCCGATCTGGCGCAGGCGCAGGGCGTCACGATCTTCGCCACCTGGCATTCGCGCATGGCGATGGCGGTGGCCGCCGCCCGCGATTGGCTGGCGGGCCGGACCATCCATTCAGGGCGCATCACCTGGCGCGAGGATGTGCGCAAATGGCATCCAGGCCAGGACTGGATTTTTGAAGCAGGCGGCATGGGCGTCTTCGATCCCGGCATCAACGCCCTGTCGATCCTGACTGAGATCCTGCCCGAACCCCTGCGCCTGCTTTCGGCCGACCTGGACTTTCCCGCCAACCGGCAGGCCCCCATCGCCGCGCGGCTGCAATTCAGCCAGCAGATCGCGGCGGATTTCGATTTCCGCCAGGAAGGCCCGCAGACCTGGGACATGGAATTCCAGACCGATGGCGGCGTGCTGGCGCTGCGGATGGGCGGCAACCGGCTGGAGATCGACGGCCGTCATGTCCAGGGCGCAGACGACATCATGGGCGAATATCCGGCGCTTTATGCGCGCATGGCAGGGCTGATTGCCGCAGGAAAGCGGGAAACGGACCTTGCGCCCATGGTGCTGGTGGCCGATGCCTTCACCCTCGGGCGGCGGAATACCGTCGCGGACTTCCATTTCTGAGGATACAGCAATGACCTTCACCCCCCATGGTAAACATCTGATCGCCGGCGAATGGCTGACCGGAGAGGGGACGTTCCGTTCCGCCCCCGCTCATGGCGCGCCGCACGACTTCAGCGGCGGAACCGTGGATCTGGTGAACCGCGCGGCCGAAGCCGCCGAGGAAGCCTTCGCCGATTATGCCGCCACCTCGCGCGAGGATCGCGCCCTGTTCCTTGAGGCCATCGCCGACCAGATCGAGGCCCGCGCCGAGGCGATCACCGCCATCGGCAGCGCCGAGACCGGCCTGCCCGAGGCGCGGCTGAACGGCGAACGGGGGCGGACCACCGGCCAGTTGCGGCTGTTCGCGGACCATATCCGCAAGGGCGATTACCTGGACCGCCGCCACGACCCGGCGCTGCCCGACCGCCAGCCCCTGCCGCGCCCCGACCTGCGGCTGATGCAGCGGCCCATCGGTCCGGTCGCGGTGTTCGGCGCCTCGAACTTTCCGCTGGCCTTTTCGACGGCGGGGGGCGACACGGCATCCGCGCTGGCCGCGGGCTGTCCGGTGGTGGTCAAGGGCCATCCCGCCCATCCCGGCACCGGCGAGATCGTGGCCCAGGCGATCCACGCCGCCATCCAGGCGACGGGGATGCCCGCCGGGGTGTTCAGCTTCATCCACGGCGACAGCCATGCGGTCGGCGCGGCCCTGGTCCAGCATCCGCTGATCAAGGCGGTGGGCTTCACCGGCAGCCTGCGCGGCGGCCGGGCGCTGTTCGACCTGTGTGCCGCCCGCCCCGAGCCGATTCCCTTCTTCGGCGAACTGGGCAGCATCAATCCCGGTTTCGTCCTGCCCAAGGCGCTTGCCGCGCGCGGCGCCAAGCTGGCCGAGGGCTGGGCGGGCAGCCTGACCATGGGCGCGGGCCAGTTCTGCACCAATCCCGGCCTGATCGTGATGCCCAAGGGGGTGCTGGCCGACGCCTTCGCCACGGCGGCGGGCGACGCTCTGGCCAAGATCGCCCCGCAGGCGATGCTGACCGACGGCATCGCCGAGGCCTATCGCGCGGGCGCCGAACGCGCCGCCGGGGTGGCGACGCCGGTCTTCGAAGGCGTCAGCGAAGGCCGCAACGCGCTGCCCGCCGTCTACAAGACCACGGCCGAGGAGTTCCTGCGCGACCATACCCTGGCCGAAGAGGTGTTCGGCCCGCTGGGCGTGATCGTCACCGTCACGGGCGAGGACCAGATGCTGGAGGTGGCCCAGTCGCTTGAGGGCCAGTTGACCGCCACGCTGCACCTGGACGACGGCGACATGGATCTGGCGCGCCGCCTGATGCCGGTCCTGGAACGCAAGGCGGGCCGGATCCTGGCCAACGGCTGGCCCACCGGGGTCGAGGTCGCGGACGCGATGGTCCATGGCGGGCCTTACCCGGCCTCGACCAACTTCGGCGCGACCAGCGTGGGGACCATGGCGATCCGCCGGTTCCTGCGCCCGGTCAGCTATCAGAACATCCCCGAGGCGCTGTTGCCCGAGGATCTGCGGGGCGTCTGACGCCCCGTACCATCGCCCGGCGGGAGGGCCGGGCGATTTTAACGCAACGGGAGGATTACCATGACCATCAAGACCCTGCTCGGCACCGCCGCGCTTTTGGCGGTGACCGCCACCGGCGCGCTGGCCGAGGGCGAAACCGTCGGATTTTCGCAGATCGGTTCGGAATCGGGCTGGCGGGCGGCGGAAACCACACTGACCCGGCAGCAGGCCGAGGAGCGCGGCATCCAGTTGCAATTCTCGGACGCGCAGCAGAAGCAGGAAAACCAGATCGCCGCGATCCGGTCCTTCATCGCGCAGGGGGTGGACGCGATCCTGCTGGCCCCGGTCGTCGCCACCGGCTGGGATTCCGTCCTTCAAGAGGCGAAAGAGGCCGAGATCCCCGTGGTCCTGCTGGACCGCCAGGTGGACAGCGCCGACGACCTGTATCTGACCGCCGTGGGGTCGAACCTGGTCCATGAAGGCGAGGTCGCGGGCGAATGGCTGGCGAACGAAGTCGGCGACCGCGAATGCCGCATCGTCGAATTGCAGGGCACCACCGGATCCAGCCCCGCCATCGACCGCAAGACCGGCTTTGAAAACGCCATCAAGGACCACCCGAACCTGACCATCGTGCGCAGCCAGACCGGCGATTTCACCCGCGCCCTGGGCAAGGAGGTGATGGAAAGCTTTCTCCAGGCCGAGAACGGCGGCAAGGACATCTGCGCGCTTTACGCCCATAACGACGACATGGCGGTGGGCGCGATCCAGGCCATCAAGGAGGCCGGGCTGAAACCGGGCAGCGACATCCTGGTCGTCTCGATCGACGGCGTGCCCGATCTGTTCCAGGCGATGGCTGCCGGAGAGGCGAATGCCACCGTCGAACTGACGCCCAACATGGCCGGTCCCGCCTTCGACGCCTTGGCGGCCTATTGGAAGGACGGCACCACGCCGCCGAAGTTCATCCAGACGGAATCGAAGCTGTACACCCAGGCCGACGATCCGGCGGGCGAATACGAACGCCGCAAGGGCCTGGGCTACTGATCGCCTGCGCCGGGCCGCATCCGTGGCCCGGCATTCCTGACGAAAGGGGGCGTCATGCTGCTGTCCATCCGGTCGCTGACCAAGACATTTCCGGGCACCCGCGCGCTGGACGGCGTGGATTTCGACCTGCGCGCGGGCGAGGTCCATGCCCTGCTGGGCGAAAACGGCGCGGGCAAGTCGACGCTGATCAAATGCCTGACCGGTGCCTATTGCCGCGACGGCGGCACGATGATGCTGGAGGGCGCGGCCATCGACCCGCGTTCCACCGCCCATGCGCAGGAACTGGGCATCGGCACGGTGTATCAAGAGGTCAACCTGCTGCCCAACCTGACCGTGGCGCAGAACCTGATGTTCGGACGGGAACCGCGCCGGTGGGGCCTGATCCAGACCCGCGCCATGCGGGCGCAGGCGCAAGCGATGCTGGCCGAATACGGGCTGGATCTGGACGTGGACCGCGACCTGGGCGCCTATTCCGTGGCGATCCAGCAGATCGTCGCCATCGCCCGCGCGGTTACCCTGTCGGGCAAGGTGCTGATCCTGGACGAACCCACCGCCAGCCTGGACGCGGCCGAGGTGCGGATGGTCTTCGACGTGGTGCGGGGCCTGCGGGAACGCGGCCTGGGCATCGTCTTCGTGTCGCATTTCCTGGATCAGGTCTTCGACCTGACCGACCGCGTGACGGTGCTGCGCAACGGCCGCAAGATCGTCACCACCGACACTGCCAGCCTGGATAGGGTGCGCCTGATCGAACACATGCTGGGCCGCGAACTGGAAGATGCGACGACCCATCACGCCGCCGCGCGCGGCCCCCGCCCGCCGATGCTGGAGTTCCAGGGCATGACCCGGCGCGGCGTGATCGAACCCTTTGACCTGGCCGTGGGGCAGGGCGAGGTCGTGGGCCTGGCAGGTCTGTTGGGATCGGGCCGGACCGAATCCGCCGAATTGCTGTTCGGTCTGCTGGGCGCGCATTCGGGGCAGGCGCGCGACCAGGAAGGCCCGCTGGACCTGCGCAGCCCGCGCGCGGCCATCGCGGCAGGCTTCGGCTTCGTCCCCGAGGAGCGCAAGACCGACGGCATCGTCGCCGACCTGTCCATCCGCGAGAACATCATCCTGGCCTTGCAGGCCCGGCGCGGCTGGGCGAGGCCGATCCCGCGCGGGGATCAGAACCGGCTGGCCGACGACTATATCCGGCGGCTGGACATCCGCACGGCGGGCCGGGACAAGCGCATCGGCGAATTGTCGGGGGGCAACCAGCAAAAGGTGATCCTCGCCCGCTGGCTGGCGATGAACCCGCGCTTCCTGATCCTGGACGAGCCGACGCGCGGCATCGACGTGGGCGCCCATGCGGAAATCGTCCGGCTGATTCACGACCTGGTGGAACAGGGCATGTCCCTGCTGGTCATCAGTTCGGAAATCGACGAGCTGATCGCGGTGTCCGACCGGGTGATCGTGCTGCGCGACCGCCGCCATGTGGCCGAACTGACCGGCGATGACATCGCCCCCGCCCGCATCGTCCAGGCCATCGCCGCGACCGAGGCCGCGTGATGGAGATGCTGAAACGCCTTGCCCCGCAACTGATCGCCCTGGCCGCCCTGGCCGCCGTGGTGACGGCCTTCTATCCGGGGTTCCTGTCGGTCCAGATGAACGATGGGCGGCTGGTCGGGCCTGTCATCGACGTGCTGAAGCGATCCGCCCCGGTGGCGCTGCTGGCAGTGGGCATGACGCTGGTGATCGCCACGCGCGGCATCGACCTGTCGGTCGGCACGATCATGGCGATCTGCGGCGCGGTCGCGGCATCCGCCGTCGCGGCCGGCTGGGGCCTGCCCGCCGCGATCCTGCTGGCGCTTGGCGCAGGCGTGCTGGCGGGGCTGTGGAACGGCGCGCTTGTCGCGGTCGTCGGCATCCAGCCCTTCGTCGCCACGCTGATCCTGATGACGATGGGGCGCGGCATCGCGCAACTGATCACCGAGGGGCGGATCCTGACCTTCACCGATCCCGGCTTCGGCTGGATCGGGTCGGGCACGGTCGCCGGGCTGCCGGTGCCCGCCTGGATCTGGATCGCCACCGCCATCGCCACGGCGGTGCTGATGCGCCGCACCGCCCTGGGCCTGCTGGTCGAGGCGACCGGCGTCAACCGCCGCGCCAGTGCCCTGGCCGGGGTCAACGCCACGGTGCTGCTGATCGCGGTCTATGCCGCGTCGGGCCTGTGCGCGGCATTGGCCGGGCTGATCGTCACCGCCGACATCCGCGGCGCCGACGCCAACAACGCGGGCCTGTGGCTGGAGCTTGACGCGATCCTCGCCGTGGTCATCGGCGGAAATTCCCTGCTGGGCGGGCGGTTCTCCATCGCCGCGTCGGTGATCGGCGCGCTGATCATCATGACCATCAGCATCGGTATCCGGCTGATCGGCTTTCCGTCCGAGTACAACCTCATCATCAAGGCCGGGCTGGTGCTGGTGATCCTGGTGCTGCAATCGCCGCGCGTCAGCGCCGAATGGCGGCTGTGGCGCGACAGCCACCGCGCCAGCCGCGAAGCCAGCTTGCGGAGACAGGCATGAACACCCGCGCGCTGCCCCTGTATGTCACCATCGGCATCTTCCTGCTGGCCTATCTGGTCTTCTGGCTGCAATTCCCGAACATCCTGTCCACCCGCGTCATCGGCAACCTGCTGACCGACAACGCCTATCTGGGGATCGTCGCGGTCGGCATGACGCTGGTGATCCTGTCGGGCGGCATCGATCTGTCGGTCGGATCGGTGATCGCCTTTTCCGGCGTGTTCATCGCCGTGCTGCTGCGCGACACGTCGCTGCATCCGCTGGCGGTCTTCGCGATCCTGCTGGCGCTGACCACGGCCTTCGGGGCGGGCATGGGCTTTCTGATCGACCGGCTGGCGATGCCCGCCTTCATCGTCACGCTGGCGGGCATGTTCCTGGCACGCGGCGCGGCCTATATCCTGTCCATCGATTCCGTGCCGATCCAGCATCCGTTCTATGACTGGCTGCAATCGCTGTATTGGCTGATGCCGGGCAAGGGGCGGCTGCGGCTGATCGGCATGGTGATGGTCGCCACCTTCATCCTGGGCATGATCGTGGCGCACAAGACCCGCTTCGGCGCATCCGTCTATGCCCTGGGCGGGGGCGAGGCCACAGCGCGGCTGATGGGCGTCCGGCAGGGGCGGACCACGGTGCTGGTCTATGCGTTTTCCGGCGCGATGGCGGGGCTGTCGGGGATCGTCTTTTCGATCTATACCGGGTCGGGCTATTCGCTGGCGACGGTGGGGACCGAACTGACCGCCATCGCCGCCGTGGTGATCGGCGGCACGCTGCTGACCGGGGGGGCGGGATACATGTTCGGCACCTTCGTCGGCGTGCTGACCATGGGGCTGATCCAGACCTATATCGTCTTCGACGGCAGCCTGTCGTCCTGGTGGACGAAGATCGTCATCGGCGTCCTTCTGCTGGCCTTCATCCTGCTGCAAAAGGCCCTGCTGAAACTGTCGCGGATGCGGCTTGCGAAAGGGATATCATGATCCACGACCACCGCCGTTGCGAACTGGGCGAGGGGGCGTTGTGGCACCCCGAACGCCGGCAGTTCTTCTGGTTCGACATCCTGGGCATGCGGCTGCTGTCGCAGGACGCGGATGGCACGCCGCTGGAATGGCCGCTGGGCCGCATCGCTTCGGCGGCGGGCTGGATCGACCGCGACCGGCTGCTGGTCGCCACGGAAACGGGGCTGGCGGTGCTGTCGCTGGCCGATGGCAGGCTGACCGATGTCGCGGCCGTCGAGGCCGACAACCCGGACACCCGGTCGAACGACGGGCGCGCCGACCGGCAGGGCGGGTTCTGGTTCGGCACCATGGGCAAGAAGGCCGAAAAGGGCGCGGGCGCGATCTATCGTTTTTATCGGGGCGAGGTGCGCAAGCTGGTGGATCCGATCACCATCCCGAACTCGATCTGTTTTTCGCCCGACGGGGGAACGGTGCATTATTCGGACACCGACCGCAGCATCGTCTGGCGACAGGATCTGGATGCGGACGGCTGGCCCGTGGGGGAACCGCAGATCTATCTGGATCTGTCCGCGCAAGGCTGGTCGCCCGATGGCGCGGTGATCGACGCCGGGGGCGGCTTCTGCTGCGCGGTCTGGGGGCAGGGGGCGGTGATGCGCTTCGATGCGGATGGTCAACGGACCCATGACTGGAAGGTCGGCGGGCGGCATTCGTCCTGCCCTGCCTTCGGCGGACCGGATCTGTCGCATCTGCTGGTCACGACCGCGCGCGACGGGATCGAGGCGCCCGACGACGCGCAGGGCAAGACCTATCGCCTTGAACCGGGCCTGACCGGCCTGGCCGAACCCCGTGTGATCCTGTGACCTGGACCCTGCCCGACGGACGCCGCGTGGACCAGCTGACGCTGACCGGCGGCGGGCTGACCGCGCAGGTGCTGACCCTGGGCGCGACGGTGCAGGATCTGCGGCTGGAGGGCATCGGGCATCCGCTGGTTCTGGGCTGCCCCGATCCGGCGGATTATCTGGACAGGGGCCTTTATCTGGGCGCCATCGTCGGGCGGTTCGCCAACCGTATCGGCGGGGCGCGGTTCACGCTGGACGGAAAGGAATACCGTACCGACCCGAATTTCCGCGGCCGCCACACCCTGCATGGCGGATCTTGCGGGACGAACCGGCATGTCTGGACGGTCGAGGATGCGCAGGACGACAGCGCTACCCTGATGCTTTGCCTGCCGGACGGGGACATGGGCTTTCCCGGCACCATGACCATCCGCGCCGAGATTGCCCTGCGCAATGGCGCGCTGGTCTTCGACCTGTCGGCCACCTCGGATGCGCCGACGCCCTGCAACCTGGCGCATCACGGCTATTTCGACCTGGACGGCAGCGGCGATGTGCGCGGCCACCGGCTGCGGATCGCGGCGGATCGTTACCTGCCGGTGGACGGCGATCTGATCCCGCTGCCGGGCAAGGCGCCGGTCCAGGGCACGCGTTTCGATTTCCGGCAGGCGCGGCCCATCGCGCCGGGGGAATACGACCATAATTTCTGCCTGTCGGATGGTCCGGTTGCCCGACGTGTCGTGGCCGAGCTGACCGGGCAAACGGGGCTGCGGATGCAGATCGAAACCGACCGACCCGGATTGCAGCTTTACGATGGCGTGCATTTCGACGGACTGCCGGGGCTGGATGGCCGCCGCTATGGCCGCTTTGCCGGGGTGGCGCTGGAAACCCAAGGCTGGCCCGATGCGCCGAACCGGCCGGATTTCCCCGACGCGATCCTGCGGCCCGGCCAGACCTATCGCCACCATGTCGCCTACAGGTTCAGCCAATGACCGCGCTGATCGGCATCGACTGGGGCACGACCTCGTTCCGCGCCTGGCGGATGGGCGCGGGGGGTAAGGTGTTGGAAGCCGTCGGCGATGGCCCCGGCATCCTGGCGGCAGGCGCCCTGCCGGGCGGGTTCCGCCAGGCCCTGCAAGACCGGATCGGCGGCTGGCTGGACGGCGCGCCGGCCATCGCCTCGGGCATGATCACCAGCCGCAACGGCTGGGTGGAAACGCCTTACCTGCCCTTGCCGCTGGACGCCGCCGCGCTGGCCGACAGCCTGACCCTGCATGACGGCATCCATTTCGTGACCGGCGCGGTCAGCGACCCGGACGGCCCCGCCCCCGACGTGATGCGCGGCGAGGAAACCGAGATCATCGGCCATCTGGCGGGCGGGGGCGCCGACGGGCTGTTCGTCCTGCCCGGCACCCACAGCAAATGGGCGCGGGCACGGGGCGGGCGGATCACCGCCTTTCGCACCGTCATGACCGGCGAAGTCTTCGCGGTCCTGCGCGACCATTCGATCCTGGGCCGGCTGATCCAGCCGGGACCGGGCAATGAGGACGCCTTCCGCCGTGGGGTCGAGGCGGGGTGGCAGGATGGCGCGCTGCTGGGGCGCATCTTCAGCGCCCGGACGCTGGCGCTGCTGGACCGGCTGGCGCCCCAGGACATCGCCGATTACCTGTCGGGCCTGCTGATCGGGGACGAGGTCGCCCAGGGTGCGCGGGACGCGGGCGGCCCGGTCACGATCATCGGGCGGGGCGATCTGGCCGCGCGATATCGCATCGCGCTTGACATGATGGGCATCGCCGCCGTGATCGCGCCGCCGGGCATGGCGCGGCGGGGACTGTGGGAAATTGCCCGGATCAAGGGGCTTTCATGACCGATTTCGATACCGCCTTCGCCGCGAACCCGCTGATCGCGATCCTGCGCGGGCTGCGCCCGGACGAGGCCGCCGCGACCGCCGCCGCGTTGATCGGCGCAGGCTTCACGATCCTGGAGGTGCCGCTGAACTCTCCCCAACCGCTGGACAGCATCGCCCGGATGGCCGACGCGGCCCCCGATGCGATCATCGGTGCGGGCACGGTGCTGCGGCCCGAACAGGTCGGCGCGGTGGCCGAGGCCGGGGGCCGGATCATCATCGCCCCGAACTTCGACCCTCGCGTCGCGTCCGAGGCGCGGCGGCTGGGCCTGGCCTATTGCCCCGGCGTCGGGACCGTGACCGAGGCTTTCGCCGCGCTTGAGGCCGGGGCCGCCGCCCTGAAGCTGTTCCCGGCCGAGATGATCCCCCCCGCCGCTGTCAAGGCAATGCGCGCCGTGCTGCCGCGAGACGCCCGGCTGTTGCCGGTGGGCGGCATAGACCCGGCGGCGATGGCAGGATACCGCATGGCGGGGGCGGATGGCTTCGGCCTGGGATCGGCGCTGTATCGGCCCGGCCAGGACGCGGCCGTCACCGGCGACCGGGCCTGCGGCTTCATGGCGGCCTGGCAGGCCCTGCTGGCCATGACATAAGTTAAGCCGGTCGGGCTTGGGGGAACATTGCCGGAAGGGGCGCGTTTCGGGCGATGCGCCGGTGGGAGGCGTATCACATTCCGGGAGGATCAGATGAAAGCCACATTCACTTGGGTGGCCGGCGGCGCATTCCTGGCGTTGACGGCGGTTTCCGCGCAGGCCGACTGCGCCGCCGAACTGGCGCGCCTGACCGAGGGCGGCGCGGCGGCGGAAGGAATCTCGAAGGACGGTTCGCTTGCGCCGCTGGAAGGGGCGCCGGACGCGGCGACCGGCTCGGATGCCGCCGCGACCGAGGCTGCGGATACGGCCGAGGCCGCGGGCATGAACAGCGCGGCGCCGACGCCCGAGGGCGCGGCTGACGGCGCGGCATCCACCGATACTGCCGGGGCCGACGGGGGCGAGGGGATCGCCAAGGACGGAACCCATGTGCCGCTGGAGGACGCGTCGGGCCAGCAGGCAGGCGTGGCCATGTCGGGCGCCGATGCCCAGGCCCAGCAGGAGGGCCAGCCCACCGCAGCCGAACAGGCCAGCGGCGGCGCCACCATGGACCATTCCGGCCGCGACGCCCATATCCAGGCCGCGCGCGACGCGCTTGCCGCCGGGAACGAGGACGCCTGCATGGAAGCGGTGAAGGCCGCTCAGTCGTCCTGAGCTCTGTTTGGCCGGGGCCAGCGTCCCCGGCCATCCGCCGCGTTGCCGCCGGGCATGCGAAAAGACTGGAATGCCGCGCCGCTTTCTGGTGAGAGAGGCGCCATCACAGCCTGGCCCCGGATGGACGACGCGATGAGCATACATCTTTACCCCAACGACCTGCCCGACGACCTGACCCTTGGCCCGGTCGTCGCCATCGACACGGAAACGATGGGGCTGGATCCCCGGCGCGACCGGCTGTGCCTGGTGCAGTTGTCGTCGGGCGACGGCGATGCGCATCTGGTCCAGATCGAACGCGGCCAGACCGAGGCGCCGAACCTGTGCCGGATGCTGACCGATCCCAAGGTTCTGAAGCTGTTCCATTTCGGCCGCTTCGACATCGCCGCCCTGGAAAACGCCTTCGGCGTGGTGACGGCGCCGGTCTGGTGCACCAAGATCGCCTCGAAGCTGGTGCGCACCTATACCGACCGACACGGGTTGAAATACCTGCTGAGCGAACTGGTCGGCGTGGATGTCTCCAAGCAGCAGCAGACCAGCGACTGGGGCGCGGCCGACCTGACCGATGCGCAGCTGGAATATGCGGCATCCGACGTGCTGCATCTGCACAAGCTGAAAGAGGCTCTGGAAGACCGGCTGCGGCGCGAGAACCGCATGGGGCTGGCCCAGGCCTGCTTCGACTTCCTGCCCGCCCGCGCCCATCTGGATTTGCTGGGCTGGGGGGATGAAAACGACATCTTCCGGCACTAGATGTCGGGCAGCCGGGGGCTTCGCGCCCCCGGACCCCCGCGGGATATTTGGACCAAGGCAAAGGCAGGCGGTTTGAACGATTATCTGGAAACGGCGCGGCGTGTCATCCTGGCCGAGGCGCAGGGGCTGGCCCTTCTGGCCGAGGGGCTGAACGGCGATTTCGCCCGCGCGGTGGATCTGATCCTGGGGGCGCGGGGCCGGGTGATCGTGTCGGGCATGGGCAAGTCGGGCCATGTCGGGCGCAAGATCGCGGCCACCTTCGCATCCACCGGGACGCCCGCGCAATTCGTCCATCCGGCCGAGGCCAGCCATGGCGACCTGGGCATGGTCACGCAGGCCGACGTGGCCCTGGTCTTGTCCAACAGCGGCGAGACGCCGGAACTGGCCGACCTGATCGCCCATACCCGCCGGTTTGGGATTCCGCTGATCGGCGTCGCGTCGCGCCCCGAATCCACGCTGCTGCGCCAGGCGGATGTGGCGTTGGTTCTGCCCGCCGCGCCCGAGGCCTGCGGCAGCGGCATCGTGCCGACGACTTCAACCACCATGACGCTGGCGCTTGGCGATGCCCTGGCCATTGCGCTGATGGAGCATCGGAAGTTCACCCCCGAGCATTTCCGCACCTTCCATCCCGGCGGCAAGCTGGGCGCGCGGCTGGCCAAGGTGGGCGACCTGATGCACCGCGACATGCCTCTGGTGCCCGAGGATGCGCCGATGACGGACGCGCTGCTGGTCATCAGCCAGAAGGGGTATGGCGTGACCGGCGTGACCGACCGGGCAGGGCATCTGGTCGGCATCATCACCGACGGCGACCTGCGGCGGCACATGCAGGGCCTGCTGGATCGCCGCGCGGCCGAGGTGATGACCCCCGGTCCCCGCGTGATCGCGCCCGACGCCCTGGCGGAAACCGCGTTGGCGCAGATGCAGGACCGCAAGATCACCTGCCTGTTCGCGGTGGCCGAGGGGATGCCGCAGGGCATCCTGCATATCCACGACTGCCTGCGGGCCGGGATCGTCTAGGGCGATGAACCGCACCCGGATCGTCCGCTGGCTGCGTGTCCTGCTGCCCCTGACGGCGCTGGCGATGCTGTCGGTGCTGTTCCTGTTCTCGCGCCAGGGCGACGGGGAATCGCAGATCCCCTATGCCGATGTGGACGCGCAGTCGATGGCCCGCGACCCGCGGCTGGTGGCCCCCGAATATGCGGGCGTGACGGCGGATGGGGCGCAGCTGGTCCTGCGCGCGACCGAGGCCGCGCCGGCCGGGGGAAGCGGCGGCAAGGCTCGCGATCTGCAACTGGACTGGCAGCGCCCAGACGGCCTGCGCGCCGATCTGACCGCGCCCCAGGCCGGGGTGGACGGTGGCGCGATCCGGCTGGGCGGGGGGGTCAGGATGACCACATCCTCGGGCTGGACGGTCGATGCGCCCAGCGTCGAGGCCGCGACCGACCGATCCCGGATCGCCGCCGAGGACGGCGTGCAGGCCCAGGCGCCCTTCGGCAGCCTGTCCGCCCGGCGGATGGAGCTTGCGCCGGACGCGGCGGGGGACGCTTCGATCTTGAATTTCTCGGGCGATGTCCGTCTGATATACCAGCCCTGACCCAAAGGACCGAACCGATGCTGCGCCCCCTGCTGACAGCCCTGATCCTTGCCGCCACCCCGGCTGTCGCGCAGAACGTCGCCTTCGGGGGGATGCGCGCCGATATCACCGCCCCGGTCGAGGTCCGGGCCGACAATCTGTCCGTCAACCAGGCTGACGGCAGCGCGGTTCTGACCGGCAATGTCGTGATCGGCCAAGGCGGCATGCGGCTGTCCGCCGACAGGGTGACGATCATCTATGCCGAAGGGGACCAGAACCGCATCCGGTCGCTGGACGCCGTCGGCAATGTGACGCTGGTGTCCGGTCCCGACGCGGCCGAGGCCCAGGCCGCCACCTATGACGTGGCCGGGGGCAATGTCACGCTGACCGGCGACGTGGTGCTGACGCAGGGGCAGAACGTGCTGACCGGCGACACGATGCAGGTGAACCTGGGCACCGGACAGGCCCAGGTCCAGGGCCGGGTGCGGTCGGTGCTGCAACCGGGCGGCAACTGATGCGGGGCGCGGCGGGACGGTCGGGCGACGGGCTGCGGGTCCGGGGGCTGCGCAAATCCTATCGCAACCGTCCGGTGATCCGCGACGTGTCGGTCGATCTGGCGCGCGGAGAGGTCGTGGCCCTGCTGGGGCCGAACGGATCGGGCAAGACCACCTGCTTTTACTGCATCGCCGGGCTTGTGCCGCCCGATGCCGGGCAGGTTCTGATCGACGGGCGGGACGCTACGCGCCTGCCGATGTTCCGCCGCGCGCGGATGGGCATCGGCTATCTGCCGCAGGAGATGTCGATCTTCCGTGGCCTGACGGTCGAACAGAACATCATGGCCGTGCTGGAGGTCGTGCACGAGGATCCCCGCCACCGCCGCGACCGGCTTGAGGAGTTGCTGGGCGACTTTTCCATCGAGCATCTGCGCGCCGCCCCCGCCCTGGCCCTGTCGGGCGGCGAACGCCGCCGGGCCGAGATCGCGCGCTGCCTGGCCTCGGATCCCAGCTTCCTGCTGCTGGACGAGCCCTTCGCGGGCGTCGATCCCATCGCCGTGGGCGAGATTCGCGGCCTGGTCCATGACCTGAAATCGCGCGGCATCGGCGTGCTGATCACCGATCACAACGTGCGCGAGACGCTGGGCATCGTCGACCGTGCCTATATCCTGCATGACGGGCATGTGCTGATGTCCGGCACCACCGACCAGATCGTCGCCGATCCCAAGGTGCGCGAGGTCTATCTGGGCGAAGGCTTCCGCATGGCGTGACAGATCGCCGCGTGGCCTTGCGGAACCGTCGCGGTGAAATCGGTTGCCGCCGACCCGCACCCCGTTGACAGAAGCGATCCGCTGTCACCAGATTGATAGATGCGGGTGCGGCAGGAACCGCATCCCGCCATCCCCGTTTCCGCCCTGTGCCGGCAGACGGGCCGGCGCATGGAAGACGGGCAACCGAGAGGAAAGACGATGCGCTATACCATCAGCGGAAAACAGATCGATGTCGGCGATGCGCTTTCGACGCATGTGAAGACGCAAGTGGGCGAAACGGTCGGCAAGTATTCGCAGCGCCCCACGGATGCGACGGTCACCTTTTCCAAGGATGCCCATCAGTTCCTGTGCGACGCCGTGGTGCATCTGTCCACCGGGCTGAACGTGACGGCCCGCGGCTCTGCCACCGAGATCTATGCCGCTTTCGAGGCCTGCCGCGAAAAGATGGACAAGCAGCTTCGCCGCTACAAGCGCCGCCTGAAGGATCACCACAAGGACAGGTCCGAGCCGGTTGAATTCGGGCAGGCGGGCATGTATGTGCTGGCCGCCGACGAGGATGAATGGGAAGCGCAGGACAGCGGCCTGCAACCGATCATCATCGCGGAAATGGAAACCCGCGTGCCCACGCTGTCGGTGGGCGATGCGGTGATGCAGATGGAACTGTCGGGCACCCCGCTTCTGGTGTTCCGCAATGAAAAGCACGGGGGCGTCAATGTGGTCCACCGCCGCGACGACGGCAATGTGGGCTGGATCGACCCGCGCGGCAATGGCTGAGGCCGCCGCGCGGAACGCCTGACGAACGAGAGTTGACGCGCCCCCGGCATTCTGCGCGGGGGCGCTTGAGCCTTTGGGAAAGACGCCAGCCATGCAGTTGACCGAAATCCTCAAGCCCGGAGCCGTACGGTCCCTGGGGCAGGTAACCTCAAAAAAGCGCCTGTTTCAGGAGCTTGCGGATCTGGCCCATGCCGAATACGGCCTGAACGCGACCGAGGTTCTGGACGCGTTGCAGGAACGCGAAAGCCTGGGGCCGACCGGCGTCGGCCAGGGCGTGGCGCTGCCCCATGCGCGGCTGCACGGGCTGCACACGGTGGTGGGTCTGTTCGTGCGGCTGGAAAAGCCCCTGGATTTCGACGCGGTGGACCGCCAGCCGGTCGATCTGGTCTTCGGCCTGCTGGCGCCCGAATCCAGCGGCGTCGATCACCTCAAGGCGCTGGCGCTTGTGTCCCGCACCCTGCGCGACGCCGACCTGCGCGCCAAGCTGCGCGCCAATGACGATCCGGTCGCGCTGCACGCCGTTCTGGCCGCGCAGGGCATCAAGGCCGCCTGAGGGTTTGATCCAAGGCGATTCGGTCCTATATTGACGCTCTCTCTGTCCTAGAGGAGGCCGGATATGAGCAAGCATATTATCGACCAACCCCGAGAGAACAGCGGCACGCGCCTGCGGGAATTCGCCCGTTACGAACGCGAATCGGGCACCCATCCCGCCATCGAAACCCTGCACAGCCGTCCGCAGATGCGGGCCGAGGACAATCGCCTGGCGGCCGAATTCCTGCGCATCGAACGCGAACAGATGCGTTAGCCGATTCTGAACGGTAGCCGGGAATGCGATCCGCCCGGATCGGCCACGGCGTGAACCCGCAGCCGACTGGTCGGCGCCGTCGCCATACTTGGGGTGGTGCCCGCCAGCATATAGGTCGGCACCGGCGCCAACTTGCGCGCCGCGTCGATGATGGGCCTGAAAAAGGGGCGCAAGACAGCGAAGGGCCGCCCTTTCGGACGGCCCTTCTGGGTTGTGGTTGTAACGCGCGGATCAGGCGCGGACCAGCCGTTCATAGTCCTCGCTGATCTTCCGCGTCGTGTTGCCGACCTGGAAATGCCAGTCGCCGATCTGGCCGACCGGGGTCACCTCGGCCGCCGTGCCGGTCAGGAAGCATTCCTGGAAATCCTCCAGTTCCTCGGGGCGGATGCGGCGTTCGTGGACCACGGTGCCGTTGTCCTTCAGCATCTGGATGATGGTCTGGCGGGTGATGCCGTTCAGGAAGCGGTCGGCTTGGGGGGTGTGGACCTCGCCGTCCTTGATGAAGAAGATGTTGGCGCCGGTCGCCTCGGCCACATAGCCTTCCCAGTCCATGAACAGCGCGTCGGAACAGCCCTTCGCCTCGGCCGCGTGCTTCGACATGGTGCAGATCATGTACAGACCGGCGGCCTTGGCGGCGGTGGGGATGGTTTCCGGCGACGGACGCTTCCATTTCGCCACGTCCAGCTTGGCGCCCTGCCATTTCGCGTCGCCGTAATAGCTGCCCCATTCCCAGCAGGCCACGGCCATGCGGACCTTGTTGCGCGCCGCCGACACACCCATGTCGGGGCCCGAGCCGCGCCACATCACCGCGCGGACATAGGCGTTGGTGAAGCCGTTGGCCTTCAGCACGGCTTCCTTCGCGGCATCGATTTCCTCGGCGGAATAGGGCGACTGCATGTCCAGCAGGCGGGCCGATTCGATCAGCCGCAGCGAGTGGTCGTGGCCCTTGAAGATCTTGCCGTCATAGCACCGCTCGCCCTCGAAGACCGAGCTTGCGTAATGCAGCGCATGGGTCAGGATATGCACATTCGCGTCGCGCCAGTCGACCAGTTCGCCATCCATCCAGATCTTGCCGTCGCGATCGTCATAGGCCGCCGTCATCATTCTCTCCAATCCCGCCGGGCTTTGCGATTCTTGCGCCAGTTCGCCCGGAACCAAACCTTTTGTTGCGCGAAGTGCTTGACGCCTAGCAATCGAATCTTGGAAAGTCAACAACACTGCCCTATCAAGGGGCGAACCGGGAAAGGAGTGGCGATGGCCGAGACGATGCGCGTTCATACCCTGATGGGCGAGGATCTGCTGTTCCTGACCGACGACAAGCTGCGTCGCGGGATCGAGGCGATGTTCTTCGCCTATCGCGCCTTCACCGCCGATCCCGACCTGATCCTGGCGGGGCTGGATTACGGCCGCGCCCATCACCGGGCGCTGCATTTCATCCACCGCGATCCGGGTCTGACGGTCACGGCGCTGCTGGACGTGCTGGGCGTGACCAAGCAGTCGCTGAACCGCGTGCTGCGCACCCTGATCGAGGACGGGCTGGTCGAAAGCCGCGTCGGCCGCCGCGACCGGCGCGAACGCCACCTGCATCTGACGGAAAAAGGCGCGGCCCTGGAACGGCGGCTGTCCGAAGCGCAGCGCGCGCGGATGCGTCAGGCTTACCGCGCCGCAGGACCGCAAGCGGTGGCGGGCTTTCGTCAGGTGCTGGAGGCGATGATGGACCCCGAGACGCGGGCGCAGTATCAGTCGATGAAGGATCTGCCCGAATAAGGCCCGCGACATGAGCCAGTCTGACGTCCATCTGCTGATCGTCGATGACGACGAACGCATCCGTGCGCTGCTGGGCCGGTTCCTGCGCAAGAGCGGATTTCTGGTCACGCTGGCCCGCGACGCGGCCCAGGCCCGCCGGTTGCTGGCCGGGCTGGACTTCGACCTGATCGTGATGGACGTGATGATGCCGGGCGAGGACGGATTCGCGCTGACCCGGTCCTTGCGCGAAAGGCTGACCACGCCGATCCTGTTGCTGACCGCGCGCGGAGAGACCGAGGACCGCATCACCGGGCTGGAAGTCGGCGCCGACGATTACCTGCCCAAGCCCTTCGAGCCGCGCGAATTGCTGCTGCGCATCAACGCGATCCTGCGCCGCATTCCCGCGCCCGAGGTTCACCAGCCGAAATTCCTGACCCTGGGGGCGCTGCGATACGACATCGACAAGGGCGAATTGTGGCAGGGCGAAAGCCATCTGCGTCTGACCGGCACCGAACAGGCGCTGCTGCGCCGCCTGGCCGCCAGCCGGGGCGAGCCCGTCAGCCGCGCCGATTTGATCGACGATCTGGGCCGGGGCGGCGGGGACGAAGGCGACAATTCCGAACGCGCCATCGACGTGCAGATCACCCGGCTGCGCCGCAAGATCGAACCCGATCCCCGCGAGCCGCGCTTCCTGCAAACCGTGCGCGGCACGGGCTATATGCTGGTGGTGGACTGACGGTGGACAGGCCGATCTGGCAAGGGGCCGAACTTGATGCCGGCACGGCGCTGGCGCTGCTGGAATGGCAGGCCGAGATGGGCGTGGACGAACCCATGCTGGACGCCCCGGTGGACCGCTTCGACCTGGCGGCCCCCGCCGCCCCGCCGCAGATCCCGCCGGCCCCCCCGGCGGCGCCCTCGCTGTCCCTGACCGCCGACGGTGATGACGACCTGCCCGCCCGCGTGGCCCAGGCCGAGGCCTTGGCGGCGGCGTCCGATACGCTGGGCGCCCTGGCCGCCGCGCAGGAGGGTTTCGACGGGATCGAGCTGAAGAAGGGCGCGCGGAACTTCTGTTTCGCCGACGGCAATCCCAAGGCGCGCGTCCTGATCCTGGGCGAGGCGCCGGGCGACGAAGAGGACCGCCAGGGCCGCCCCTTCGTGGGCCGCGCGGGGCAGTTGCTGGACCGCATGTTCGACGCCATCGGCCTGTCGCGCCGGGCGGTGGATGCGGAAAAGGCGTTCTACATCACCAATGTGCTGACCTGGCGACCCCCCGGCAACCGCGACCCCCGCCCGGATGAGATCGCCGTCAGCCTGCCCTTCGTGCGCCGCCATATCGACCTGGTGGCCCCCGATCTGATCGTGCTGATGGGCAATATCGCCTGCGACGCGGCCATCGGACGGCGCGGCATCCTGCGGCTGCGCGGGAACTGGGTGCAGGCCTTCGGCCGCCCGGCGCTGCCGATGACCCATCCCGCCTATCTGCTGCGCAACCCCCCCGCCAAGCGGGAAGCCTGGGCAGACCTGCTGTCGCTGGCCGCGCGGCTGGAGGGGTCGGCCTAGCCTTCGCAGCCCCGCATCTCGACCGCGCCCTGGTCGTCGATCAGGGTAAAGACCAGCCGGTCGCGGGGCAGATCGAAAGGCGCGGCCTGGGGCGGGACGAAATCGGCCGTCAGCGTCGTGACGCCGCCTTCTGTCCGCAGTTCGGCGCCCGAGGTCCAGACCTCGGCCTCGGCCAACTCCATCGCCGCCAGGGCGACGGGGCGGGGCAGGGTGGCGGTGACGCGCATTCCGTCGGCGATCGGCCGGATCGCGCAATCGGGACTGCCGGGGGCGGTGCGGGGCACCTGGTCCATCGCGGCAAGGATCTGGGGATCCGGCGCGGTCCCCGGCGCGTCCGCCGTCAGGGTGACATGGGCCGGGACGCAGATGTTCTTGCACAGCCCGAAATCGACCGTCACAGCCAGGTCGACGCCGCTGCCGGGGGCTGAAGGGGTCGCGGTAAAGGGCAGGACCAGCCGGTCGTGATAGCCAAGCGCCGTCCCGTCGTCCGAGGGGATCGCCTGCGGCGCGGGCCAGTGCAGCGTCACGCGGTCCAGGTTGCCCGATTCCGACCAGTCGAAGACCGGCGGCAGGCCGCTGTCGCCGGGGCTGCGCCAATAGGTCTTCCAGCCGGGCTCCAGCCGGAACTCTATGGCGGCGATGCGGCTTCCATCCGACTGGGTCCAGCCGGGCAGGATGCGAACGCCGGCCAGGCCGGGGGTGGGGGCCTCTGCGGCAAGCGGCGACGCCGTCAGGCACAGGCAGGAAAGGGTCAGGGCGGCACGGATCATGGCCCAGCGATAGCGACAGGCGGCGCCCGGATGAAGTCACAATTGCGCGCAGGGCTTGCAACACAGGACGCTTATGCCGATTTTGGAGGAATAAGGAGAGCAGATGAGCAGTCCCCACAGTCACGGCAGCCGCCCTGCCGGCATTCCGTCCGGCGCGGCAGAGCAGTCCAACCTGACCGGCAAGATCCTGATCGCGATGCCGGGCATGTCCGACCCGCGCTTCGAACGGTCGGTCGTGCTGGTCTGCGCCCATACCGACGAGGGCGCGATGGGCCTGGTCCTGAACCGGCCTCTGCCAGAGATCGACTTTGGCGACCTGCTGGAACAGCTTGGCATCGAGACCGACGCCGCCGCCCGGCGGATCGAGGTCCGCTTCGGCGGGCCGGTCGAACCGGGGCGCGGTTTCGTGCTGCACAATGTCCCCGAACATGGCGACGACCCCGAGGGACGGCTGCGCATCGGCCGCACTCTGGCGATGACCACGACGCGCGATATCCTGGAGGATCTGGCCAACGGCCACGGCCCGGCCTCGGCGGTGCTGGCGCTTGGCTATGCCGGATGGGGTCCGGGGCAGCTGGAAGACGAGATGCTGCAAAACGGCTGGCTGACCGGCGACGGGGCCGAGGAACTGATCTTCAGCACTGCCCATTCCGACAAGTGGCAGACCGCCCTGCGCGCCCAGGGCATCGACCCGTCGCTGCTGTCGGCGGCGGCGGGCCGGGCCTGAACCGCTATTCCGCCGCAGTCTTGCGCGGCAGCACCCAGTTCGGGCGCGGGAAATGGCAGGTATAGCCGTTGGGGAAGCGTTCCAGATAATCCTGGTGTTCGGGTTCGGCTTCCCAGAAATCGCCCACGGGTTCCACCTCGGTCACGACCCTGCCGGGCCACAGTCCCGACGCATTCACGTCTGCGATGGTCTCCAGGGCCACCCGCTTCTGATCCTCATCCGCGTAATAGATCGCCGAGCGATAGCTGGGTCCGATGTCGTTGCCCTGCCGGTTGGGCGTGGTCGGATCGTGGATCTGGAAGAACACCTCCAGCAGCTTGCGATAGGTGATGATGCCGGGGTCGAAGACGATCTCGATCCCCTCGGCATGGGTGCCGTGGTTGCGATAGGTGGCGTTCGGGATGTCACCGCCGGTATAGCCGACGCGGGTTGCGATGACGCCGGGCAGGCGCCGGATCAGATCCTGCATCCCCCAGAAGCAGCCGCCCGCAAGAACCGCGCGTTCGCTCATCGGCCGGCCTCCTCGACCTGGGACAGATAGGCGCCGTAACCCTCGGCCTCCATCCGGTCCTTCGGCACGAAGCGCAGCGACGCCGAGTTGATGCAATAGCGCAGGCCCCCGGCATCGGGCGGGCCGTCGGGGAAGACATGGCCCAGATGGCTGTCGCCATGTTTCGACCGAACCTCGACCCGGACCATGCCGTGCGAGGTGTCGCGGTGTTCGGTCACGTTGCCGTCGATGGGCTTGGTGAAGGCGGGCCAACCGCAGCCGGAATCGTATTTGGCCGACGACGCGAACAGCGGCTCGCCGGACACCACGTCCACATAGATGCCGGGTTCGAAATGGTGGTCGTATTCGCCGGTAAAGGGGCGTTCGGTGCCGTTTTCCTGGGTGACGCGACGCTGCTCGGGCGTCAGCCGGGCGACGGCCTCGGCGGTTTTCTGATAGGCCATGCTTGTCCTCCGCTGGTCCTGTTCCGCCCCAATATGGGGCGCCGGGCGCGGATCGCAAAGGTCAGCCGCAGATCGCGGCCCTCGCGGCGGCATATTCGGCGGCCAGCCGGTCGATCCGCGCTGCGGCGGGCACGATGTCGCGCACCGCGCCGATCCCCTGGCCGGATCCCCAGATCTGGCTCCAGGCCTTGGCCTTGGCTGCGTTGCCGCCGAAATTCATGCTGGATGCGTCCGCCGTGTCCAGGTTGTCCGGGTCCAGCCCCGCCGCCCGGATCGACGGCGCAAGGTAATTCCCCGACACCCCCGTGAACAGCGACGAGGTGACGATATCCATCGCCCCGCTTTCGGTGATCATCCGCTTGTAGTCGGCGGGCGCGTTCGCCTCGGCCGTGGCGATGAAGGGGCTGCCGATATAGGCCAGGTCGGCCCCCATGGCCTGCGCCGCCAGCACCGCCCGGCCCGTGGCAATGGCCCCCGACAGCAGCAGCGGGCCATCGAACCAGTCGCGGATCTCCTGGACCAGGGCAAAGGGCGACAGCGGCCCGGCATGGCCCCCCGCGCCCGCCGCCACCGCGATCAGACCGTCCGCGCCCTTTTCAATAGCCTTCTTCGCGAAGACGTTGTTGATCACGTCATGCAGTGCGATGCCGCCGCAGTCATGGGCGGCCTCATTCACCTCGACCCGCGCGCCCAGAGACGTGATCCAGATCGGCACCTTGTGGCGGTGGCAGATCTCGATGTCGCGGTCCAGCCGGGCGTTGCTGCGGTGGACGATCTGATTCACGGCAAAGGGCGCGGCGGGCCGGTCGGGATTGGCCTGGTTGTGGCGGTCCAACTCCTCCCTGATGCGGGTCAGCCAGGCGTCCAGCAGGGGCGGCTCGCAGTCCTTCTCGCGGGCGTTCAGGGCCGGGAAGCTGCCGACGATCCCGGCCTTGCATTGCGCGATCACCAGGTCAGGGCCTGACACGATGAACATCGGCGAGGCGACGACGGGAATGCGCAGGTCTTGCAGGATGGGTGGCAGCATGTGATCCTCCGGGTCTGGCACGACGATGGCGCGGCAGGCGGCGCGGGGCAATGGTAACGCGGCGGAAAATCTCGCGCTTTCGTGAAACCGATGCCGTCCCAAGGGGTTAGAGTTTCGGATCCCTGTTGCAAAGGAGAATGCGCGCCAATGCAGCCGCCAGCCCTGTCCCTTCCCGCCCTGACCGCAAACACCGCCCTTTTCCTCGATTTCGACGGCTGTCTGGTCGAGATCGCCCCCCGCCCCGATGCCGTGTCGGTCCCTTCGGGACTGGCCGACCGGCTGGAACGGCTGCACGATGCCCTAGGCGGGGCGGTGGCGCTGGTCTCGGGGCGTGACGTGGCGGATCTGCGGCGCTATCTGCCCGGTTTTCCCGGCGCGATGGCGGGCAGCCATGGGGCCGAACTGGCCTTGGGCGGCAAGGACATCACGGCGACCCACGACGCCGATCTGGACATTCCCGCCCTGCACGCCGCCGCGGCCGGGGCGGTCGCTGCGCATCCCGCGATTCTGGTCGAACGCAAGCCGCACGGCGTCGCGCTGCATTACCGCGCCGATCCCTCGCTGCGCGCGGTGGTCGAGGAGGTGATGCAGCACCTGGCCGCCGCCCATCCCGACATGATCCTGCAACCCGCCAAGATGGCGGTGGAACTGCGCCCGGCCGGCTCGGGCAAGGACGGCGCCCTGGACCGGCTGATGGCGATGCCGCCCTTCGCGGGCCGCGTCCCGGTCTATGCGGGCGACGACCTGACGGACGAACCGGCAATGGCCCGCGCCCAGGCGCTTGGCGGGGACGGCATCAAGATCGGCGCCGGGGATACCGTCGCGCGATACCGGCTGGACGACCCCGCCGCCCTGGCCCGCTGGCTGGACGAAGCCCTGGGGGGCCTGCGCTGATGTCGCGTCTTGTCGCCGTCTCGAACCGCATTCCGCTGGGCGACAACCCCTCGGGCGGTCTGGTGGTCGCGTTGCAGGACGCGCTGCGCACCTCGGGCGGGCTGTGGGTCGGCTTTTCGGGCGAGACGGTCGAGGATCCGGCCGAGGCCCTGGCCTTCCATGAAGGGGCGGCGTTCCAGCGCGCCTCCTTCGACCTGACGCCGCAGGACCACGACGAATATTACCGGGGCTATTCCAATTCCGTGCTGTGGCCGGTCTGCCATGGCCGCGCGGATCTGATGCGGATCCTGCCGGAATACCTGGACGGCTATCGCCGGGTCAACGAACGCATCGCCCGGCTGCTGGCCCCGCATCTCCGCGAGGGCGACCGGATCTGGATCCACGACTATCAGTTGTTCCCGCTGGCCGGAGAGCTGCGCAAGCTGGGGGTCCGGGGTCCGATCGGGCATTTCCTGCACATCCCCTTTCCCGGCCCCGCCGATTGCGCCACGCTGCCGAACCCGCCAGAGCTGTTCGAATGGCTGTCTCATTACGACCTGCTGGGCTTCCAGGCGCAGCGCGACCTGGACAACTTCGCCGCAAGCGCCCGCAGCCTGACCGATGCCGAACAGGTGTCGGACCATGATTTCCGCATCGCTGACCGCCATATCCGCGCGGGCGTCTTTCCCATCGGCATCGACGCCGCTTCCTTCGTCGCCGAGGCCGAGGGCGCGCGCGAGGAAGACCGGATGCGCAGCCTGACCGGATCGCAGATGATGATCGGCGTGGACCGGCTGGATTATTCCAAGGGCATCCCGCAGCGGTTCCGGGCCTTCCAGTACCTGCTGGAAAACGACCCCTCGCTGACCGAACAGGTGATGCTGCTGCAAATCGCGCCGCCGACACGGGAATCCGTAGAGGCCTATCAGCAGATCCGCGAGGAAACCGAACATCTGGCGGGCCGCATCAATGGCCAGTTCGCCACCGTCAACTGGACGCCGATCCGCTTCATCCACCGCCCGATCCCCCGCAACGAGCTTGCGGGCCTCTATCGCCAGTCCCGCGTGGGTCTGGTCACGCCGCTGGCCGACGGCATGAACCTGGTGGCCAAGGAATATGTCGCGGCCCAGAACGCCGCCGATCCGGGCGTTCTGATCCTGTCGCGCTTCGCCGGCGCGGCCGAGGCGATGACCGAGGCTCTGATCATCAACCCCCACGACCCCTGGGAACTGGCCCAGGCCATGCAGCAGGCCATCGCCATGCCGCTGGACGAACGCCGCGACCGCCACGCGGCGCTGCTGCGCGGCGTGGTCGAACAGGATGTCGGCTGGTGGTCGGCGACCTATCTTCGGGCCTTGGCGCAGGCCCCCGGCTGATCTTCATCTTCGCCCAAATATCCCGCAGGGGGTGCGGGGGACGCGAAGTCCCCCGCCCGTGCCGCCTCAGCGCGCGGACAGCAATTCCGGCACCGACAGCAGGATGAACTCGTTATCCGCCGCCTTGCCGATCTCGCGCCCGCCCGAGAAGGGCAGGTTGTTGTCGTTCGCCACCAGGATATGCGTGTCGTCGACGCGGGCCACGTCCTCGATGGTAAAGAAGGGGAAGCTGAACCTGCCGTCCGCCGACAGCCCTTGGGGGGCCTTGTTGTCGGGATCGGCGATGTCCAGCAGGTCGATATGGCCGATACGGCGGATGAAGCCCTCGGCATCGACGCTGGCGGTATCGACCAGCACCACGTTCTTGACGCGCGCGGGCAGGGGATAGCAGGCGGATTGGTCGGCCGCGCCATCGGCGCAGGCGCGGGCGGCGTCGCCTTCGCCGTTGTCGCGTTCGATGACCAGGGCGCGGGTGTCGTCGATGAAGTTGAAATCGCCGATCGCCGTCGCGCCCTCGGCCAGGCGGAAGCGATAGCTGTCGCCGGTCCAGCCGCCCTTCGCGGTGTCGAAGGTGATGACGCGCAGGAAGTCACCCTCGGGCTGGCCGCCCTCGGCCAGCAGCGGCTTTTCCAGCATCCCCCACAGCAGGCCGGTGCCGGGTTGCAGGGCCATGCCCTCGTATCCGCCCGACCGCTGGACGCGGTAATCGGTGCCGGGCTGCGCGGGAACCGTGCTGCCGGGCGTGTCCGGGCCGGTCAGCGCCGCGCCGTCCAGCATCGTCTGGTGGACCGACAGAACCCGCCCGTCGCGGGCCACGCGCAGGACGAAGGGGCCGAATTCGTCGCCGATCCAGATTTCGTCGTTCAGGAACTGGATGCTTTCCGGGTCGAAATCCGCGCCGGTCAGATAGCGGCCCTCGGTCCCCTCGTTGGCGATGCGGAAGGGCACCTTGTGGTCGGGGTCGCGCAGGAAGACCGTTTCCAGGCGCTCGACCGCGCCGGTCTCGAAATCGGGCTGCATGCGGTGGAAGAACAGCATCGCATCGGGGCTGTTCAGCTTGGACCCGAAGCCGTTGTCGGTCAGCGTGAACCAGCTTCCATCCGCGTCGCGGTTCATCGCCAGGCCCGACATGCCCTGCACCGGCTGGCCGATGAAGGGCAGCGAGACGCCGGTCTTGTGGCCGCCATAGGTCTTGCCCACGTCGCCTTCGACCGACATCGGCGTCTCGTTGCGGGTCTTGCCGGTGAACTTGCCCGACACCCACAGGTCGCGCGGCGCATCGGCGGGGGGCGTCGCCATGGTGAAGGCGGGCAGGGTCGCGTGACCGGCCAGCGTGGCGGGAAAGCTGTCCTCGGCCAGGGCGGCGGTGGTCAGGAGGGGGGCGGCAGAGCAGGCCAGCAAGGCCAGGATCGGGCGCATCGGCGGTTTCCTTCGTCGGTTTCGAAGGCACCTGCTAGGCCGGGATCGTGACAGCGATGCGGCATTGATGTGGCAGGGCGATGAAACCTGCCTCAGCCCGTCGCGTCCCCCGGACCCCCGCCGTCCGAGGCCTGGCGCACACGGGCGATCCGTGCCTCCATCTTGCGCCCCTTGCGCCGGTGATAGCGCCGCACCAGCGGGATGGTGATGTAATAGGACAGCGCGGCGGCGATCGCGCCCATGACCGCGCCGCCGACCGCATAGGGCAGGAAGATGCCGTGCCAGAACTCGGCCAGCCCGCTCCAGCTGGTGGGGCCGGGGCCGAAGGCCGACATGACGTTGTGCCAGGTTTCCGCCGTGGCATGGGCGAATTCGCGGAAGATCACCTGGGGCGACATGTCGCCGGGCAGGCCCAGGATGGTCCGCCCCAGCCCCACCGCGCCAAGCGCGATGAAGGGCGTGGTCAGCGGATTGCCCGCGAAGGTGCCCACGAAGGCCGCCAGCACATTGCCCCGGATCGCCAGGCACAGCAGCGCCGCGACGATGAAGTGAAACCCGTGCAGCGGGGAAAACGACAGGAACACCCCCGCCGCCACGCCGCGCGCGATGCGGTGCGGCTGGTCGGGCAGGCGGCGCAGGCGATACCACAGATAGGTGGTGGACCGCCGGAACCCGCCCGGCGGATAGACGAATTCGCTGGCCAGTTGCCCATATGTGCGCGGCTTGCTGCGCTTGAACACGGCTGTCGTTCCCTTATGCCCCGGACAATGCCCGTTTCAGGGTTTCTTCGCGATATCGCGGATGCGTGCAACCTGCGCGACATCGCTTTCCGCTTCCAGCGCGGTCAGAAGGTTGTGCAGATGCTCCTGGTCGCGCAACTCGACCTCGACCTCTATCCGGTAGAAGTCGGGCTTGCGGTCCATGAATTCAAGATTCGAGATATTGGCCCCCTGCGCCCCGATCAGGCTGCAAATCCGTCCCAGCACCCCGGCATCGTGACGGATCGTCAGGCTCAGCATCGTGGAATAGACCGCCGGGTGGCGGCCCGCGCGCCATTGCACGTCGACCCAGCGGTCGGGGCTGTCCTCGTATTCCGCCAGCACCGGGCAGTCGATGGCGTGGATCACCACGCCCTTGCCGCGATAGGTGATGCCGACGATCCGTTCGCCGGGCAGCGGGCGGCAGCAGGACGCGCGCTTGAAGTCCGCGTCCGCCTCGACCCCGGCGAAGGGGCGGGTGCCGTCGATCTCGTCCTGATGGGCGGCCAGGTCGGGATACAGGACCTGCAACACCTCCTTGGCGGAGTTTTCCGCGCTGCCGATCCGGGCCAGCAATTCGTCGCCGTCGGCGATGCCCATCTGCTTGGCGGCGGTGCGCAGCGCCTTGTCGGTGACCTTGCGGCCGACATGTTCGAAGCTGACGCGGACAAGTTCGCGGCCCAGGCGGATGAAGCGGTCGCGATCTTCCTCGCGCAGGGACCGGCGGATCGCGGCCTTGGCGCGGCCCGTCACCACGATGTCCAGCCAGGTCGATTGCGGGCGCTGACCCGAGGCGGCGATGATGTCGACCGCCTGGCCGTTCTTCAGCCGTGTCCACAGCGGCACGCGGATCCCGTCCACCTTGGCGCCGACGCAGGAATTGCCCAGCCGCGTGTGGATCGCATAGGCAAAGTCGATGGGCGTCGCGCCCTTGGGCAGTTGCAGCACGTCGCCCTTGGGCGTGAAGCAGAACACCTGGTCCTGGTACATCTCCAGCTTGACGGCTTCCAGGAACTCGTTGTGGTCCTCGTCCTCGAAGCGGTCGGTCAGACTGTCGATCCATTCCGCGGGGTTGACCGCGAAGGGGTTCTTGGTGCGGGCGCCGTCGCGATAGGCCCAGTGGGCCGCGACGCCGGATTCGGCGACCTCGTGCATCTGGCGGGTGCGGATCTGCACCTCGACCCGCTTGCCGTCGCGGCCCGAGACGGTGGTGTGGATGGATCGGTAGCCGTTCGATTTCGGCTGGCTGATGTAATCCTTGAACCGTCCGGGCACGGCGCGCCAGCGTTGATGGATCACCCCAAGCGCGCGATAGCAGTCCATGTCCGACCGGGTGATGATGCGGAAGCCATAGATGTCGGACAGCCGCGAGAAAGCCAGCTGCTTTTCCTGCATCTTGCGCCAGACGGAAAACGGCTTCTTGGCGCGGCCGAAGACATCGGCCTCGATCCCCTCGCGTTCCAGTTCGACCCGGATGTCGGCGGTGATCTGGCCAATGATGTCGCCGCTGTCCCGTTGCAGGCTGACGAAGCGGCGGATGATGGAATTGCGCGCCTCGGGGTTGATGACCTTGAAGGCCAGATCCTCCAGCTCCTCGCGCATCCACTGCATCCCCATGCGCCCGGCCAGCGGCGCATAGATGTCCATCGTCTCGCGCGCCTTCTTGACCTGCTTTTCGGGGCGCATTGACCGGATCGTGCGCATGTTGTGCAGCCGGTCGGCCAGCTTGACCAGGATCACCCGCAGGTCGCGGGACATAGCCATGAACAGCTTGCGGAAATTCTCGGCCTGCTTGGACTGCGCGCTGGACAGTTCCAGATTGGTCAGCTTGGTGACGCCATCGACCAGATCGGCGATCTCGGCTCCGAAGGTGGCGGTCAGGTCTTCCTTGGTGGATCGGGTATCCTCGACCGTGTCGTGCAGCAGGGCGGTGACGATGGTCGCGTCGTCCAGCCGCATTTCCGTCAGGATGGCGGCGACGGCGATGGGGTGGGTGAAATAGGGTTCGCCCGACTGGCGGAACTGCCCTTCGTGCATCCGCATCCCGTATTCATAGGCGTCGCGGATTAGGGTCGCGTTGCTGCGCGGGTTATAGTTGCGGACAAGCGCGATAAGGTCTTCGACATCAATCATTCTTTGCCGAAGACCCCTGTTTTCGTGACCTTAACGCTGGTTCGCTTCCAGCATCATGCGCAGCATCCGTTCCTCGGATTCCTCGTCGGCGGGGCGGGGGCGATCCACCTCGGCGCCCAGCAGCAGGGCCATGGCGTCCTCTTCCGGCTCATCGACCTCGATCTGGGTCTGGGTCGATTCGATCATCCGTTCGCGCAGATCATCCACCGGCTGCGTTTCCTCGGCGATCTCGCGCAGGGCCACGACCGGGTTCTTGTCGTTGTCGCGATCCACCGTCGGCGGGCTGCCTGCGGCGATCTCTCGCGCGCGATGCGAGGCCAGCATCACCAGATCAAAGCGGTTCGGGACTTTGTCGACGCAGTCTTCGACCGTTACGCGGGCCATGTCTCACCTGTGCAGTTGCGAATCGGGTATCCGGGGCGAAATCGAGATTCTGAACCCCCCATGCGCCGTTGTCAAGCATCGGCAAGCCCGCTGCCGGGCGCAAGCGGTGTCATGCCCGACAGGGCACCGGGTCCAAGTCGCGCCACCATCTCTGACACCGACTGCCCGGTCAAGGGGTGGCGCCAGCCGGGCGCGATCTCGGCCAGGGGGACCAGGACGAAGCCGCGATCGGCCATCCGGGGATGGGGCAGGATCAACTGGTCGGGCGCCACGACCCGCTGCCGGTCCGGGGGCAGATCCATCCAGTGCCGCAGCGTCGCGGCATCGGGCAGGATCCGGTCGTCAAGGGCGATCAGGTCCAGATCCAGCACCCGCGCCGACCAGCGGCCCGTGCTGCGGTCGCGCCCGAAATCAGCCTCGATCCCATGCAGACGGTCCAGCAGCGCCCGCGGCTCAAGGCCGGTGCGAATCGCCGCCACCGCATTGGCGTAATCCGGCCCGGATCCCGGCGGAAAGGCGGGCGTGTGCCAGATGCGGCTGACCGCTTCTATTGAAATATCCGGGTTTGCGTGCAGAATCGGCAGGGCATCGCGCAGAGTTCGGGCCGCGTCGCCCCTTGCCGATGGCAGGTTCGCGCCCAGGGAAACGATACCGAAAGACAAGTTTTCCATAGGCCCCTGTTCGTTCTATGAAGTCTGCGAAGGCCGTCACGGCGCGCTTCGCCCGCGTGTTGAACGAGCAATTCCATTGAAGGCAACAAAAATGTTTTACAAGGATGATCGCCTGGCGATCTTCATCGACGGAGCCAATCTCTATGCTTCCGCCAAGGCCCTGGGCTTCGACATCGACTACAAGCTGCTGAGGCAGGAATTCGACCGGCGCGGCAAGCTGATGCGCGCCTATTATTATACCGCGCTGATGGAGGGCGAGGATTATTCCCCGATCCGCCCCTTGGTCGACTGGCTGCACTACAACGGCTATTGCGTGGTGACGAAGCCCGCCAAGGAATACACCGACACAATGGGCCGCCGGAAGGTCAAGGGCAACATGGACATCGAACTGACCATCGACGCCATGCAGCTTGCCCCCCGCCTGGACCATGCGGTGATCTTTTCGGGCGACGGCGATTTCCGCCCCCTGATCGAGGCCTTGCAGCGCCAGGGCGTGCGCGTGTCGGTCGTGTCCACGATCCGCAGCCAGCCGCCGATGATCGCCGACGACCTGCGCAGGCAGGCCGACAACTTCATCGAACTGGACGCGCTGCGCGACATCGTGGGGCGGCCGCCGCGCGAACAGCAGTCGGGCGAGGTCTGAGAGACAAGGCCCGCTGTCCCGCTGCGGGCCATCAAGGCCGGGGGCAGGTCACACCAGCCGCCCCTCCTGCATCGCCGCCCGGATGAAGCCCGCGAACAGCGGCGCCGGGGCGAAGGGCTTGGACTTCAGTTCGGGATGGGACTGCACGCCGATGAACCAGGGGTGGTCGGGGTATTCGATCACCTCGGGCAGCTTGCCGTCGGGCGACATGCCCGAAAAGCACAGGCCCGCCTGTTCCAGGGCCTCGCGATAGGTCGCGTCGACCTCGTAGCGGTGGCGGTGGCGGTCCTCTATCTCGGTTGCGCCGCCATAGACTTCGCTGATCCGCGAATCGGGGGTCAGCATCGCGGTATAGGCGCCAAGGCGCATGGTGCCGCCCTTGTCGTCCGTCACCTTGCGCTGCACGGTGTAGTTGCCCTGCACCCATTCCTTCAGATGATAGACGACGGGGGTGAAGCGCGTCTTGCCCGCCTCGTGGTCGAACTCCTCGGATCCGGCGTCGGGCATCCCGGCCAGGTTGCGGGCGGCCTCGATCACGGCCATCTGCATCCCCAGGCAGATGCCCAGATAGGGCACCTTCTTTTCGCGCGCATATTTCGCGGCGGCCAGCATTCCTTCGGTGCCGCGCTCGCCGAAGCCGCCGGGCACGATGATGCCGTGATAGCCGTCCAGAAGATGCGCGCCTTCGCCTTCCAGCTTTTCGCTGTCCACCCAGTCGGCTTTTACGCGGACGCGGTTGGCCATGCCGCCATGGGTCAGCGCCTCGGCAATGGATTTATAGGCGTCTTCAAGCTGGGTATACTTGCCGACCACGGCGATGCGGACCACACCTTCGGCGTTTTCCAGCCGGTCGATCACGTCCTCCCATTTGGACAGGTCTGGACGCGGGGCGGGGCTGATGGCGAAGGCGTCCAGGACCGCGCGGTCAAGCCCCGCGCGGTGATAGGCCAGCGGCGCCTCGTAGATCGACTTCAGGTCATAGGCGGGGATCACCGCGTCGGGGCGCACGTTGCAGAACAGCGCGATCTTGGCGCGTTCCTTTTCCGGGATCGGGTGTTCGGACCGGCAGACCAGCACGTCGGGGGCAAGGCCGATGGATTGCAGTTCCTTGACGCTGTGCTGGGTGGGCTTGGTCTTCAGCTCTCCGCTGGCCGCCAGATAGGGCAGCAGCGTCAGGTGCATCAGGATGCACTGGCCGCGCGGGCGTTCGTGGATGAACTGGCGGATCGCCTCGAAGAAGGGCAGGCCCTCGATGTCGCCCACGGTGCCGCCGATCTCGCACAGCATGAAATCGACCTCATCCTCGCCGATGGCCAGGAAGTCCTTGATCTCGTTGGTGACGTGGGGAATGACCTGGATGGTCTTGCCCAGGTATTCGCCACGCCGTTCCTTTTCCAGCACGTTGGAGTAGATCCGGCCCGAGGACACGCTGTCCGTGCGCCGCGCGGCGACTCCGGTGAAGCGTTCGTAATGGCCCAGGTCCAGGTCGGTTTCCGCGCCGTCATCGGTCACGAAGACCTCGCCATGCTCGAACGGCGACATGGTGCCGGGATCGACGTTCAGATAGGGGTCCAGCTTGCGCAGCCGCACGGTGAAGCCCCGTGCCTGCAACAGCGCGCCTAGGGCCGCCGAGGCCAGGCCCTTGCCAAGCGAGGACACGACGCCGCCGGTGATGAAGATGTAACGCGCCATGAAGGCCCCCGTGAGATGCAAATTCTGTTTGGCTGCGGGCCGTTGGACAGCCAGCATCACGGGACTTGAGATATAGCCGATTCGCCCCGTGGCCGCAATGGACCGCAAGTTGATGTGGGGCGGAAAGGCGCCGCCCCTAGTTGTGGTGTGCTTAGTTGGCGGGCGCCGGGCTGGCCGGGGCAGGGGCCGCGGGCGCATCAGCCGCAGGCGTCGTGGCCGCAGGCGGCGCCACGGGTTCGGCGGCCGGTGCCGCCGCCTCGGGCGTGGCGGTGTCGTTCGCCGGGGCGGCCGCTTCCGGCAGGGGCGGCGTCAGCGGATCGCCCGCCGCGCCGCTGGAGGGCGGCGGCACATAGGCCGGAACCTGCGGCAGCGTCGATTCCTGACGGCCTGCGGGCACGCCCAACTGGTCCATGATGGAACTGTTCGACACCTGCCGCGCCGCAATGATGGTCAGCGCGATCGAGGTCACGAACAGCGCGATGCCGAAGATCCAGGTCAGCCGCGTCAGGGCATTGGCCGCCTGGCGGCCGGTCATGACACCACCGCCACCGCCGCCCATGCCAAGCCCGCCACCCTCGGATCGTTGCAGCAGCACCACCCCGGTGAGCAGCACCGCGAGGATCAGATGGATGGTCAGGACGACGTTTTCCACGGCTTTCGGCCTTTCGCTTTCGGACGCGCCTATCTAGTCATCCGGGCAGATGATGGCAAGCGAGTGTGAACCATGCCTGCGCTGATGATCCAGGGCACCGGATCGAATGTCGGAAAGTCGCTGCTGGTGGCGGGCCTGTGCCGCGCGGCGCGGCACCGGGGCCTGTCGGTGGCGCCCTTCAAGCCGCAGAACATGTCGAACAACGCCGCCGTGACCGCCGATGGCGGGGAAATCGGCCGCGCCCATGCCTTGCAGGCCCGCGCCTGCGGGTTGGAGCCGGTGACCGACATGAACCCCGTCCTGCTGAAGCCCGAGACCGACACCGGCGCGCAGGTGATCCTGCAAGGCCGCGCCGTGGCGCGGGCCGAGGCGCGCGATTATGCGACGTTGCGTCCTCGTCTGCTGCAAGGCGTGCTGGACAGTTTCGCCCGCCTGCGTGCGGCGCATGACCTGGTGATCGTGGAAGGCGCGGGCAGCCCGGCCGAGGTCAACCTGCGCCCCCGCGACATCGCCAATATGGGCTTCGCGCGGGCGGCGGGCGTGCCGGTGGTGCTGGCGGGCGATATCGACCGGGGCGGGGTGATCGCGCAGATCGTCGGCACCCAGGCGGTTCTGGACGCCGGGGATGCGGCGATGATCCGGGGATTTCTGGTCAACAAGTTCCGGGGCGATCCGCGCCTGTTCGACGACGGCTATCGCCTCATCGAGGCGCGCACCGGCTGGCGCGGCTTTGGCCTGGTGCCGTGGTTCGCCGGGGCGCATCGCCTGCCCGCCGAGGACGCGGTGGATCTGCGGGCCTGGAAAGGCGAGGGGCTGCATGTGGTCTGTCTGTGCCTGTCGCGGATCGCGAATTTCGACGACCTGGACCCTCTGGCCGCTGAACCCGCTGTGCGGCTGACCATGCTGGGGCCGGGCCGGGCGATCCCCGGCGATGCGGATCTGGTGATCCTGCCGGGCACCAAATCCACGCTGGGCGACCTGGCCTTCCTGCGCGCGCAGGGCTGGGACACCGATCTGATCGCCCACCACCGGCGCGGCGGGCATGTGCTGGGCATCTGCGGCGGCTATCAGATGCTGGGCCGGGTGATCCGCGACCCTTCGGGCAGCGACGGGGCGGTGGGCGAGGTCGCGGGCCTCGGCCTGCTGGACGTGGAGACCGCGATGGCCGCCGACAAGCGGTTGGAGCGGATCGGCGGCACCGCCCTGGGCCAGCCGGTGACGGGATACGAGATCCATATGGGCCGCACCTTTGGCCCCGACTGCGCGCGGCCCTTCGCCCATATCCCCGGTCCCGACGGCGCACACAGCGCCGATGGCCGGGTCGCGGGCACCTATCTGCACGGGCTGTTCTCGGACGATGCCTTCCGCGCGGCCTGGCTGGCGCGGCTGGGCGCGCCGTCGCGGCCGGGATACGAATCCGGGGTGGACCGGACGCTGGACGAACTGGCCGCCCATCTCGAAGCGCACCTGGACGTGGGCGGGCTGCTGGCGGTGGCCTCAGGCGGCTGACAGGCGCAGCACCTCGGCCACGTCGGGATCGGCATTCATCCGGTCGAACAGCCGCGCGATATTGGGATAATCCTTCCAGGTCTTCGCCACCTTGGCCGACCACCGCGCCATGACGAAGGCATAGGCATCGGCCACCGTCCGACGGTCGCGATAGACATGGCCCTCGGCGCCGATCAGCCTGTCCAGATAGGTCATCACCCGATCCACCCGCGCCTCGGCCGCCTTTTTCACATTGTCCAGCGATGGCGGCGCATGATCGGCGGTAAAGCGCTGCGGGCTGAACAGCGGCCAGAAGGCGGGGTGGAAGTCGCCGGTCAGGAAGGCCATGGCTTCGGCGAATTCGAACCGGCCCATCGCGTCGTCGTCGGGACCAAGCCGGGCGGCGGGATGGGTTTCGGCGATATAGCCCAGGATCGCATCCGCCTGGGTCATCGCGCGCGGCCCGCCCAGATCCAGCGCGGGCACCTGCGCCAGCGGATTGACGCGCCGGAAGTCCGGGGACGCGTAATCGACCCTGACCGCTTCGAAGTCCGCACCCGCCCAGCGAAGCGCGATCCAGGGGGCCAGGGCACAGGTTCCCGGCGCGTAGAACAGTCTCATGGCGATCCCTCCCGTTCGATTGCGATGGTGGCGCGGCGGGGATGGCATTGCAAGCTTGTGACGGGCTTGCGGCTGGACGAAATGGCCCCGCCGCGCTACCTCGGGGGCATGGAACACGCAAAGCCCCCCTTGATGCTGTATCTTGCCGCGCCGCGCGGATTCTGCGCGGGCGTGGACCGCGCCATCAAGATCGTCGAGATGGCGTTGCAGAAATGGGGCGCCCCCGTCTATGTCCGCCACGAGATCGTCCACAACAAGTTCGTGGTGGACAGCCTGCGCGACCAGGGCGCGGTCTTCGTCGAGGAACTGGACGAGGTGCCCGACGACCGCCCGGTGATCTTTTCGGCCCATGGTGTGCCCAAGGCCGTCCCCGCCGAGGCGCGGCGGCGCAACATGATCCATGTGGACGCGACCTGCCCGCTGGTCACCAAGGTCCATAACGAGGCCGCCCGCCATCATGCCGAGGGGTTGCAGATGGTGATGATCGGCCATGCCGGCCACCCCGAGGTGCTGGGCACGATGGGGCAACTGCCCGAGGGCGAGGTGATCCTGGTCGAGACGGTCGCCGATGTGGCCGCCCTCGCGCCGCGCGACCCGGCGCGGCTGGCCTTCATCACCCAGACCACGCTGTCGGTGGACGACACCGCCGAAATCGTGGCGGCGCTGAAGGCGCGTTTTCCCGCCATCCACGGCCCCGCGCGCGAGGATATCTGCTATGCCACCACCAACCGGCAGGCCGCCGTCAAGGCGGTCGCGCACAAGATCGACGCGCTGCTTGTGATCGGGGCGCCGAATTCGTCCAATTCCAAGCGGCTGGTCGAGGTCGGGCGGGCTGCGGGCTGCGCCTATTCGCAGCTGGTGATGCGCGCCGACCAGATCGACTGGCGCGCCATCGACGGCGCCCGCGCGGTGGGCGTCACGGCGGGCGCAAGCGCCCCCGAGGTGCTGGTGAACGAGGTCATCGACGTCTTCCGCGCCCGCTATGACGTGACGGTCGAGATCGTCGAGACGGCGCAGGAGAACGTCGAGTTCAAGGTGCCGAAGGTGCTGCGCGACAGCGCCTGACGGCCAGGCCGGGGGCGCTTCGCCCCCCGGACCCCCAGAGGATATTTGTGCAAAGGTGAAAGCAGGTGCGGCTTTATTCCATGCCCTCGTCGGGCAACAGCTACAAGGTCCGGTTGCTGCTGGCGCTGACGGGCCGGGCGGTCGAGGTCGTGGATTGCGAATATGGCTCGGCCAATCTGGCGCGGGCGAAGGCGGTGCTGCCCTATGGCAAGGTGCCGGCGCTGGTTCTGGACGATGGCCGGGCCTTGGGCGAATCCGACGCGATCCTGTGGTTTCTGGGCGAGGGGACGGCGTTCGTTCCCGCCGATCCGGTGGTCCGCGCGCAGATGCTGGCCTGGATGTTCTGGGAGCAATACAACCACGAGCCGGTGATCGCCGTGCGCGCCGCCCTGCGGACCTATCCCGACCGCGCGGCGCAGGCCACGCCCGAGCGGCTGGCCGACCTGCTGGAACGGGGCCATGCCGTGTTGCAGGTGCTGGAGGACCGGCTGGCGGGCCATGACTGGCTGGCGGGGGATGCGATCAGCTTGGCCGACATCTGCCTTTACGGCTATACCCATACGGCGGGCGATCGGGGCGGGTTCGAGATGGCGCGGTTCCCGGCCGTCAACCGCTGGCTGGACCGGGTGGCGGCGTTGCCGGGATATGTGGGGCTGGATGGCTGAGCTTTTCGCCTGGACCGACGGCGCGTGCAGCGGCAATCCCGGCCCCGGCGGCTGGGGCGTGCTGATGCGCGCCATGGACGGGGATACCGTCGTCAAGGAACGCGAGCTGTCCGGGGGCGAGGCGCTGACCACCAACAACCGGATGGAGCTGATGGCCGCGATCAGCGCGCTGGAGGTTCTGGCCCGGCCCAGTGCGATCACCATCACCACCGACAGCGCCTATGTGAAGAACGGCGTGACCCAGTGGATCCACGGCTGGAAGAAGAACGGCTGGCGCACGGCCGACAGGAAGCCCGTCAAGAATGCCGAATTGTGGCAGCGCCTGGACGAGGCCCGGCGGCGCCATGACGTGACCTGGGCCTGGATCAAGGGCCATGCGGGCCACCCCGAAAACGAACGCGCCGACGAACTGGCCCGCGCGGGCATGGCGCCCTTCAAGCCCGCCAGGGTCGCGGGGTGAGCGTCGGGGCGCTTGTCCCGCTGCTGGATTATGCCAGCGTGCTGGTGTTCGCGCTGACCGGGGCCCTGGTCGCCAGCCGGGCGCAGCTTGACCTGGTGGGCTTCATCTTCTTCGCCACGCTGACGGGCATCGGCGGCGGCACGGTGCGCGATCTGGTGCTGGGGCGCGATCCGGTCTTCTGGGTGCAGCGGCCGGAACTGATCCTGCTGACGGCGGGCGCGGCGGTCGTTGTGTTCTTCACCGCGCATCTGTTCGAAAGCCGCTATAATCTGATCGTCTGGCTGGACGCCTTCGCGCTGGCGGTGGCGGTGCCTGCCGGCGTCGGGCTGGCGCTGGAAACCGGCGCGGCGCCGGTCGTCGCGGTGGCGATGGGCGTCGTGACCGGCACCTTCGGTGGGCTGATCCGCGACGTGGTGGGCAACGAACTGCCCATGGTCCTGAAGCAGAAAGAGCTTTACGTCACCGCGACCTTCGGCGGCGCCCTGGTCGGGGTCGCGCTGATCGGCGTCGGGATGCCGCGCCCGATGGCGCTGATCCTTTGCGGGCTGGTGGTCATCGCGCTGCGGGCGGGCAGCCTGCTGCTGGGCTGGAGCCTGCCGACCTACAAGGCGCGCCCGCCGCGCCGCTAGCGCAGGATCGGCGGGCCTTCGCGGGTGGGGCGGACATCCTCGACCCCCATGCGCAACCCGGCGCCGATGCGGTGGGCCAGCGCCGACCAGGCGCGGGCGGGGTCCGGCGGCAGGGTGCGGCGCAGGGTCTCGTCGAACAGCGCCAGCCAGATCGGGAAATGATCCGCGCGCACGTCGCCCGCCCGCATATGGGCGCGCATCGGGCTGCCGTCATAGCTGCGTTCATAAAGGATCGCATTGCGCCAGAAGGCGGCGATCTTTGCCTCATGCGTGGGCCAGTCGGCGACGTGGTTGGCGAAGACCGGACCCAGCACCTCGTGCCGCCGGACGGCGCCGTAGAAGACGGCGACCACGCGGTCGATCTGCGCGGCGGTCACGTCGAAGCGGGGCGGAATCATGGCGGCTTGTCTGTTCATGGTCGGATCTCATGTGGCGCGCGGCCCGGCCCGGCGCAAGGCGCGGTTTGACGCATGGGGCGGCGGCTGCTATGGCCGCGCGCCGCTCGAAAGGAAGCCCCATGTCCCATTACTCCGACGCCCTGACCCAGCTTGGCGCCCGGACCGACCTGCCCGCCAGCCCGGACCAGGCCGTGCTGGAGCGCGTGCCGAACCCCCAGGCGGGCGAGGTTTATGCCGTCCGCTTCACGCAGCCCGAGTTCACCAGCCTGTGCCCGATCACCGGCCAGCCGGATTTCGCGCATCTGGTGATCGACTATGTTCCCGGTGACTGGCTGGTGGAATCCAAGTCGCTGAAGCTGTTCCTGGGCAGCTTCCGCAACCACGGCGCGTTCCATGAGGATTGCACGGTGGGCATCGGCAAGCGGCTGGTCCAGGCCATCGCGCCGCAATGGCTTCGGATCGGCGGATACTGGTATCCGCGCGGCGGGATGCCCATCGACGTGTTCTGGCAGACGGGGGCCGCGCCCGCCGGGCTGTGGCTGCCCGATCAGGGTGTCGCGGGCTATCGCGGGCGCGGTTAGCGCAGGTTCCGCCAGACCAGCAGCGCCGCGTCCGACAGATCGCCGGCGCGGGCCAGGATATGCTCGGCCCCGATGCCGCCACCGGGACGGGCCGCATCCAGCCGCGCCAGAAGGCGCAGGATGCGGCGGCGGTGGATGCCGGTCCAGGCCTGCACCGGGTCGGCGACCAGCCCGGCGAAGGTCGTGACCAGAGACCCGATCACCGCCAGGGCGATGCCGGTCAGGACCACCGCCCAGGGCGACAGCTCGACCGGAAAGGCCCAGTACCAGGCGCGGCCCAACGTGTCGCCCAGCAGGAAATCGTTTACCGCCGTGGCATGGGCGCGCAGTTCCGCCAGCGGTCCGGCCAAGGAAATCACCCCCGGCGTGGCGCGGTTGAACAGGGCCCAGCCAAAGGCCAGCACGATCAGCGAGGTGGCGATCTCGGACACGGCGTTGCGGGTCTCGGCCAGGGCCGCGGCTTCGCGGCGCACGGCGGCGGGCGGCGCGCCGGGTCCGATTCCCTGGGCGTCCAGGTCGGTGATCAGGCGGATCAGGTCGGACTCGATCACCCGGCCCATGTCCGAGGGCAGAAAGATCCGCCGCGCCGCCAGCCAGGCGCCTGCGCGGCGCGCGCCCAGTCGCGACAACAGCCAGGCCAGCAGCCGCGTCAGAAGGAAGACCGGCGACAGCATCACGTTCAGCGGGGCGCGCAGCAGATCCAGCCCAAGTGCCGCGCGGTGCAGCCGCCATGTGCCGCGCGGCCCGTATCGGTCGCGGACGAAGCGCGATACGGCGGCGCGGCGGCGGGCCATCGCGTCATCTGTCAGGGTTGCGGGCACGCGGGCGCCTTTCTATAGAGGTCGGCATGGAATTTCTGGCGTTCGGACCCCGAATTAGCAACCCGGCGGCGTGAGGTTTCGCGCCGCCGGGTCATGCCTGTCCGAAGCCCCTCCCCGAAGGAAGCCCCGATGGCCGCCGATACCGCCACGACCGACGCCCCCGACTACCGCGACACCGTGTTCCTGCCGCAGACCGAGTTTCCCATGCGCGCGGCCCTGCCGCAGCGCGAACCGGAATGGCTGGCCCGCTGGGACCGGATCGGCATCTATGACCGCCTGCGCGAACGGGCGGAAGGCCGCGCGCCCTTCATCCTGCATGATGGCCCGCCCTATGCGAACGGGCATCTGCATATCGGCCACGCGCTGAACAAGACGATCAAGGACATCGTGGTGCGCAGCCACCAGATGATGGGCCGCGACGCGCGCTATGTGCCGGGCTGGGACTGCCACGGCCTGCCGATCGAATGGAAGATCGAGGAGAAATACCGCGCCGAGGGCCGCGACAAGGACGCCGTGGACATGGTGGAGTTCCGCCAGGAATGCCGCCGCTTCGCCGACGAATGGGTGGATATCCAGCGGCAGGAATTCAAGCGCCTGGGCGTGACCGGCAAGTGGGACGATCCCTATCTGACGATGGATTTCCATGCCGAGGCGGTGATCGCGGCCGAGTTCATGAAGCTGGTGATGAACGGCGCGCTGTATCAGGGGTCGAAGCCGGTGATGTGGTCTCCGGTCGAAAAGACCGCGCTGGCCGAGGCCGAGGTGGAATACAAGGACCACACCAGCCACACGATCTGGGTGCGGTTCCGGGTGGAAAGCGGGCAGGGTATTTGGGCAAAGAAGAAGCCCGTCAGCGTGGTGATCTGGACGACGACGCCCTGGACCATTCCGCAGAACCGGGCGGTCGCCTTCAACCCGGCGATCGGATACGGGCTTTATGAGGTCGGCGCGGTGGCCGAGGGCGCAACCGCCACGGCGGGAGAGGTGCTGGTGCTGGCCGATGCCTTGGCCGAAAGCGTCATGAAGGCCGCGAAGGTCGAGGAGTTCAGCCGCCTGGGCGACGTGGCGGCGGCGGATCTGGAGAGCGTGGTGCTGGCCCACCCGTTTCGCGGCGTCGAGGGCGGCAATGGCGAATGGGATTATGACGTGCCGCTGCTGCCCGGCGACCATGTCACCGACGACGCGGGCACGGGATTTGTCCATACCGCACCCAGCCATGGCGACGACGACTATCAGCTGGGGCTGAAATACAAGCTTCCGATGACCTATAACGTCGAGCCGGACGGCCGTTATCGCGCCGATCTGCCGCTGTTCGGCGGGCAGGCGATCATCGACGCGGACGGCAAGGACGGCCCCGCCAATGTCAGCGTCATCAAGCAACTGGCCTATGCGGGCGCGCTGCTGGCCAAGGGGAAGATCAAGCATTCCTATCCCCATAGCTGGCGGTCCAAGGCGCCGCTGATCTATCGCAACACTCCGCAATGGTTCGCGGCCATCGACAAGCCGCTGGCCGACGGCATGAACGACTATGGCGACACGATCCGCACGCGGGCGCTGACCAGCATCGACAAGCTGGTGAAATGGTGGCCGCAATCGGGGCGCAACCGGATCCATTCGATGGTCGAGAACCGTCCCGACTGGGTGCTGTCGCGCCAGCGGGCCTGGGGCGTGCCGCTGACCTGTTTCGTGCGCCGCGGCGCGAAGCCGGGCGACGACGATTTCCTGCTGCGCGACCAGCGGGTCAACGACCGCATCATCGCCGCGTTCGAAGCCGAGGGCGCCGATGTCTGGTATCGCGACGGCTTCAAAGCGCACGTTCTGGAGGGCGTGGCGAATCCCGACGACTATGATCAGGTCATGGACGTGCTGGACGTGTGGTTCGACAGCGGCTCGACCCATGCCTTCGTGCTGCGCGACCGCGCGGACGGGACGCCGGACGGGATCGCCGACGTCTATCTGGAGGGCACCGACCAGCATCGCGGCTGGTTCCAGTCGTCATTGCTGCAAGGCTGCGCGACCAAGGGCCGGGCGCCCTATCGCAACGTCCTGACGCATGGCTTCACGCTGGACGAGAAGGGCATGAAGATGTCCAAGTCGCTGGGCAATACCATCGTGCCCGCGAAGGTGATCGAGCAATACGGCGCCGACATCCTGCGGCTGTGGGTGGCACAGGCGGACTACAGCGCCGACCAGCGGATCGGGCCGGAGATCCTGAAGGGCACCGCCGACAGCTATCGCCGGTTGCGCAACACGCTGCGCTTCCTGCTGGGCGCGCTGGATGGCTTCAGCGATGCCGAGAAGCTGGACCCGGCGCAGATGCCCGAGCTGGAGCAGTGGGTTCTGCACCGGCTGGCGCAACTGGATCACGCGGTCCGCAGGGGGTACGACCAGTTCGATTTCCAGGGCGTGTTCCAGACGCTGTTCCAGTTCTGCACCGTCGATCTGTCGGCCTTCTATTTCGACATCCGCAAGGACAGCCTGTATTGCGACGCGGCGGACAACCCGCGCCGCCGGGCCGCGCGGACGGTGCTGGACATCCTGTTCCACCGGCTGGTCACCTGGCTGGCGCCGATCCTGCCCTTCACGACCGAGGATGTGTGGCTGTCGCGCTTCCCGTCTTATGACGACAGCGTGCATCTGCACGATTTCCCCGACACGCCCGCCGACTGGCTGAACGAGCCGCTGGCGGTGAAGTGGGACCATGTGCGCCGCGCCCGGCGCATCGTCACCGCCGCTTTGGAGGTCCGGCGCGCCGACAAGACCATCGGCGCCAGCCTGGAGGCCGCGCCGGTCGTCCATGTCGAGGATCGGGACATGCTGGCGGCGCTGAAATCGGTGGATTTCGCGGATGTCTGCATCACCTCGGACCTGTCGCTGACCGCCGATCCAGCCCCGGCCGAGGCCTTCCGCATGGCCGAGATCCCCGGCATGGGCGTGGTCTTCGAACTGGCGGACGGCGAGAAATGCCAGCGCTGCTGGAAGATCCTGCCCGATGTGGGCAGCCACGCCCATCCCGGCGTCTGCGCCCGCTGCGACGACGTGCTGGCATGACGGATGACGACCTGCGCCGGGCGATCCTGGCGCGGGTCGAAGCCCTGCGCCCCGGCACGACCTGCTGTCCCAGCGAGGTCGCGCGGGATCTGGCAGCCGACTGGCGTCCGCTGATGGATCCGATCCGCGATCAGGCGCTGCGGTTGCAGGACCAGGGGTTGCTGCGCATCACCCAGGGCGGGGTACCCGTTACCGGCACAAATATTCGGGGACCGATCCGCCTGTCCCCCGCGACACCGAAGGAGACGCGCGATGTATAAGCCCGCAAGCGACCGTTACGACCGGATGCAATACCGCCGCTGCGGCCGGTCCGGGCTGAAGCTGCCCGCGATCAGCCTGGGTCTGTGGCACAATTTCGGCCATGACACGCCGCACCAGACCAAGCGAGAGATCTGCCGCACCGCCTTCGATCTGGGCATCACCCATTTCGACCTGGCCAACAACTATGGCCCGCCCCCCGGCAGCGCCGAGGAAGCCTTTGGCGAGATCCTGCGCGGCGATTTCGCGGGCCATCGCGACGAGCTGATCATCAGCAGCAAGGCGGGCTGGACCATGTGGCCCGGACCCTATGGCGAATATGGCAGCCGCAAATACCTGATCGCGTCCTGCGACCAGTCGCTGAAACGGCTGGGCGTGGATTACGTCGACATCTTCTATTCCCACCGCTTCGATCCCGACACGCCGCTGGAGGAAACCATGGGCGCGCTGGATCAGATCGTGCGGTCGGGCAAGGCGCTCTATGTCGGGATTTCCAGCTATAACAGCGCCCGCACGGCCGAGGCGGCGGCGATCCTGCGCGATCTGGGCACGCCCTGCCTGATCCACCAGCCCAGCTACAACATGCTGAACCGCTGGATTGAACGCGACGGGCTGCTGGACACGCTGGACGCCCAGGGGGTCGGCAGCATCGTCTTTACGCCCCTGGCGCAGGGGATGCTGACCGGCAAATACCTGAAGGGCATCCCGCAGGACAGTCGCGCGGCGCAGGGCAAGTCCCTGGCCCAGGACTGGCTGACCGACGACATGACCCGACGCCTGAACGGGTTGAACGACCTGGCGGCCGCGCGCGGGCAGACGCTGGCGCAGATGGCGGTGGCCTGGGCGCTGCGCGACGGGCGCGTGACCAGTGCGCTGATCGGGGCGTCCCGCGCCTCGCAGGTGGTCGATTGTGTCGGCGCGCTGGACCGGCTGGATTTCAGCGCCGACGAACTGGCGCGCATCGACGAACTGTCGGCCGGCGGCGACGTGAACATCTGGCGCGGATCGACCGAAGGCGCGGGCGAGGGCTGAGGCGACAGCGCCGCCCGGCCGTGCTAGACTGGCGCCATGCACAGCCAAGGGGGGGCGCCATGCCTGTCGTCAGCGTCAGCCTGATGAACGTGCCGGGGACCGAGGCCGCCATCGGCTGGGCGGGCGGCCATTGCCTGATCGCCGACCGCCCCGAGGGGCGCGCGGGCGGCATGGGCCTGGGCTTCAACGGCGCGCAACTGCTGGCCCTGGCCATCGGCGGCTGCTTCTGCAACGACCTGCGCTACATCGCGCATCGGCGCGGGGTGGGCATCGCCTCGGTCGCGGTCAAGGTGCATCTGGCGATGGAGGGCGATCCGCTGATTGCCACCGGGGCGGACATGGTGGTGCAATGCGCCACCGAGGATGGATCGGACCCTGCGGCGCTGATCGAGGAAGCCAAGGCCGGTTCGATGGTCGGCTGTTCCCTGCCGCGCGGGATCCCGGTGCAGGTGTCGGTGGGGCAGGGCTAATCCCACCACCAGCCGTGTTTCTTCAGCGCCTGGCGGAGCGGCTTTTCGCGCGGCGGCAGGCCGCCCGCGAACAGCGGCCGCAGCTTGTCGCGGCCCTTGCCCTGATAGACCAGCTTCCTGGCCGGTTCCCAGTCGCGCAGCCGCTTCTTGATCCGGTTGGGCGCGACGGCGGCCTCCAGCAGCGCCAGCACCGCGTCGGATTCGCGGGCATAGAGCAGCGGCAGGTTGCGGTAATGGCAGGTCACGCCGCCGTCCAGACCCGCAAGGTCTGAACCGGGGCGCCCGCCGCCCAGGCTGTGGATGACCAGCGGCAAGACGACCTGATCCAGCCAGGGGTCGAGGCTCTGGCAGGCCAGTTCGTCGGGCGGATCGCCCCGCACCGACAGCGCCCAGTCCAGGAAGCGTCGCCCGAACACCGCCGGGTCGGGACCGCAGAACCAGCCGGCGTTGAAGTACAGGTAACGTTCCCAATGCTCGTCCGGTCGGGACAGGTCCAGTGACGACGCGAAGTCCAGGCCGAAGCGGTCATAGAGCGATTTCCAGATCGCCGCATGGCCCGGTCCGTAAAGCGGTGGCTGCGGCCATGTTCCTTCGCGCCGCATGGACGCGGAAGGCCGCGTTCCGAAAGGCACCCGGTCCAGCGGGCCGGTGATCAGCGTGTCGGTGTCGAAGAACACGAACGGCTCGTCCGCGGGCAGCACCGGCAGCGCCTCGATCTTGTTGCCGTAAGGATAGGCTGCGCCGAAATGGCGGGCGGTGAAGGGGGTGATCCGTGCCCCCAGGCTTTCCAGCAGGGCGCGGCTGTCGTCGGCCATCAGGGTGTCGTGACCGGCCCAGGCGCCGTCGGGCCGGGGTTCGGCGACGATCAGGCGGCCGGTGAAGCCGGGGGCGGAATGGCGCAGGCTGGCCGCGAAGATGATCGCCTGAAACTCCAACCGCCCAGCTTGCGCGACGATCAGAAGGTTCGGCGCCATCACCCGCCCAGCAGGTCGAAGACGGTTTCCTTGGGGCGGCACAGCCGCGCGCCCTGGGGTCCGAAGACCACCGGGCGTTCGATCAGCGCCGGATGGTCCGCCATCGCCGCGATCAGCGCGTCGTCGGACAGCGACGGATCGGCTAGCCCCAGGTCGTCATAGGGCGTGTTCTTCCGCCGCAGCAATTCGCGCGGCGCGATGCCCAGCCGGTTCAGGGCCGCGCGCAGTTCATCGGCCGTGGGCGGCTGCGCCTGATAGTCGCGCACCGTCACATCCGCCCCCGAATCCCGCAGGGCTTGCAGCACGAATCGAGAGGTCGAGCATTTCGGATTGTGCCAGATCGTATAGTCGGACATGCGGCCTCCTGCGGTCGCGCGAAGCCTAGCGCCCGGCTTCCGGGATGGGAAGCGCGCTTGTCGCCTTGATCTCCTCCATCGACAGCAGGGCGGTGACGTTGTGGATCTTCACCTCGCCGATCAGCGACTGGTAGAAGCGGTCATAGGCGCGGGCGTTTTTCACCTGCACCTTCAGGATATAGTCGATGTCGCCCGCCAGCCGGTGGGCCTCGATCACCTCGGGGCGGTCGCGCAGGGCCTTCAGGAAGCGCGCGGCCCAGTCCTTGTCATGTTCGCTGGTGCGGATCAGCACGAAGAAGCAGGCCTCCAGCCCCAGGGCCTCGGGGTCCAGAATCGCCACCTGGCGGCGGATCACCCCGGCCTCGCGCAGCTTGCGGATCCGGTTCCAGACCGGGGTCTTGGATGCCCCCACGCGGTCGGCGATCTGGTCCAGGGACAGGCTCGCATCCTCTTGCAACAGGGACAGGATTTTGCGATCCACCTCGTCCAGCCGGAAATTTGTTTTCGCTGCACCTGCAATCTGTGGAAGCTGTTCCGGCATGACCGACCATCGTGGCTGAATGTCCTTATTTTCCAGACCCTATCGCAAAGATCCAGAACAAAATTCTATATTATAGAGACCACTCCGAAAGGGTCCGACCATGAGCAAAGCCTTCGTCCCGACGGCCGCCAAGCCCGGCGTCATCACCGCAAACGACCTGCGCGAAGGCCATAACGTCTGGATGTGCGAGGACGGCTGGACCGCCGATCCCGCCCATGCGACCCTGTTCGAGGACGAGGCCATCGCGGATCTGGCGCTGCTGAAGGCGGTGGGACAGTCGAACATCGTCGTCGGCCCCTATCTGGTGGAAGCCCGCCGCGGCCCGAACGGCCCCGAGCCGACCCATTTCCGCGAGGCGTTCCGCCAGCGGGGACCATCCAACTATTTCCACGGCATCCAGACCCTGAAGCAAGCCAACCTGACCGAGGCCAGCAATGTTTGACGTTCGTCCCGTCGAAACCGACTATGTGCGCCACCGTGCGGCCCAGTTCCGCGCCCAGGTCGAACGACGCCTGGACGGCAGCCTGACGGAAGACGAATTCCGCCCCCTGCGCCTGATGAACGGGGTCTATCTGCAACTGCACGCCTATATGCTGCGGATCGCCATTCCCTACGGCACGATCAGCCCCGACCAGATGCGGATGCTGGCCCATCTGGCCGAGACCTATGACAAGGGTTACGGCCACTGGACGACGCGGCAGAACATCCAGTTCAACTGGCCCCGGCTGGTGGACATTCCCGACATGCTGGACAAGCTGGCCTCGGTGGGCATGCACGCCATCCAGACCTCGGGCAACACCATCCGCAACGTCACCACCGACGCCTTCGCGGGGGCCGCCGCCGACGAATACATGGACCCGCGCCCCTATGCGGAACTGCTGCGCAGCTGGTCCACCGACCACGCGGAATTCCAGTTCCTGCCGCGCAAGTTCAAGATCGCCATCACCGGCGCCGCGCGCGACCGGGCGCTTGTCGCCGCCCATGACATCGGACTGCGCCTGCGCCAGCAGGATGGCAGGACGGGGTTCGAGGTCTGGGTGGGCGGCGGCCTGGGCCGCACGCCCATGCTGGGCAAGGTGATCCGCGACTTCCTGCCCGAGGAAGACCTGCTGGCCTATATCGAGGCGATCATCTCGACCTACAACCTGTCGGGACGCCGCGACAACAAATACAAGGCGCGCATCAAGATCACTGTCCACGAACGCGGCCTGGATGTCTTCAAGGCCGAGGTCGAGGAGGAATTCGCCAAGCGCCGCCGCGACTTCCACGGCGCCGACCGCGAGGCGCTGGCGATCTTCCGCGACCGCTTCGCCGCCCCCGCCTTCCGCAACGGCGCGACCGACAGCTTCGAGGCCGAGCAGGCGAAGAACGGCGCTTTCCGCAGCTGGACGGACACCAACCTGCATCCGCACAAGGTGGACGGCTATGCCAGCGTCATCGTCACCTTCAAGACGCATGGCGCGACACCCGGCGATGCCTCGGCCGACCAGATGCGGCTGCTGGCCGATCTGGCGGAACAATACGGCCATGCCGACCTGCGCATCAGCCATGACCAGAACGTCGTGCTGCCCCATGTCCACAAGTCCGACCTGCCCGCCGTCTATGCCGCGTTGCAAAAGGCCGGGCTGGCCACGGCCAATGCCGGGCTGACCAGCGACATCATCGCCTGCCCCGGCATGGATTACTGCACGCTGGCCACCGCGCGCTCGATCCCCATCGCGCAAGAGATCGCGACCCATTTCAAGGACAACGGCCTGGAAGACGAGATCGGCAAGCTGAACATCCGCATCTCGGGCTGCATCAACGCCTGCGGGCATCACCACCTGGGCCATATCGGCATCCTGGGCCTGGACCGGGCAGGGGTGGAAAACTATCAGATCACCCTGGGCGGCGACGGATACGACATCCCGGCCATCGGCGAACGCGCCGGCGCTGGCTTCCCCTATGACCAGGTGGTGCCCGCCATCGACCGGCTGCTGCGCACCTATCTGGAGGTGCGGGCGGACGCGTCCGAACGCTTCATCGACGCCTATCGCAGGCTTGGCCCGGCGCCCTTCAAGGCCGCCCTCTATCCCGAGCCCGCCCATGCTTGACGATACTCTGGACAGCCGCGCCGCGCGGCTGAACGACCGCTATCGCCATCATGCCGCGACCGAGGTTCTGCGCCGCGCGGTCAGCGACCCCGACCTGGGCCGGGTGACGCTGGTGTCGTCCTTTGGCGCCGAATCGGTGGTGCTGCTGCATATGGTCAGCGTGGTGGCGCCGGGCCTGCCGGTGCTGTTCATCGACACGCAGATGCTGTTCCCCGAGACGCTGGATTATCAGCAAGAGGTCGCGGCCAAGCTGGGCCTGACCAATATCCAGGTGATCCGCGCCACCGAGGCCGAGGTCGCCCGGCACGATCCCGACGGCACGCTGCACCAATTCGACGCCAACGCCTGCTGCGATTTCCGCAAGACGGTGCCGCTGGAACGCGTTCTGTCGGGCTATGACGCCTGGATCACCGGGCGCAAGCGGTTCCAGAACAGCGACCGCGCCGCGCTGGAATTCTTCGAACCCGAGCCGCCGTCGCGGCTGCGCATCAACCCGCTGGCCCATTGGCGCAGCGAGGACGTGCAGGAATACATGGCCGAGAACAACCTGCCCCGTCATCCGCTGGTGGCGCGCGGCTATCCCTCGATCGGTTGCGCGCCCTGCACCTCGCCGGTGAAGCCGGGCGAGGATCCGCGCGCCGGACGCTGGCGCGGCCAGGACAAGACCGAATGCGGCATTCACTTCATCGGCGGCAAGATCGTCCGCGGAAAGGTTCCGGCATGACAGACCGACTGAACAGCGAACGCGTCATCGCGCGCGACGACGGCTTTCATCCGCTGGTCCAGGAAGCCGACGAAGTTCTGGCCCCCGATACGCCGCTGGCGGATCTGGAGCAGTATCTGGACCGAGAGTTGATCGCCATCGACTTTCCGTCCTTCACCGACGGTCGCGGCTTTTCGCTGGCGCGCCGCCTGCGGGAACTGGGCTATCAGGGCCGTCTTCGCGCATCCGGGCGGCTGATCGCCGACCAATACGCGATGGCGCGCCGCGTCGGCTTTTGCGAAGTCGAGGTGGCCCCGGACATCGCCGCCCGCCAGCCGCAGGATCAATGGATCGCGCGCGCCGACTGGAAGGCCTTCGACCACCGCGCGAAGCTGGCGGGCTAAGGGGGTTCCGCCCCGCCGCCGCATCGACTAGAACCGCTCAGGAATTGACATGACGCTGGACATCCCCGTGGCCGATGCCGCCCCCAAGCCCGCCCCAAAGACACTTCCCGACGCGCAGACGGTGACGGCCGTCAAGCACTGGACGGACAGCCTGTTTTCCTTCCGCGTGACGCGCCCCGCGTCGCTGCGGTTCCGGTCGGGCGAATTCGTGATGATCGGGCTGCTGGGCGACAACGGCAAGCCCTTGCTGCGGGCCTATTCCATCGCCAGCCCCAATTGGGACGAGGAACTGGAATTCTATTCGATCAAGGTGCCGGACGGCCCGCTGACCTCGAAATTGCAGCATATCCAGCCGGGCGATGAAATCATCCTGCGCCCGAAACCCGTGGGCACGCTGGTTCTGGACGCGCTGCTGCCCGGCAAGCGGCTGTGGTTCCTGGCGACCGGCACCGGCATCGCGCCCTTCGCGTCGCTGATGCGCGACCCGGAAACCTACGAACGCTATGAACAGGTCATCATGATGCATACCTGCCGCACGGCGGATGAGCTGACCTATGGCCGCGAACTGGTGGAAAACCTGAAGAACGATCCCCTGCTGGGCGAGATCTATGGCGAGGATTTTGCCAACCGGCTGATCTATTACCCCACCACCACGCGGGAAGAATCGCCGCGCATGGGCCGGATCACGGACAACATGACCTCGGGCAAGGTCTTCGCCGATCTGGGCCTGCCGCCGATCAGCCCGGAGACCGACCGGGCGATGGTGTGCGGCAGCCTGGCCTTCAACGTCGATGTGAAGGCGGTGCTGGAAGGGTTCGGCCTGCGCGAGGGCGCGAATTCCGAACCCCGTGAATTCGTCGTGGAAAAGGCTTTCGTCGGCGACGGCGTTTAAGCCTGCCGGGAACGGTATTTCGGCAAGGGCGCGGCTTGGGTCGCGCCCTTTTGCATTGGGATTTCCGCCGATCACGACCGGGTCACGCACCTGTTTGGAACCGGCAACTTCGAACACTGGTTACATGCGCGACAGATCAAACCGTTCGAGGCAAGGGAATCCCAATGCGCCGCATGATCAACAACACGACCGCCATCGCGGCCTGCCTGTCGCTGCTGGTGCCGCCCATGGCCCAGGCGCAGGGCGCGCCCACCGAAGGCGAACAGCCGCCCGTGCCGCCTGCCCAGGAACAGCAGGCCGAACCGGCAGCCCCCGAAGTGGAGAGCGCGCCCGTGGAATCGGCTGCGCCCGAAGCGGCAGCCGAGACCCCGGCCCAGGAACCGGCTGTCGACGCAGCCCCCGAACCGGAATCGCCCGCTGCGGAACCAGAAGCCGAGGCGGCGGCCGAACCGGAGGCTCCGGCGCCCGAAGCCCCGGCAGCCGACGCCACTTCCGCACCCGCACCCGCGTCGCAGGAGGCCGAGGCCCAGGCAGAACCGGCCGAGGTTCCGGCCCAGGCCGAAGCCCCGGCGGATTCCGAAGGCAGATCGCAGCGCGCCGACGAGCGCGCCGAACGCCAGGCCGAGCAGGAGCAGTCCACGGCCGATGCCCAGGCCGAACGCCCCGCCGCCGCCCCTCGCCAGCAGGATGAGGAACCCCCGGCCGCAGCCCAGGACGCGCGCCAGCAGGATCAGGAGCGACCCGCGCCCGCCGCCCGCGAACAGCAGGCCGACCGTCCCGAACCCGCACCAGCCGAGGCCGAGGACAGCGCCGACCCCCTGCGCGATGCCTTGGAGGCCGAACAGTCCACCCCCGAAACCGACGCCGCCCAAGCGGAACCGGACCAAGCGCAGACTGATGCCCCTGCGGCACCGAATCAGGATGACCCGCGCGACGCCCCGGCCCGCGAACAGGCGACCCCCGAGGCAGCCGCCGAAAGCCAGCCCCCTGCCGCAGACCCTTCGGCCCAAGCCTCGGAAACCGTGCCCGAGGCCGATGCTCCCGCCACCGAAGGGGCCCAGCAGGCCGCCGAGGAGACGGGCGCGGCCACTGCTGCTGCCCTGAACGACGATCAGCAAGGCGAGGTGGTCGAGCAGCAGATCACCGAGGAGAACAGCCGTTCCTCGTCCGAGGACTTCGCGACCAGCCTGCGCGACGCCCTGGCGCCGGAACAGGCGCAGACGGCCCAACGCAGCGACGATGACGACGACAACGACCTGGCCAAGGCGCTGCTGCTGGGCTTGGGTGCCGTCGCGGTCGGAACCTATCTCAACAACAACCGCCAGGTGGCGCTGTCGGCGCCCGACCGGGTGGTCGTGACCCGCGCCGACGGCAGCCAGGAGGTGATCAAGGACGAGGTGGCCCTGCTGCGCCAGCCCGGATCGACCGTGGCGACCGAGAACTTCGACGACGGTTCGTCGCGCACGGTCGTCACGCGCGCCGATGGCAGCCGCGTCGTCACCATCCGCGACGCCGACCTGCGGGTGCTGCGCCGCACGCTGGTCTCGGCCGACGGCACACAGACCCGCCTGATCGACGACACCGCCGAGGTCCAGCCGGTCGATCTCTCGACCCTGCCCGCGCCTGCGCCCGTGACCGCGACCGGCGTGTCCCAGGACGAGGCCGCGCTGCGCGCAGCCTTGCAGCGTGAGGTGGATATCGACCGCCGATTCACCCTGGGGCAGATCCGATCCATCCCGCAGGTCCGCGCCCTGGTGCCGCCGGTGACGATCGACGCGATCACCTTCGACACGGGCTCTGCGGCGATCTCTCCCGATCAGGCCCGGCAGCTGTCCGCGCTGGGCAACGTGATCCAGGACGCGATCGCGAAGAACCCCCAAGAGATGTTCCTGATCGAGGGCCATACCGATACGGTCGGCCCCGACGCCGCGAATCTGGCGCTGTCGGACCGGCGCGCGGAATCAGTGGCCCTGGCGCTGACGGAATATTTCCAGGTGCCGCCGGAAAACCTGGTCGTGCAGGGCTATGGCGAACAATTCCTGCAAGTCCGCCAGGAAGGCGACGTGCGCGAAAACCGTCGCGCTGCGGTCAGGCGGATCACCGACTTGTTGCAAACTGCGCGGGCGCAATAAGAAAAAAACCCGGCGCGGGATCCTGAAGCATTCAGCGCCATAGCCCACGACCTTCAAGGCCTGCCAGCGTCGCCGCTGGCAGGCCTTTGTTTTTAAATGTTGGGATGGCAAGGCAACAACATCCGCAGGAGTTGTTCGTCCGCAGAGCTTTAAATCCGTAAAGTTGATTTTACAGAAATCTCCATTGGCATGTGGCCCGGCATTCAAGCGCTGCCGTCCCTCGCCAAGGCGCCGAACGAGCGCTGGTCCACCGACCTTTGCCGGATCTGGGCGAGGACAGATGGACCTCTTTAGCCCTGGTCATCGATTGCCACACGCGCGAATTTCTGGGTTGGCGCCTGGTACGGGCAAGGCAACCACGGAGGCCAGCGCGCTGGAACACGCTGTGATCAGCCGGTTCGCCGCTGCCTTGCCCTGGCTCCGTAGCGCTCAACGACCACCAGCGACTTTTTCCATAGGTGAATCCAAGGCGGGGCAGCCGGGCTGGAGAGGGACGAGTGATGGACACGAACGCCTTGCGCTGTGTCCAGCGCCTCCATGAATTCGAACAGCGTTATGTCGGGATCCTGTCCGATCAGTGCCGCGAAAAAGGCCCGGTGCGCTTCCCCATCCCTCAGTTCCCGCCCAATATCCCATTCAGCGCCCGGCTCAGCGCATCGTCCGAACTGGCGGTGCTGCTGTCGCCGGGGGTCTGCGGGGCCGTCACCTGCGTCGGCGCACCCCCCGCCGGATTGGCCGAATTGACGGCCCCCGCCAAGGCGGCCGCCAGAGGGTCGTCTGCTGAACCCGAGGTTACGACGCGGGGCGCGCCGTCGTTGGACAGCAGGATGCCGCTGCCGTCCGGCGAAACGGTAGAGAGCGGCAGTTCCGGCAGCCCCTCGTGAATGTCGGTCATCACCGCCTGCCAGATCTCGGCGGGCAGGCCGCCGCCGGTCACGCCTTTCAGCGGGGTGTTGTCGTCGTAGCCCATCCAGACGCCCACGACATACTGTTCCGAAAAGCCCACGAACCAGGCGTCGCGATAGCTGCTGGTGGTGCCGGTCTTGCCTGCCACGGGGCGCGTACCCATCTTGGCGCGGGTGCCGGTGCCGCTGTCGATCACCTGCTGCATCATGTAGATCAACTGCCCCGCTGCGCGCTGGCTGATGACCCGCGCGCCCATGCCCCCCGACTGGCCCATCAGCGGCTGGTCGTCGCCCGCGATGCGCAGTTCGATCAACCCATAGGGCGCGACCGAGGTGCCGCCGTTGCGGATCCCGGCATAGGCGCCGGTCAGTTCCATCAGCGTCGCCTCGGACGCGCCCAGGCCCAACGAGGGGCTGGTGGTCAGGTTGCTGACGATGCCGAAGTCGTGGGCAATGCGGCGCACCGCGTCGCGGCCGACGGTTTCCTGCAAGCGGATCGTGGCGGTGTTCAGCGACTGTTTCAGCGCCGTGGTCAGCGTGACGTTGCCGTAATAGCGGCGGGTATAGTTCTGCGGCGACCAGGGCCTGCCGCCGGGGATGCGGATGGTCAGCGGCCCGTCCTCGATCCTGTCGCCGGGGCCATAGCCCGCCTCCAGCGCGGCGGCATAGACGAAGGGCTTGAAGGACGATCCGGTCTGGCGCTTGGCCTGGACGGCGCGGTTGAAGGCGCCGTTCACGATGCTGTCGCGCCCGCCGATGATCGCGCGCACCGCGCCGTCGGCGGACATCACCACCACGGCGGCCTCGGCCTTGGAATTGTCGCTGACCTTTTCGTCGAAGATCCGCTTCAGCGCCCGTTCCGCCGCCGTCTGGATGCGCGGGTCGAAGGTGGTGCGGATCGTCACGTCCTCGGTCGTTTCGCTGGTCAGGAAGCCGGGACCGGATTCCATCACCCAATCGGCGAAATATCCGCCCGCCCGCGCCTCGGCGGCCTGGGACAGCGAGGCGGGATTGGCGCGGGCTTGCGCGACCTCATCAGGGGTCAGATAGCCTTCCTCGCCCATCAGGCCCAGGACCACGTTGGCCCGTTCCCGGCTGCGTTGCAGGTTCGCGGTCGGGGCGAAATAGCTGGGCGCTTGCAGCAGGCCCGCCAGCATCGCCGATTCGGCCGCGTTCACCTCGGACGCGTGCTTGTTGAAATAACGCTGGCTTGCAGCCTCGAACCCGCGCGAACCGCCGCCCATGTAAGAGCGGTTCATGTAGATGCTGAGGATTTCGTCCTTGGAATACTTGGCCTCAAGCGCGAAGGCGAAGGGCACTTCCTTGATCTTGCGCCAGATGCCGCCGCCACGGCAATCCTGTTCGAATTCGGCCTCGTTCTTCCAGCGGATCGGATCGAAGGTCTCGCCCAGGCACAGCAGCTTGGCGACCTGCTGGGTGATGGTCGACCCGCCGTTGCCTTCCAGCGGACCGCGCCCTTCGGCCAGGTTGATCTTGATGGCGCTGGCGATGCCGCGCGGGCTGACGCCGAAATGGCGGTAGAAGCGCCGGTCCTCGGTCGAGATCACGGCCTCTTTCAGGACCGGGGCGATCTTGTCGCTGGTGACGGCGCCATAGGTCTCGCCCCGCCAGGCGAAGACCTTGCCGTCAGCGTCAAGCATGGTGACGGACCCGCGCGCGCGGGCGTCGAACAGGGCCTGGGGTTCCGGCAGGCCGGCATAGAAATAGGCGGTGGCGCCGCCGATGATCAGGGCCATCACCATGGCCAGCCGCCACATCGAACCCCAGACGATCCGCCAGATCAGGCCGACGGTTCCCGCGATGGTGCGCACCACGACATTGCCGCGCCGGACGGGGGCCTTGTGGCGGCGCACGGGGGATTTCGGCTCGGCCGGGGCCGTGCGTTTGTCGGCAACAGGGCTGCGGCCCGTGCGCTTCGGGGTGCCGGTCGGTCGTTTCATGAGTCAGGGTGCCTGCGTGTCTGCCCACGGCCGCTTTCCGGCCAAATTGCGCGCCAGCCTATACCAAGAATCGCCCCGAGGGAATTGCGCTGACCAATCCGTGATTTGCGCATGAAAAAAGGCCCGGCGGGATCGCCGGGCCTTTGGATCGGTACGGATGGCGTCAGTTATAGGCGTTTTCGCCGTGGGTGGTGATGTCCAGGCCCTGGCGTTCGTCGTTGACGGTGACGCGCAGCCCGATCAGCGCCTTGACGATGTGGATGGCCACGAAAGACACCACGCCCGACCAGACAATCGCGATCACCACGCCCAGGGTCTGCGCATAGACCTGCCCGCCCATCGAGAATTCGGCGACGGCATTCGCGCCGTAATCGAACACGCCCGTGCCGCCCAGCGAGGGCGCGGCGAAGACGCCCGTCAGGATCGCGCCGACGATGCCGCCGATGCCGTGGATGCCGAACACGTCCAGGCTGTCGTCGATGCCCATGCGCGGCTTCACGCTGATGACGAACCACATGCACAGCAGACCCGCGACCAAGCCGATGGCGATGGCGCCCATCGGGCCCACGAAGCCCGCCGCCGGGGTGATGCCCACCAGCCCGGCGATGGCGCCCGAGATTCCGCCCAGCAGGCTGGGATGGCCGCGGAAGGCCCATTCGCCGAAGGACCAGGCCAGCACGCCCGCGGCGGTGGCGACGGCGGTGTTGATCATCGCCAGGGCGGTCAGGCCATTGGCCTCCAGGTTGGACCCGGCGTTGAAGCCGAACCAGCCGATCCACAGCAGGCAGCCGCCCACCAGGGTGAAGGTCAGGTTGTGGGGGGCCAGAAGCTCTTTCTTGTAGCCGATGCGGGGACCGGCGACCATGGCGGCGACCAGGCCGGCCACGCCCGCGTTGATGTGAATGACCGTGCCGCCCGCGAAATCCAGCGCGCCGTGGCTGAACAGCAGGCCCGAGGGCGCGTCATAGGCCGACGGGCCGCCCCACCACCAGACCATATGGGCCATCGGCAGGTAGGACAGGAAGAACCAGATCACGATGAACAGCAGGACCGCGCTGAATTTCAGCCGTTCCGCCGTGGCGCCCACGATCAGGGCCGAGGCGATGCAGGCGAAGGCCATCTGGAAGATCACGAAGGACAGTTCCGGGATCACCACGCCCGCCGTGAAGCCCTCGACCACCGACTCGGTGCCGACGCCCGACAGGAACATCTTCGACAGCCCGCCGATAAAGGGAGTCGGGAAGCCCACCTCCTCGGGCGTGCCCGCCCCGGTGAAGGCCAGCGAATAGCCGAAGGCCACCCACAGGATCGCCATCATGCTGAACACCGTCAGCACCTGCATCAGCACCGACAGCATGTTCTTGGCCCGCACCAGCCCGCCATAGAACAGCGCCAGCCCCGGCAGCGTCATCATCATCACCAGGATGGCCGAGATCAGCATCCAGGTCGTATCGCCCTTGTCCGGGACCGGCACGGCGGCCTCGACCGCGACCACGGCATCCTGCGCGAATGTGGGCGCCGCAATCAGCATCGCGGCACCGGCAATAAAGGGAGCAGCCCTTGTCATCATCATATCCCCTTCCATGCGGCACCGGACGCGCCGCCGACGCCCTTTCATGGGGCGGGGCGCGGGGGCTTGCACAGGCGCCGGGCAGGGGCGGGACGGGACCAGACAGAAATTGCCCGTTTCATGGGCGGATTATGCCGCCATCGCCTGTCCTGGGGGCAGAGTCGGGACCGGCGATGCCCGTGGGACGTGCAAGGGCGCGGTCAGGCGACGCGGCTGACGACGAAATCCGCCAGATCGGACAGCATGTCGCGGATCGGATGCGGCGGCAGCTTGGCCAGCGCCGTGCGGGCGGTGGCGGACCATCGCAGGGCGTCGGCGCGCGCGGCCTCCATCGCGCCGTGCCGCGACAGCAGCGACAGCGCCCGGTCCAGGTCGCCGTCCCGCTGGTCGCCCTGTTCGATGGTGCGCGACCAGAAGGCGCGTTCCTCGGGGGTGGCGCGGGCGACGGCCTTGATGACCGGCAGGGTCAGCTTGCGTTCGCGGAAATCGTCGCCGACATTCTTGCCGATGGTCTCGGTCGCGCCGCCGTAATCCAGCAGGTCGTCGACGATCTGGAAGGCGATGCCAAGCGCGTCGCCGTAATCGAACAGCGCCCGCACCTGATCGGCGGGCGCCCCCGCGATGACGCCGCCCACCTCGGTCGCGGCAGAGAACAGCGCGGCAGTCTTGCCGCGCACCACCGTCAGATAGACGCCTTCATCGGTGCGCAGATCCTGGGCGGCGGTCAGTTGCAGAACCTCGCCCTCGGCGATGGTGGCGGCGGCGTTGGACAGGATCTCCAGCGTGCGCAGGTTGCCGGGTTCGACCATCAGTTGGAAACTGCGCGCGAACAGGTAATCGCCCACCAGCACGCTGGACTTGTTGTCCCACAGCAGGTTCGCCGTCGGTCGCCCGCGCCGCTGGCGGCTTTCGTCCACCACGTCGTCATGCAGCAGAGTCGCGGTGTGGATGAATTCGACCGTCGCGGCCAGATGGACGTGATAGGGCCCGGCATAGCCCAGCATCTTTGCCGCCGCCAGTGTCAGCATCGGCCGCAGCCGCTTGCCCCCGGCCTCGATCAGATGGGCCGTCACCTCGGGGATGCGGGGGGCGTGTTCGCTGGACATCCGCTGCCGGATCAAGGCGTTGACCGCCTCCATCTCGGGGCTCAGCGCCTCTGCCAGCCGGTCCAGCGGTTTCTGGACGTTTTCCTGCACACCCATGGCCTTACCCCTTTGCCGCGCCCGTCCCTTGCCATGTCATCGACAATTCCGCAACCGCCCCCTAACGTCCGCCCCATGAAAGAACTGTTCCGCAGCAACGATCCCGTCCGCATGTCCCGCGCCCTGGGCCTGCTGGAGCACGAGGGCATCCCCGCCTTTCCCATGGACCAGCACATGAGCATCCTGGAAGGATCCCTGGGGATCCTGCCGCAGCGGCTGATGGTCGCGGATCGCGACGAATTCATGGCCCGCGCGATCCTGCGCGACGCCGGCCTGGATGAGTGATCTTTCCGACGACGGCTTCCTGGACGGCCGGCTGCGCGTCTTGCAGCCCCGGCGCGGCTTCCGGTCGGGCGCCGATGCGGTGATGCTGGCGGCGGCCTGTCCGGCAGCGGCGGGCCAGGCGGTGCTGGAACTGGGCTGCGGGGCGGGGGTCGCCAGCCTTTGCCTGGGCTGGCGCGTGGCGGATCTGCGGCTGGCGGGCCTGGAACGACAGCCCGACTATGCCGATCTGGCGCGACGGAATGCCGCGGCCAATGGCATCGCGATGCAGGTGCTGACGGGCGACGTGGCGCTGCCGCCTGCCGCTTTGCGGGCGATGGCCTTCGACCATGTGATCGCCAACCCGCCCTATTTCCTGGGCGGCACCCCGGCCCCCGACGGCGGCAGGGCGCTGGCGCGGCAAGAGCAGACGCCGCTGGCGGTCTGGATCGACGCGGGCCTGCGCCGATTGCGGCCGGGCGGCGTCCTGACGCTGATCCAGCGGGCCGACCGGCTGGACGCGATGCTGGAGGCGCTGTCGGGCCGGGCGGGGTCGATGGCGATCCTGCCCATCGCGGGCCGGGCGGGGCGAGAGGCGGGCCGCGTGATCCTGCGGGCGCAGAAGGGCGGACGGGGCCCGCTGCGGCTGCTGGCGCCCTTCGTGATGCACCGCGCGCCGGCCCATCCGGGCGACCGGGAAGACCTGACCCCGGCGGCATCGGCGGTTCTCCGCGAGGGGCTGCCGCTCACGACCCTGTTTGCAAAAGTCTCGTGACAGAATCGAAAGCCTGTGCTGCAATCCCCCTGTTCGACTCAACCTATACAGGAGGACGAGATGTCGGTTGCTTCCCACGTCGAGGAACTGCGCAAGAAACACCAAGTTCTGTCCGAAACCGTTGAAAAGGAACAAAGAAGCCCTGGTGTCAGCGATCTGCAAATCAAGGCGATGAAGCGCGAGAAACTTCGTCTCAAGGAAGAGATTTCCCGACTGTCCCACTGATCCGTTGAACGATGACGGAATTGGAACGGCCCGCGCGATCCGCGCGGGCCGTGTCCGTTTGTCGCAGCCTGTCAGGCGAAATACTGCCCGCCATTGGCGGTGATGGTCGACCCGGTGATGAAGCCCGCATCGTCCGAGGCCAGGAACACCACTGTCCGGGCGATCTCCTCGGGTTCGCCCAGCCGTCCCACGGGGATCTGCGGGATGATGCGTTCGTTCAGCACCTTTTCGTCGATGGCCTTGACCATTTCGGTCGCGATATAGCCGGGGCAGATCGCATTCACGGTGATGCCCGCCCGCGCGCCTTCCTGAGCCAGCGCCTTGGTAAAGCCCAGGTCTCCGGCCTTGGCGGCGGAATAGTTCGCCTGGCCTGCCTGGCCCTTCTGCCCGTTGATCGAGCTGATATTGATGATCCGCCCGAACTTGCGGTCGCGCATTCCCGACCAGACCGGATGGGTCATGTTGAAAACGCCGGTCAGGTTGGTGTCGATGACCTCTTTCCACTGCTGCGGCGTCATCTTGTGGAACATCGCGTCCCGCGTGATGCCTGCGTTGTTGACCAGCACGGCGATGGGGCCAAGATCCTCTTCGATCTGCTTGATGCCCGCGGCGCAGGCGTCATAGTCCGCGACCGACCATTTATAGGTCTTGATCCCGGTTTCGTCCGTGAACGCCTTGGCGGCCTCGTCATTGCCCGCATAGGTCGCGGCGACAGTATAGCCAGCCTCTTGAAGCGCCTTGGAAATCGCCGCGCCGATCCCGCGCGAGCCGCCGGTGACAAGTGCAACCTTGGACATGGTCCCCTCCCTCAAATAAACAGCATTGAAATATTGCTACAAGGCAAGTTGGTGGCGCGCAATATCATTGCGCGCCATTTTTTCTCACCGCTCGACGCAGAGCGCCACGCCCATGCCGCCGCCGATGCACAGGGTGGCCAGGCCCTTCTTGGCGTCGCGGCGCTTCATCTCGAACAGCAGGGTGTTCAGGACGCGCGCGCCCGATGCGCCGATCGGATGGCCGATGGCGATGGCGCCGCCGTTCACGTTCACGATGTCCGGGTTCCAGCCCATGTCCTTGTTGACCGCGCAGGCCTGGGCGGCGAAAGCCTCGTTCGCCTCGACCAGATCCAGATCCTGGACCGACCAGCCCGCCTTTTCCAACGCCTTGCGGCTGGCGGGAATCGGGCCGGTGCCCATGATCGCCGGATCCAGCCCCGCCGTCGCATAGGATGCGATCCGCGCCAGGGGCGTCAGGCCGCGCCGGTTCGCCTCGTCCTCGGTCATGACCATCACCGCCGCCGCGCCGTCGTTCAGCCCCGAGGCGTTGCCCGCCGTGACCGAGCCTTCCTTGGAAAAGGCGGGACGCAGCTTCTGCATGGCGTCGATGGTCGCGCCCGCGCGGATGTATTCGTCCTTGTCCACCACCGTGTCGCCCTTGCGGGTCTTGACGGTGTAGGCGACGATTTCATCATCGAAGCGGCCAGCCTTCTGCGCGGCTTCGGCCTTGTTCTGCGAACCAAGCGCGAATTCGTCCTGCTGGTCGCGGCTGATCGACCATTTCTGCGCGACGTTTTCCGCCGTGGTGCCCATGTGGTAATTGTTGAAGGCGTCCCACAGCCCGTCGCGGATCATGGTGTCGACCAGTTGCATGTCGCCCATCTTCTGCCCGGCGCGCAGATAGGCGGCGTGCATCGACATCGACATGCTTTCCTGGCCCCCGGCCAGCACCACCCGCGCATCCCCCAGGATCACCTGCTGCGCGGCCAGCGCCACGGCCCGCAGGCCCGACCCGCAGACCTGGTTGATTCCCCAGGCCGAGGATTCCTGCGGCAGGCCCGCCTTGATATGCGCCTGGCGCGCGGGGTTCTGGCCTTGGCCCGCAGTCAGCACCTGGCCCAGGATCGTCTCATCGACCTCGGCCGGGTCCAGGNGCGGGCCACGACTTCCTTCAGGACGGCGGCGCCCAAGTCATGCGCCGGGATATTTGCGAACGATCCCATGAAGCTGCCGACGGCGGTGCGGGCGGCAGAGACGATTACGGCTTTGGTCATGACGGGTTCCTTCCCTCGAAGCCAGACAGATGGCGAATCGAGGACAGGATGCGGGTTCGTGCCGTCGCGTCAAGCAGATCGGCCAAAAGTCGTGCAGAGCCTTACCGCAAGGCCGCCGAGGGCGGGGACTTCCACGGCGGCGCGATGGTCGGCGCCCCGAAGTAATAGCCTTGCAGGCAGTCGATGCCGTTTTCGATCAGGAAGCTGGCATCGTCCGCCGTTTCCACCATTTCCGCCACGGTGAACATGTCGAAATGCCGGGCGATGGACATCAGCGCCTGGGTCAGCACCTGGTTGTCGGGATGGTCCGAGATTTCGCGGATGAACTGGCCGTCGATCTTGATCATGTCGAAGCAGAAATCCCGCAGATAGCGGAACGAGGTATAGCCCGCCCCGAAATCGTCGAGCGCCAGGCTGATCCCGTATTTCTGAACCTCGCGCATGAAGGACTTCACCTCGTCCGGAAGGCCCATGGCCGAGCTTTCGGTGATTTCCAGGATCAGCCGTTCGGCGGCCTGCGGGTCGTCGGCGACGCCGCGGCGCAGGATGGTCATCCAGGCGGGATAGCCGATCGACCGCGCCGACATGTTGATGGACAGCCGCAGCGACGTTTCCTCGGACAGGGCCTTCAGACCCAGCGACAGCGACAGGCAGTCGATCCGGCGGCCCAGTTCGGTGGTTTCCGCCACCGGCATGAAGTCGCGCAGCGGCACCATGCGGCCCGATTCGTCGATGATGCGGATCAGCCCTTCGTAAAAGGCCGGGCGGCTGGTCCGCTGCGCCTGCACGACCGGCTGGAAGGCCAGCACCCCGTTGCCCCGTTCGACCGCCAGCCTGACGGCGGGCAGGGTCAACCGGCTTTGCCGGTCCACGGCATAATCCAGCGGCGAGCCTTTCGCAGGCGGGTTCGCGTCCATCACATCAACCCTCGTTACGCAATCATTCCGTGTTCCCTTATGGCGATGATCGCCTAATTTGCCGTAAACGGGCAGGAGTTTCTGGATAAAAGGTTAACGATCCATGACCGACCGCTGCACCTGGTGCGGGACCGACCCGCTGTATGTCGCCTATCACGACACCGAATGGGGCGTGCCCGAACGCGATCCGCGCGCCCTGTGGGAAAAGCTGGTGCTGGACGGCTTCCAGGCGGGGCTGTCCTGGATCACCATCCTGCGCAAGCGTGACGGGTTCCGCGAGGAATTCGACGGCTTCAACCCCGAACGCGTGGCCCGCTGGGACGCGGCGCGAATCGACCGCGCGCTGCAAAACCCCGGCATCGTCCGCCATCGCGGCAAGATCGAGGCGACCGTGAAGGGCGCGCGCCTGTTCCTGGAGATCGAGGGCGATCAGGGATTCGCGCCCTGGCTGTGGTCCTTCGTCGGCGGCCAGCCGATCCAGAACCGCTTCGCCAGCATGGCCGAGGTTCCCGCCGCCACCCCCGAATCGACCGCCATGTCCAAGGCGCTGAAGAAACGCGGCTTCACGTTCTGCGGGCCGGTCATCACCTATGCCTTCATGCAGGCCACCGGCATGGTCAACGACCACATGACCGGCTGCCCGCGCCACGCGGAACTCAGCGCTGCGTCAACTGCCGGATAAGGGTCTTGGCGCCGTCGGCATCCCAATGATCGTCGCCCATCAGGCGGGCGATCTCGTTTCCGTCGCGGTCGATCAGCACGGTGACGGGCAGGCCGACCACGCCCATGTCGCGCGCCAACTGCTGGCGCGGGTCCAGCAGGACGGGCAGGTTGGTCACGCCGGTCTCGGCGAAGAAGTCGTGGATCTTCGGCACCGCGTTGCGGCCCGTGGCGATGGTCACGACCTGGAAATCCTCGCCGCCCAGTTCGGACTGAAGCGCGTCGAGCGCGGGCATTTCCTTGCGGCAGGGCGCGCACCAGGTCGCCCAGAAGTTCACCAGAACGACCTTGCCCTTGTAGTCGGCCAGGGTATGCGTGCCGCCGTCCGGGTCGGTGAATTCGACCGCGCTGACCGGCGGCGCGTCCTGGGTCTGGACCAGCTTCGGCAGCGCCTGCCTGGCCGCGTCCCAGTCCACCGGGCCCGCGAAGGCGGCGTTTGCACCGAAAAGCAGTGCCGTATAAAGCAGGGCGGAACGCAGCATGAAGACCTCCGAGGGACGCGCCAATGACCGACCGGCCGCAACAGGACAGCGCCAACAGCATGTGGGGCGGGCGCTTCGCCGCCGGGCCGGACGCGATCATGGAGGCGATCAACGCCTCGATCGGGTTCGACCGGCGGCTCTACGCCCAGGACATCCGGGGCAGCCGGGCCCATGCCGCGATGCTGGCGGCGCAGGGCATCATCAGCACTAGCGATGCCGAGGCGATCAGGGAAGGGCTGCTCACCGTCTTGTCAGAGATCGAGGCGGGCAAGTTCCCCTTCCGCACCGAACTGGAAGACATTCACATGAATGTCGAGGCGCGCCTGAAAGAGATCATCGGAGAGCCGGCGGGCCGCCTGCACACGGGCCGGTCCAGGAACGACCAGGTGGCGACCGATTTCCGTCTGTGGGTGCGCGACCAGTGCGACGCCGCGATCCAGGCGCTGCGGGCGCTGATCCGCGCTGCTTTGTCGCAGGCCGAGGCCGGGGCGGATTGGGTCATGCCGGGCTTTACCCATCTGCAAACCGCCCAGCCGGTCACCTGGGGCCATCACATGATGGCCTATGTCGAGATGTTCGGCCGCGATCTGTCGCGTTTCCAGGACGCGCGGCGGCGGATGAACGAATCGCCCCTTGGGGCTGCGGCCCTGGCCGGAACCGGCTATCCCATCGACCGCCATGCGACGGCGGCGGCACTGGATTTCGACGCCCCCATGGCCAACAGCCTGGATGCCGTATCGGATCGGGATTTCGCGTTGGAATTCCTGTCGGCATCCTCGATCTGCGCCGTCCACCTGTCGCGGCTGGCCGAGGAACTGGTGATCTGGTCATCCGCCCAGTTCCGCTTCGTGTCGATGTCGGACAAGTGGTCCACCGGATCGTCGATCATGCCGCAAAAGCGCAACCCCGACGCGGCCGAGCTGATCCGCGCCAAGATCGGCCGTATCCTGGGCGCGACGGTGGCGCTGTTCACGGTGATGAAGGGCCTGCCCTTGGCCTATTCCAAGGACATGCAGGAGGACAAGGAGCAGGTCTTCGATGCTGCGGACAGCCTGATGCTGGCCTTGGCCGCGATGACCGGGATGCTGTCCGACCTGTCCGCCAACCGCGAGAAGATGGAGGCCGCCGCGGCCTCGGGCTTTTCCACCGCGACCGATCTGGCTGACTGGCTGGTCCGTGAATTGGGCCTGCCCTTCCGCGACGCGCACCATGTCACCGGGTCGCTGGTCGCCCTGGCGGAACAGCGGGGCTGCGACCTGCCGGACCTGACCCTGGCCGACATGCAGGGGGTCCATGCGGGGATCACCGATAAAGTCTTTGGCGTTTTGGGCGTTCACAACTCGGTCGCGTCGCGGCAAAGCTATGGCGGCACGGCGCCCGGTCGGGTGCGCGCGCAGATCGCTCGCTGGAAGGAGATACTGGCATGAAATGGTTCGCAATCCTGGCGGTGATCGCGGTGGCTGCCTGCGGCGTCGACGGCGCCCCCGAACGCCCTTCCGCTGCGCCGAAGACGGCCCCCAAATCCAACGTCTCGATTTCCGGCCACGCCACCATGGGCGTGATCACGGAGCTGTAGGTGGACCATTTCAACTATCACGCCGGGGAACTGCACGCCGAGGATGTGCCCCTGTCGCGCATCGCCGCAGAAGTGGGCACCCCGGTCTATGTCTATTCGGCGGCGACGCTGACACGGCATTTCGGCCTGTTCCGGCAGGCGCTGGCCTGGACCGATCACCTGGTCTGCTTCGCGGTCAAGGCCAACAGCAATCTGGCGGTCCTCAAGCTGCTGGGCGATCTGGGCGCGGGGATGGATGTCGTCTCGGGCGGCGAATACGCACGCGCCCGCGCGGCGGGGGTGCCTGGCGACCGGATCGTCTTTTCCGGTGTCGGCAAGACCCTGGCCGAGATGCGTCAAGCCATCGAAGGCGGGATCCGCCAGTTCAATGTCGAGAGCGAGCCGGAAATGCGCGCTTTGTCGGCCCTGGCCGCCAGCATGGGCGCGGTGGTGCCGGTCGCCGTCCGCGTGAACCCGGACGTGGACGCGAAAACGCACGAGAAGATCGCCACCGGGAAATCTGAAAACAAGTTCGGCATCCCCATCGCCCGCGCCCGCGAGGTCTATGCCGAGGCGGCAAGCCTGCCCGGTTTGCGGGTCGTCGGCGTCGATGTGCATATCGGCAGCCAGTTGACCGATCTGGACCCCTATCGCGCGGCCTATGCCAAGGTGGCCGACCTGACCCGCGCCTTGCGCGCCGACGGCCATGCGATCACCCGGCTGGATCTGGGCGGCGGCTTGGGCATTCCCTATCGCCGCGACAACAACGCGCCGCCCTTGCCGCTGGAATACGGCCAGGTGATCCGCGAGACGGTGGGCGACCTGGGCTGCGAGATCGAGATCGAGCCGGGCCGCAACATCGTCGGCAACGCGGGCATCCTGCTGTCGCAGGTGATCTATGTGAAACAGGGCGAGGGCCGCGATTTCCTGATCGTGGACGCGGCGATGAACGACCTGGCGCGCCCGGCCATGTATGGCGCGCATCACGATATTGTGCCGGTGATCGAACCCGCGGTCGGCGCGGCGGTGCGGCCCTTCGACGTGGTGGGGCCGGTCTGCGAATCGGGCGACACCTTCCAGAAGGGCGCGGACCTGCCCCGGATGGCGGCGGGCGATCTGGTCGCCTTCCGGTCCGCCGGGGCTTATGGCGCGGTGATGGCCTCGGAATACAATTCCCGGCCGCTGGTGCCCGAGGTTCTGGTGCGGGGCGATCACTTCGCCGTCATCCGGGCGCGACCGACGTTTGAGGAAATGCTGGCGCGGGATAGCATTCCCGCATGGCTTTGACGCGGAACGAGTCGGAACCGTCGCAGCCGGGGGCTGTCTGCCCCCGGACCCCCGAGGATATTTTCGCACAGAAGATGGGACCGGTCGCACGCGCCCTTCGTCTGACCCGCTGGGGGATGGTGTGGGAGCAGGCGGCCCGCGCTTTCTGGCCGCTGGGCACGGTACTGGCCGCTGTATTCGCGGCTTTCGCCCTGGGCGTCGTTGCGGCGGTGCCGGGGCCGGTGCTGCCCTGGCTGGCCGGGGCCGTAGTGCTGATGCTGTTGTGGACCGCGATCCGGGGCGGGATGCGGTTCCGCCGGGTGCGTATGGCCGATGCGGTGGACCGGCTGGACCGGACCCTGCCGGGGCGGCCCTTGGCGGCGCTGTCGGACCGCGCGGCGGTCGGCGGCGAGGGCGCGCTGTGGCAGGCGCATCTGGCGCAGATGCAGGCTCGTGCCGCGCAGGCGCGGGCGGTGCGTCCCGATGCCGGGCTGGCGCGGCGCGATCCCTTTGCGCTGCGGCTGGCCGGGCTGGTGGCCCTGGCCATGGCGATGGTCTTCGGCGGCGCGGCCCAGATGGGGCAGGGGATCCAGGCCCTGGCCGCGACCGTATCCCGGCCGGCGGCGACCAATGCGGTCCCAGCCGGGCCAAGCTGGGAGGGCTGGGCCGAGCCGCCCGCCTATACCCGCCGCCCGACGATCTATCTGAACGTCCTGGCCGAGGGGCAGGTGCTGGAACTGCCCAAGGGCAGCGCCGTGACCTTTCGTCTGTATGGCGGCGGGGTGACGGTGACCCAGGACGTCGGCCCGGCGGTGGGCAAGGATCCGCAGGCGCCCGGTTTCCGGGCCGAGGCGTCGGGCGTGATCGAGGTCGCGGGGCGGCGTTTTGACGTGACCGTGCTGCCCGACAACGCGCCGGTGATCCGCGCCGGGGCCGCGCCGGTGCGCCGCGCGGACGGTCGGTTGGTGCAGGATTTCGAGGCCAGCGACGATCACGGCGTTGCTTCGGGTCAGGCGGTGATCGCGCTGGACCTGCCCGCAGTGGACCGCCGCTTCGGTCTGGCCATCGATCCCGAGCCCCGCCCGGCGGTCGAACTGGTCCTGCCGCTGCCGCGCGGCGACCGCCATCAGGTCAAGGGTCAGTTGACCGAGGATCTGTCGCGCCACCCTTGGGCGAATCTGCCGGTCAGCGTCAGCCTGCGCGCCGTCGACGGGATCGATCAGTGGGGCGAGGCGCAGCCCATGCACACCGTCCTGCCGGGGCGGCGCTTCTTCAATCCCTTGGCCGCCGCGCTGATCGAGATGCGGCGCGACCTGCTGTGGTCGCGCGGCAATGCCGGCCGCAGCGCCGAGATCCTGCGCGCCGTCACCTGGCAGCCCGAAGGGTTCGTCGAACGGCCCCTGTATCTGCAACTGCGCGGCGCCGTGAACCTGCTGGAAGGCCCGGCCCTGAGCGACAAGCTGCGCGACGACCTGGCCGAGGCGCTGTGGCAGGCCGCGATCCAGTTGGAGGATGGCGGGCTGTCGGATGCCTTGGAACGGATGCGCCAGGCACAGCAGAAGCTGTCCGAGGCGATCCGCAACGGCGCCAGTCCCGACGAAATCCAGCGGCTGATGGACGAACTGAAAGAGGCGACGGACGCCTATACCGACATGCTGGCGCAGCAGAACCAGCAGGATCCGTCCGAACGCTTTACCAGGGACCAGCCTAGCCAGCAGATCACCGGCGACCAGATCCAGCAGATGATGGACGAAATCCAGCGCCTGATGAACGAGGGCCGGATGGCCGAGGCGCAGGAATTGCTGGAACAGTTCAACCGCATGATGGAGAACTTGCAGGTCCGCCAGGGCCAGGGCGGCGAGGGTCAGCAGGGCAGCAGCGGCAACCAGCCGATGAACCGGCTGGCCGATACGCTGCGCGAGCAGCAGCGCCTGTCGGACGAGGCGTTCCGCGACATGCAGGAACAGTTCGGCCAGGGCCAGATGGGGCAGCCCTCGCCCGACGCGCAGGGTCTGGCCGACCGGCAGCGGCAGCTGCGCGAGGATCTGGGCCAGCAGCAGGGGCTGTTGCCGGGCCAGGGATCGCCCGGCGGCGACCAGGCGCGGCGGCAGTTGGATGAAGCGGGCCGCGCCATGGAGGATGCCGAACGCGCCTTGCGCGACGGCGATACCGGCGGCGCCTTGCAGCGTCAGGCCGATGCGATCCAGTCGATGCGCGAAGGGATGCGGGCGCTTGGCGACATGATGGCCCAGCAACAGGGCCAGCAGGGGCAGCAAGGCCGGGGCGAGGATGGCCAGCGACCCGGCGGCGGTGATCGCGCCGGGGAAGGACAAAGCTTTGGCCAGCGTCCGACGCTGGATCCCCTGGGCCGTCAGCGCGACGGTAACGGCAATGTCATCGCCGGGGGCGATCCGCTGGCCGAGGGCGTCGATCCGGCCCGCCGTGCGCGCGATCTGCTGGACGAAATCCGCCGCCGCACTGGCCAGCCGGAACGTCCGCAGGACGAACGCGACTACCTGGGACGGCTGCTGGATCGGTTCTGATCAGCGGACCAGCGTGGCCGCGCGATCCTGCAACCACAGCCGCGCCCCGTCCAGGCTGGCCCGAAGCTGCATCAGCCCGTCGCCAATCCCCCCTTGATCGGCCAGCCGGGGCGCCAGCAGATACAGCGCCACTACGCCCCCGGCCAGCATCACCGCCAGCCCGAAGCCCATGCCATAGCCGCCCGGCCTGCGGGCAGGGGCGGGTTCGCTGACCATCGCCGCCGGGGCGTGGACCGGGGCGGGGGTTGGGCGGGCTTCGTTTGGCTGCTCAATGGCGGGCGGCAAAGGATCCGGCAGATCCGGCATGGCGGCTTCGGCGGGTTTGGCGTCGAAATGCCGGGTGATGGTCGTCGCGGGCCATTCGGGATCGGCGGCCGCGCGGGGGACGCCTGGGGCGGCCTCGCCATCCTCGGCCGCGCGGGCGCGGCGTTCGTGTTCGACCTCGCCCCTCAGGATTTCCAGCACGCTGTCGGGCAGGCGGCGGCTCAGCGGAGGCAGATCTGCGGGCGGCTCGGCGGCGGGCAGGGACGGCAGATCGCCCGGATCCTGCCGTGCCGTGCCGTGCCAGATCTTGCCGCAGGCGCTGCACTCGACCTCTCGCCCCTCGGGTGGGATGGCCGTGTCGGGCACGCGGTATTCGGCCGCGCAACCGGGACAGATCAACCGTATTTCCGCCATTCCGACCCCTCGCATTCGCCTTGTGGCTGTTCTATCAAGCGCGGGGCCGGGTTCCAAGCCGGGCACCGAAGGAACAAGGGGGTTGCGCTTGATCGAGATGCGGGATGTCGGCTTCGGCTATCACGGGGGGGCCGAACTGCTGTCGAACATGACGCTGACCTTGCAGCCGGGCATGTTCCATTTCCTGACCGGCCCGTCGGGGTCGGGCAAGACGACGCTGCTGCGGCTGTGCTATGCCGACCTGCTGCCGACCTCGGGGCAGATGACGGCGTTCGGCGACGATGTGCGGCAGTTGACCCGCGACGGCATTTCCGATCTGCGCCGCCGGGTGGGCGTGGTCCATCAGGACACGCAGTTCCTGGATCATCTGCCGGTGGCCGAGAACGTGGCGCTGCCGCTGTCGATCTCGGGCCAGGCGGTGGACATGGCGGCGCTGCGCGACCTGCTGGGCTGGGTGGGCCTGTCCCAGCACGCCCGCGCGATGCCGCCGTCCCTGTCGGGCGGCGAACGCCAGCGCGCGGCCCTGGCCCGTGCGGTGATCCTGTCGCCCGACCTGGTGCTGGCGGACGAACCCACCGGCAACCTGGATTGGGACATGTCGGTCCGGCTGATGCAGCTGCTGATCGAGTTGAACAAGTCGGGCAAGACCGTGCTGGTCGCCACCCATGACCTGAACCTGATCCGCGCGACCAAGGCGCAGGTCGCGGCCCGCGTGCTGCGGATCGCGAACGCAACATTGCAGCTGGCAGGGGCGGATCTGTGAGACGGACGGAATTTCGGGCGCTGAATCTGAGGGCGCTGTGGCAGGGGCTGATGCGCGACGGCGGGTCGGGCGACCGGATCGTGCCGCCGACCGGGTTCACCGCGCAACTGACGCTGTTTTCCGCAGGCGCCATGGCGTTCCTGGCGGTCTTCGCCCTGGCCCTGTCGCTGGCGACGGGGCGGCTGGCCGACCGCTGGGCCGGTGAGCTGGCGGGGTCGGTGACGGTGCGGGTCAGCGCCTCGTCCTCCGAACAGGACGCCCGCACCCAGGCCGCAATGCAGGTTCTGTCCACGACCCCCGGCGCGGGCCAGCCGCGCCTGCTGCCCCCCGATGAGGTCGCCGGGCTGCTGACCCCCTGGTTCGGTCCCGACATGCCGGTCGATGCGCTGCCGGTGCCCGCCCTGATCGACCTGCCCATCGCGGGCGACGATTTCGACGCCGAGGGCCTGCGCCTGCGGCTGGAGGCCGAGGCGCCCGGCGCCGTTCTGGATGATCATACCGAATGGCGCCGCCCCCTGGTGACGGCCGCGAACCGGCTGCGGATGCTGGGCATCGTGTCGTTGCTGCTGATCGCGGCGGCGTCGGCCTCGATGATCACGCTGGCGGCCAAGGCGGCGCTTGCGGCGAACGGGCAGGTGATCCGGGTGCTGCGGCTGATCGGCGCGCGCGACATCACCATCGCCACGGCTTTCGTGCGGCGTTTCACCAAGCGCGCGGCGGTGGGCGCCACGGTCGGCACGCTGTTCGGCATGGCGGGCATCGCCCTGCTGCCCGGCATGGACGCGGCGGGCGGGTTCCTGACCGGGCTTGGCTTCCAGGGCTGGGGCTGGCTGCTGCCGCTGCTGATCCCGGTCGTGGCCGCCGCCGTCGGCTTTCTGGCGACCCGCTGGGCGGCGCTGAAGATGCTGGGAGCGGTTCGATGAGCCAGCCGGCAGAAGGCGGACGGGCGCAATCGCCCGTGCCCGGCCCGCTGACGCCGTGGCAATATGCGCAGAACGCGCTCTATTATCTGCATGTCGCGCTTGCGACCATTGTGATCGGGCTGCTGGGCCTGCCCGCGCTGTTGCGCGACGGCCGGGCCGGCGCGAACCGCGTGGCGACCCGCTGGATCGGATACATGCTGTGGGCCGCGCGTCTGCATCTGGGCCTGACCTGCGAGATTCGCGGCACCCCTCCGGTCGACGACTGCATCATCGCCGCCAAGCACCAGTGCTTTCTGGACATCCTGGTGATCGCCCATGCCGCCCCCCGCCGCGCCTTCATCATGAAGCGCGAGGTCAAGCACATCCCGATCATGGGCTGGTATGCCTGGAAGGTCGGCTGCATCCCCATCGACCGCGCGCGCGGCCGCGACGCCATGCGCGCCATCTCGGCCGAGATCAACCGGCGGATCGCGGGCGAGGGGCTGGGCCAGCTGATCATCTATCCCGAGGGCACCCGCACCCGGCCGGGCGAACGCCGCCCCTACAAGCACGGCGTCAGCACGATCCGCGCGGGCACCGGCCTGCCGGTGGTGCCGGTCGCGGTGAATACCGGCCTGTTCTGGCCCCGCAAGGGCTGGGGCATCCGCCCCGGCCGCGCCGTGGTCGAGTTCCTGCCGGTCATCCCGGCCGAGGTTCCGGCCGAAGGCTTCATTCCCCGGCTGGAGGCCGAGGTAGAGACTCATTCAGACCGGCTGATGGCCGAGGCGGGGTTTACGCATGAACTGGCTGGAACCGGGCGATCTTGAAACGATCTATGGCACACCCGGCGCGACATCGCTGCGCAAGGTGGCCGACCGGCTGACCCCGGACTACGCCGCCTTCATCGCCCGGTCGCGGTTCTGCGTGCTGACAACCGTCGGACCCGAGGGCACCGACGGCAGCCCGCGCGGCGATGACGGCCCTGTTGTCCGCGCCCTGGACGACCGGCATCTGGCGCTGCCCGACTGGCGCGGCAACGACCGCATCGATTCGCTGCGCAACATCCTGCGCGACGGCCGCGTCAGCCTGATGTTCCTCGTGCGTGGATCGGGCAATGCGATCCGCGTGAACGGCCATGCCCGCGTCACGGACGACGACGCCCTGCGCGACAGCCTGTCCCATCAGGGCAGGCTGCCCCGCACCGTCATCGTCGTGCGGATCGCCGAGGTTTATTTCCAATGCGCCCGCGCGGTGATCCGCGCCGGGCTGTGGTCGGGCATCGACGACAGCCGGGGCTTGCCCACGCCCGGACAGATCCTGGCCAACATGACCGAAGGGGCTGTCGGCGGTGCGGCCTATGACGCCGAATGGCCGGGGCGGGCCGCCGCGACCCTGTGGTGACGGGCGTCAGGCCAGGCTTTTCGATCCCATGTCCAGGAATTTCTGCCGCCTGTCCTTGATCAGCTCGGCGGGCTTCTTGCCCTTGAGTTCGGCCAGCATCGCGGCGATTTCCTGGCCCACCGCCGCGATGGCCGCGCCGGGGTCGCGCTGCGCGCCGCCCACGGGTTCGGGGATGATACGGTCTATCACGTCCAGTTTTTTCAGATCCTGGGCGGTCAGGCGCAGCGCCTCGGCCGCCTCGCGCATCCGTTCGGCGTCCTTCCACAGGATCGAGGCGCAGCCCTCGGGCGAGATCACCGAATAAATCGAATGTTCCAGCATGGCGATGCGGTTTGCGGTCGCGAAGGCCACGGCGCCGCCTGATCCGCCCTCGCCGATGATGACGGAAACCAGCGGCACCCCGATCTCCAGGCATTTCTGGGTGCAGCGGGCGATGGCCTCGGATTGCCCGCGTTCCTCGGCGCCCTTGCCGGGATAGGCGCCGGGCGTATCGACCAGCGTGATAACCGGCAGCTTGAAGCGATGCGCCAGATCCATCAGCCGGATCGCCTTGCGGTATCCCTCGGGGCGGGCCATGCCGAAATTGTGCTGGATGCGGGTCTTGGTGTCGTTGCCCTTTTCGTGTCCGATCACCACGCAGGGCGCGTCGTCGAAGCGCGCCAGGCCGCCCATCACCGCATGGTCGTCGCCGAAGGCCCGATCGCCCGCCAGGGGCGTGTATTCGGTGAACAGCGCCTCGATATAGTCGCGGCAATGCGGGCGGTCGGGATGGCGGGCCACCTGGGTCTTGCGCCAGGGGTCGAGCGATTTGTAGAGATCGCGCAGCAGGTCGCCGGATTTCTTGTCCAGCGCCGCCGCCTCTTTTTCCACATCCACGGTGTTTTCGGATTTGCGGGCCAGGGCGCGAAGCTCCTCGGCCTTGCCTTCGATGTCGGCAAGCGGCTTTTCGAAATCCAGATAGACCATGCGCAGGGTGCCTTCGGGCTGTTCGGGTTTGCGGCCCCTATATGATCGCGTGGACGCAGGATTGCAACGCGGTGCCGGGGGTTTCACACCCCCGGACCCCCGTGGGATATTTGGGCAAAGGTGAACAGGCTAGGGCAGGATTTCCACCGTCGTGCCGATCCGGGCCGCGGCATAGAGTTCGCGGATCTCGGCATCGGATACCGCGATGCAGCCCACCGTCCAGTCGCCGGGCAGGGTTTCGCCGTCGGTGCGTTCGTTGGGTTGGCCGTGGATGAAGATGTCGCCGCCGGGATCGACCCCGGCTGCCATCGCCCGCGCACGATCCTGCGGGCGCGGGTAATCCAGGCCCAGCGACAGGTGATAGGCGCTGCCGGGGTTCACTCGATTGATGGTGAAGCGGCCTTCGGGCGTGCGGCCATCGCCCTGCCGCACCTTGTCGCCATTGGGCGCAAAGCCAAGCGCGATGCGATAGGTCTTCAGCGGCTGGCCGTCGCGGAAGGCCGTCATGTGGCGGGCGGATTTCCGGATCTCGATGTGATCGACCGGGCCGATCAGCGGCCCCGCCAGCGGCGGAACGGGCGGGACAGGTGCGGGGCGGGGCGCCAGCATCAGCCAGGCCGCCGCCAGCAGAATGAGCAGCGTCAGGGCCGAGAACAGGCGCGCGAGCAGTCTCATTGCAGGTCGGCGAAGGCCTGTTGCAGGCGTTCGATCGCCTGGGCCACCCGAGCGCGGGGGGTGGCGATGTTGAAACGCAGGAAGGATTCGCCGCCGGTGCCGAAGGTCGCGCCGTGGTTGGCGGCGATTCGGGCGGTCTTTTCCACGCGGGCGGTGAATTCGGCAGGCTCCATCCCGGTGTCCGCGAAATCGACCCAGGACAGATAGGTTGCCTGCAAGGGCATCGACCGCAGGCCGGGGATCGCGGCGATGCCATCGTCGAACAGCCGCCGGTTGCCGTCGAGGTAATCGACAAGCGCATCGACCCAGGCCGCGCCTTCGGGCGAATAGGCGGCGGCCACCATGTCCATGCCGAACAGGCCGGGCGAGATGCCGCGCGCCATCAGCGCCCCCCTGAAGCGGTCGCGCAGCGCCGGGTCGGCAATGATGGCGTTGCCGATATGGGCGCCCGCGATGTTGAAGGTCTTGGTGGCGGCGGTCAGCGTCACCAGCCGGTCGGCGATGTCGGGGCAGGCGGTCGCGGTGACGGTGTGGCGGTGGCCGGGCATCACCAGGTCGCAATGGATTTCGTCGGAAACCAGGATCAGGTCGTGGCGGATGCAGAAATCCCCGGCCTCGCGCAGTTCCTGCGCCGTCCAGACACGCCCGCCGGGATTGTGGGGCGAACACAGGATCACCATCCTTTCCCGGCCGGTCAAGCCGGCTTCCCACGCGGGCCAGTCCATGCGGTAGAGCCCGTCCTGCCGGGCCAGCGGCAGTTCGACCAGCTGCCGCCCCGATGCCCGGATCACGCGAGCGAAGGCGTGATAGACCGGCGACATCACGATCACCCCGTCGCCCGGCCGGGTATAGGCGTCCAGCGCCATCGCCACCCCGTTGACCAGCCCCGCGCAGGTCAGGATCCAGTCGGTGTCGACCCGCCAGCCGTGGCGCTGTTCCATCCACCAGCGGATCGCCTCCAGATAGGCGGGATTGGCGCCGGGATAGCCGTAGATCCCATGGGCGGCCACCTGTTCCACCGCACGCTGGACGGCGGCGGGCGGGCGGAAATCCATGTCCGCCACCCACATCGCCAAGCCACCATCGTCCGGCGACACGCCATAGGACGCCTGCATGTCGTCCCATTTGGAACATCCGGTGCCCACGCGGTCGATGATTTCGTCGAAGTCGGGATTGCTCATGCTTCTGCCTGCCGCTGTTTTCCCCTGCATACGCCGCTTGTTGCTTATGGTGAAGCCTTGCCCTAAATCGCAGGGCATGAGCAGCCTGCGCCCCATCCTGATCCATCCCGATCCGCGTCTGAAAAAGGTCTGCGAACCCGTGGCCCGCATCACGCCCGAGATCGAGACGCTGGCCGCCGACATGCTGGCGACGATGTATGACGCACCGGGCGTGGGGCTGGCCGCGCCGCAGGTGGGGGTGCTGTCGCGCGTTTTCGTGATGGACGCGACCCGCGACCCCGAGGCCGAGCGCCGCCCGATGGTGCTGGTCAATCCCGAGATCACCTGGACCTCGGAAGAGCCGAACACTTATGAGGAAGGCTGCCTGTCCATTCCCAACCAATATGCCGACGTGACCCGCCCCAGGCAGGTCGGGCTGCGGTGGCTGGGGCTGGACGGCAAGACCCATGAGCAGGAATTCGACGGGCTGTGGGCGACCTGCGCCCAGCACGAACTGGACCACCTGGACGGCATCCTGTTCATCGACCACCTCTCGGCCATCAAGCGGCAGATGATCACCCGCAGGATGGTCAAGCTGAAGCGGGAAAAGGGCCGTGCCTGACACCGGGCCATCGATCCCCGGACCATTCCTGCCCGTCGCCGAGGGCGATACCGGGGGCGGGCGCGTCCTGCCCATCGTCCTGTATCCCGATCCGGTCCTGCTGAAGCGTTGCGCACCCGCCGGGGATCTGACCCATGCCGAGGCGCGGCAGCTGGTCCGCGACCTGCTGGCGACGATGTATGCCGCTGGCGGGCGGGGGCTGGCCGCGCCGCAACTGGGCGTCCTGCGCCGGATCTTTGTCATGGATGCCGGATGGAAGGACGGCGCGCCGGTCCCCCTGGCGTTGCTGGACCCCGAGATCGTGGCCCGCTCGGACGCGAGGGAGGAGGCGGTGGAACGCTGCCTGTCGATCCCCGACCGGCCGGTGCCCGTCAGCCGCCCCGTCGCGGTCGAGGTCGGCTGGTACGATCTGGACGGCGCGCATCATCGCCGGTTGCTGACCGGGGCCGAGGCGCGCATCGCCCAGCACGAGGCCGACCATCTGGATGGCCGCCTGATCCTGGATGTCCTGGAATGACCGTTCGCGCCTTCCTGCCCTATCACGACCGCCGCCTGCATGTCCCGGCCGAGCGGGTCGAGGCCGTGACCGAGACCGTCCGCATGATCTGGGACGACATGGTGGACACGATGGAGGCGATGCCGGGCGTGGGTCTGGCCGCGCCGCAGATCGGCATCATGCTGCGCCTGGCGGTGGTGGACGCATCCGACAAACGCGGTCAGGCGGTGCGGATGGCGAACCCCGAGATCCTGCATGCCAGCGTCCAGTTCCGCAGCCATGACGAGGCCAGCCCGAACCTGCCCGGCGTCTCGGCCCCTGTCAGCCGCCCGCGCGCGGTGACGGTGCGGTTCCTGAACGACGCCGGAGAGGTCGAAGACCGCGATTTCGTGGGCCTGTGGGCGACCAGCGTTCAGCATCAGATCGATCATCTGGACGGGCGGATGTATGTCGATCACCTGTCGCCCTTGCGCCGCAAGATGCTGGTTGCGAAATCGGGCAAGCTGGCGCGGCGGTGACAAGGCCGGGGGCGCTTCGCCCCCGGACCCCCCGAGGATATTTGGACACAGAAGATGAGGGCAGGATGCGCGTGATCTTCATGGGGACGCCGGATTTTTCGCTGCCGGCATTGCGGGCGATCGCCGCGCGCCATGAACTGGCGGCGGTCTATTCCCAGCCGCCGCGCGCGGCGGGGCGGGGGCAGAGGCCACGCCCTTCGGCGGTTCAGGCGGCGGCGGAAGAATTGGGGATCAAGGTGCGGACGCCGTTGCGGCTGCGGGATGCGGACGAACAGGCGGCCTTTTCGGCCTTGGGCGCGGATGTGGCGGTGGTGGCGGCCTATGGGCTGATCCTGCCGCAGCCGGTGCTGGAGGCGCCCCGGTTCGGCTGCCTGAACATCCACGCCTCGCTGCTGCCGCGATGGCGGGGGGCGGCGCCGATCCACCGGGCGGTGATGGCGGGCGACGCGGAAACCGGCGTCGCCATCATGCAGATGGAGGCCGGGCTGGATACCGGCCCGGTGCTGGCCGAGGCGCGCACGGCGATCGGGGCCGAGGAGACCACCGCCGATCTGCACGACCGGCTGGCGGCGATGGGGGCGGGCCTGATCGTCGATGTGCTGGACCGGCTGCCCCTGCCCGCCGTGCCTCAGCCCGAAAAGGGCGTGACCTATGCCGCCAAGATCGACAAGGCCGAGGCGCGGGTCGACTGGACGCGTCCCGCCGCCGAGGTGGACCGCCTGATCCGGGGATTGTCGCCCTTTCCCGGCGCCTGGTGCGAGATCGGCGGCGAGCGGGTGAAGCTGTTGCGCAGCCGCATGGCTGCGGGGCAGGGGAGGCCGGGGCAGGTGCTGGACGGATTCACCGTCGCCTGCGGCAGCGGCGCGGTCGAGGTGCTGGAAGCGCAACGGTCGGGGAAGAAGCCGATGGCGGCAGGGGAGTTGCTGCACGGCTGGGGGCTTCCCGCGCAGCTTGATTAGGGCCGTCGCGGCGCGTCAGATCGCGCCGTGGCAGTGCTTGAACTTCTTGCCGGAACCGCAGGGGCAAGGGTCGTTGCGCGACGGGTTGCCCCAAGTGGCGGGGTTCTGTTCGTCGAAGCCCTGGACCAGCGGGGCGGGTTTGTCCGCGTCGTCCTGGGACTGCCGCTCGGCACCGTGTTCCATCGTCAGGTGTTCCTGCGCGGCCTGCTGCTGCTGGGCCATCTGGCGCAGCATCTCCTCGCGCTCGGCATCGGTCAGGGGACGGATCTGCGCCAAGCGCTGCGTCACGTCGAAGCGCAGGCTGTCCAGCATCGTCTCGAACAGCTGGAAGGCCTCGGTCTTGTATTCGGACAGGGGATCGCGCTGCGCATAGCCGCGGAAGCCCACGACCGACCGCAGATGTTCCAGCGTCAGCAGGTGGTCGCGCCATTTCTGGTCGATCATCTGCAACAGAACCTGCTTTTCGATGTTGCGCATGTTTTCGGCGCCGAAGGCCGCCGCCTTGTCGGCCTGATAGGTGTCGGTCGCCTGTTCGATGCGTTCGCGGATGGCGTCCTGGTCCACGCCTTCCTCGGCCGCCCAGTCGGCGACGGGCAGATTCATGTTCAGGCGTTCGCGGATCGCGGTCTTCAGCCCGTCCAGATCCCATTGTTCGGGATAGGATTTCGGCGGCATGAATTCGTCCACCAGATCGTCGATCACCTGATGGCGCATGTCGGCGGCGATCTCTCCGACCTCGGTGCTGTCCATGATCTCTCGCCGCTGGCTGAAGATCGCCTTGCGCTGATCGTTCATCACGTCGTCGAATTTCAGCAATTGCTTGCGGATGTCGAAGTTGCGGCCTTCCACCTTGGCCTGGGCGCGTTCCAGCGACTTGTTGACCCAGGGGTGGATGATCGCCTCGCCTTCCTTCATGCCCAGCGTGGACAGCACCTTGTCCAGCCGTTCGGACCCGAAGATCCGCATCAGGTCGTCGTCCAGCGACAGGAAGAACAGCGACCGGCCCGGATCGCCCTGGCGGCCGGACCGGCCGCGCAACTGGTTGTCGATCCGGCGGGATTCGTGGCGTTCGGTGCCCAGCACGAACAGCCCGCCCGAGGCCAGCACCTTTTCCTTGTCGGCGGCGTGTTCGGCCTCGATCCGGGCGCGCAGGTCGTCGGGGTTCGCCTCGGGGTCCGCCTTCAGCGCTTCCATCACCTTCATTTCGACATTGCCGCCCAACTGGATGTCGGTGCCGCGCCCGGCCATGTTGGTGGCGATGGTCACGGCGCCGGGCTTGCCCGCGTCGGCGACGATCTGGGCCTCGGCCTCGTGCTGGCGGGCGTTCAGGACGTTGTGGGGGATGCCCGCCTTCTTCAGCATCTCGGACAGCATTTCCGATTTCTCAATGCTGGTGGTGCCGACCAGGGTCGGCTGTCCCTTGGCATGGGCTTCCTTGATGGCCTCGATCACGGCGGCGTATTTCTCGGCCGCGGTGCGGTAGACGCGGTCATGTTCGTCGACCCGCGCGATGCCGCGATTGGTCGGAACCTCGACCACGCCCAGCTTGTAGATTTCGGCGAATTCCTCGGCTTCGGTGGCGGCCGTGCCGGTCATGCCCGCCAGCTTGCCGTAGAGCCGGAAATAGTTCTGGAAGGTGACGCTGGCCAGGGTCACGTTCTCGGGCTGGATTTCGACGCCTTCCTTGGCCTCGATGGCCTGGTGCAGCCCGTCGGACAGGCGGCGGCCCTTCATCATCCGGCCGGTGAATTCGTCGATCAGCATCACCTCGCCGTCGCGGACCATGTAGTGCTGGTCCTTGTTGAACAGCTTCCAGGCGCGCAGGGCCTGGTTCGCGTGGTGGACGATGGTGGTCGATTCCGGGTCATAGAGCGTCTGCCCCTCGGGCAGGATGCCGTCGGCTTGCAGCCGGCGCTCCAGGAATTCGTTGCCTTCCTCGGTAAAGGTGGCGTTGCGGGTCTTTTCGTCCAGCTTGTAATGTTCTTCCGTCAGCAGCGGGATATACTGGTTCAGCGTCACATACAGTTCGCTGCGGTCCTGGCTGGGGCCGGAAATGATCAGCGGCGTGCGCGCCTCGTCGATCAGGATGCTGTCCACCTCGTCCACGATGGCGAAGTTGTGGCCGCGCTGGACCATTTCCTCGACACTGCCCTTCATGTTGTCGCGCAGATAGTCGAAGCCCAGCTCGTTGTTGGTGGCATAGGTCACGTCGGCGGCATAGGCGGCGCGCTTTTCGGGTTCCGCCTGGAACGGATAGACCACGCCGGTGGTCATGCCCAACTGCCGGAACACCTTGCCCATCCAGTCGGCGTCGCGTTTCGCCAGATAGTCGTTGACCGTGACGATATGGACGCCCTTGCCGGTCAGCGCGTTCAGATAGGCCGGGAAGGTGGCGACCAGGGTCTTGCCCTCGCCGGTCTTCATCTCGGCAATATTGCCTTGGTGCAGGAAGATGCCGCCCATCAGCTGCGTGTCGAAGGCCCGCAGGCCCAGGGCGCGGCGCGCGCCCTCGCGGCAGTTGGCGAAGGCTTCGGGCAGGATGTCGTCCAGGCTTTCGCCCGATGCCACGCGGCCCTGGAACTCGCGGGTCTTGTCGATCAGCTGTTCGTCGCTCAGCGACCGGAACTGATCCTCCAGCGCATTGATCCGGGCCACCAGCCCGCGCGTTCCCTTGACCTTGCGGTCGTTGGGGCTTCCAAAGACCTTCTTCGCCAGATTTCCGATGCCGAGCATGTTACCTTCGCAATCACGTTGTTGGGAAAGGCGCTCGCGGCCGGGCCTACTTGCCGCGACCTGCCGCATTGCCGTATCAGGGGCCTGAACGAAAGCGGCGGCGGCGCCTTCCACGGAGTTGGACCGGGATCTATGCCTCGCCTGCCCCACTGTCAACGCTGGCCCGGATCTGCGGGCGGAACAAGCGAAGGGATCCCCATGCTGAAGACCTCGATTCTGGCCGCGCTTCTGGCCACGGCGCTGCCGATTGCGGCCATGGCGCAGGACAAGGGCGCAGATACGGTCGTGGCCACCGTCGACGGCACGCCCATCACCCTGGGCGAGATGATCGTGATGAAAGAGGCCGCCAGCCAGGATCCGCAGATGGCCGAACTGGGCGACGGCGCGCTGTACGAGATGATGCTGGACCAGCTGATCCAGCAGACCGCCGTGGCCGCCGCGGGCAAGGAAAGCGCGGGCGTTCGCGCCCAGCTGGAAATCCAGCGGCGCAACACCCTGGCCGCCTCTGCCATTGCCGAGGTGGCGAAGGCCCAGCCCACTGATCAGGAAATCCAGGCCGCCTATGACGGGCTGTTCGCCCAGGCCGAGCCGGTGACCGAATATTCCGCCGCCCATATCCTGGTCGATTCCGAGGAAAAGGCGCGCGAGATCAAGGCGGAACTGGATGGCGGCGCCGATTTCGGGACGCTGGCCGAACAACGCTCGACCGGGCCCAGCGGACCGAACAAGGGCGACCTGGGCTGGTTTGCCGCCGACCAGATGGTCAAGCCCTTTGCCGATGCGGTGGCCGGAATGGACAAGGGCCAGATCTCGGATCCCGTGCAGACCGAATTCGGCTGGCATGTCATCAAGCTGAACGACACGCGCCTGCGCGATGTCCCGCCGCTGGACCAGGTGCGCGACCAGATCAGCCAGATGGTGCTGCGCGACAAGGTGCAGGCGGAAATCCAGCGCCTGACCGCCGCCGCCACCGTCGAGAAGACCGAGGGCATCGACCCCGCCTGGCTGTCCAAGACCGACCTGCTGGAGGCCGAGTGATGGGCAAGGCCGGGCTTCCCGTATCGCCGCTGGCGCCCGCGCGCTTTCCCGACCTGCCGGTGATCGCGGGCGTCGAATTCGCCAGCGGTGCGGCGGGCGTGAAATACCAGGGCCGCACCGACGTGACGCTGATCCGCATCGCGCCGGGTTCGACGGTCGCGGGGGCGTTCACCAAGTCGTCAACCCGCGCGGCCTGCGTGCTGGACAACCAGGCCAAGCTGGCGCAGGGCGGCGATGCGCCCGAAGGTGCGGCGATCATCGTCAATTCCGGCAATGCCAACGCCTTTACCGGCGTGCGCGGCCAGGAATCGGTCGATGCGGTGACCGGCGCCGTCGCCCAGGCCACCGGCGTCCCGGCGGCACGGGTGTTTTCCTCCTCGACCGGAGTGATCGGGGAACCGCTGCCCCATGGCCGGATCATCGCCATCATCGGCGATCTGGCGGCTTCGCTGGATGCAGGCGGCATCGCAGATGCGGCGCGCGCGATCATGACCACCGACACCTTCCCCAAGGGCGCCTCGGCGGTAATCGAAGGCGAGGGCGGTCCGATCCGCATCGCCGGGATCGCCAAGGGGTCGGGGATGATCGCGCCGGACATGGCGACGATGCTGGTCTATGTCTTCACCGACGCCGCCATCGCCGCGCCGCAGTTGCAGCAGGCGCTGTCCTCGGGGCTGGACACGACCTTCAACGCGATCACGGTGGACAGCGACACCTCGACATCCGATGCGCTGATCCTGGCCGCGACCGGACGCAGCGACGCGACTCCGATCACCACGCTGGACAGCGGCGTCGGCGCGGCTTTCGTCACGGCCCTGCACGGCGTGATGCGAGAGCTGGCGCAGCTTGTCGTCCGCGACGGCGAGGGCGCGACCAAATTCGTCGAGATCCGGGTGACGGGCGCGGCTTCGGATGCGGACGCCCACAAGGTCGCCATGGCCATCGCCAATTCGCCGCTGGTCAAGACCGCCATCGCCGGCGAGGACGCGAACTGGGGCCGGATCGTCGCCGCCGTCGGCAAGTCCGGGGCGCAGGCCGACCGCGACCGGCTGACCATCCGCTTCGGCGACATGATCCTGGCCCAGGACGGCTGGCGTTCGCCCGACTATGACGAAGCCGCGGCCAGCGCCTATATGAAGAACCAGGATCTGGTGATCGCGGTGGATCTGGGGCTGGGGCAGGGGGCGCGGACCGTCTGGACCTGCGACCTGACCCATGGCTACATCGACATCAACGCCGATTATCGGTCGTGAAAGCCGTGTCGGAGATGCGCAGGTGAAAACCGTCCTTGTCGCCGCCGTCGCGCTGATCGACACCGACGGGCGTGTGCTTCTGGCGCAGCGCCCGGAAGGCAAGTCCATGGCGGGCCTTTGGGAATTCCCCGGCGGCAAGGTCGAGCCGGGCGAAACGCCCGAGGCGGCGCTGATCCGGGAACTGCACGAGGAACTGGGCATCGACACCTGGACCTCTTGCCTGGCGCCGCTGACCTTTGCCAGCCACGGCTATGACGATTTCCACCTGCTGATGCCGGTCTTCGCCTGCCGCCGCTGGTCGGGGATCGTCCGGCCGCAGGAGGGGCAGCAGCTGGCCTGGGTGCGGGCCGGGGATTTGCGCAATTATCCCATGCCGCCCGCCGACATCCCGCTGATCCCGATGTTACAAATGTGGCTTTAAGGCCGCAGTTTCCGCCTCATTTCCATAATCTGCCCCCAAAATGTCGTAGATTGCCGCATCGTTAATTCCTTCTGAACAATTTCGTGACAGCCTGAACTCAGAGGGAACAAGAGGGCTTGACATGATTCGCACGATCTCGATCGGCAGCCATATTCTCGTCCAGGGGCTTTTCGAAGGTCTTGCCCCGAACGGGAACATGGTCGTCCGCATTGGCGCGCGCACCTTCGAGGGAAAACCGGTGACGCGCTGAGACCCGACGCACCACGACGGGCAAAGTGAAAGGGGCGGCCGCGACGGCCGCCCCTTTTTCCATGGGACAAGGCAAGCGCCGCTTACAGCGTGCGCTCGACCTCCTCGCGTTCGAAGATCTCGATGATGTCGCCTTGGCGGATATCGTCGTAATTCTCGAAGGCCATGCCGCATTCCTGGCCCGAGATGACTTCCTTCACCTCGTCCTTGAAGCGCTTCAGCGTCTTCAGCGTGCCTTCGTGGATCACCACGTTGTCGCGCAGCAGGCGCACGCCCGCCGACCGGCGCGCCACGCCCTCGGTCACCAGGCAGCCCGCGACCTTGCCGACGCCGGTGACCTTGAAGACCTCGCGGATCTCGGCATAGCCGATAAAGTTCTCGCGCACCTCGTTCGACAGCAGGCCCGAGGCCGCCGCCTTGATGTCGTCCACCAGGTCGTAGATGATCGAGTAATAGCGGATCTCGACCCCCTTCTGGTTGGCCGAATTGCGGGCCGGGGCGTTGGCGCGGACGTTGAAGCCGATCACCGGGGCCTTGCTGGCCTCGGCCAGGCCGACATCGGATTCGGTGATCGCGCCGACGCCGTAATGCAGCACGCGGACGCGCACCTCGTCGTTGCCGATCTTTTCCAGCGCCTGGACGATGGCCTCCGCCGAGCCCTGCACGTCGGCCTTCACGACCACCGGCAGTTCGGACACGCTTTCATCCGCCTTGGCCTTGGCCATCAGCTGTTCCAGCGTGGTCGCGGCACCAGCGGCGGCGCGTTTGTCCTTGGTCTGCTGGATGCGGTAATCCGCGATCTCGCGCGCCTGGGCCTCGGTCTCGACCACGTTCAGCACGTCGCCGGCGGCAGGGGTGCCGTCCAGGCCCAGAACCTCGACCGGGACCGAGGGGCCGGCGGAATCGACGCGCTCGCCCTTGTCGTTGATAAGCGCCCGGACCTTGCCCCACTGTTCGCCCACGACGAAGATGTCGCCGCGCTTCAGCGTGCCGTTCTGGACCAAGACGGTGGCGACCGGGCCGCGGCCCACGTCAAGCTGCGCCTCGATCACGGCGCCTTGGGCGGCGCGGTCGGGATTGGCGCGCAGTTCCAGGATTTCCGCCTGCAACGCGATGGCTTCCAGCAGTTCGTCCAGGCCCTGGCCGGTCTTGGCCGAGACCTCGACATCCTGCACGTCGCCGGACATCTTCTCGACCACGACCTCTTGGTGCAGCAGCGAGGTGCGCACCCGGTCGGGGTCGGCCGAGGGCTTGTCGATCTTGTTGATCGCCACGATCATCGGCACCTTGGCGGCCTTGGCGTGGTTGATCGCCTCGATGGTCTGCGGCATCACCGCGTCATCGGCGGCAACCACCAGCACCACGATATCGGTGACCTGCGCGCCCCGCGCCCGCATCGAGGTGAAGGCGGCGTGGCCCGGTGTGTCCAGGAAGGTCAGCACCGCCCCGGATTCGGTCGTCACCTGATAGGCGCCGATATGCTGGGTGATCCCGCCCGCCTCGCCCGAGACGACGTTGGCCTTGCGGATCGCGTCCAGAAGCGAGGTCTTGCCGTGGTCGACATGGCCCATGATCGTGACGATCGGCGGGCGCGGCCGCAGATCTTCCTCGCGGTCCTGCACCGTGTCGATCACCTGTTCCACATCGGCATCCGACACGCGGACGGCCTTGTGGCCGAATTCCTCGATCACCAGTTCGGCAGTGTCGGCGTCGATGGCCTGGTTGATGGACACCATCATGCCCATCTTCATCAGCGACTTCACCACGTCCGCGGCGCGTTCCGCCATGCGGTTCGCCAGTTCCGACACCACGATGGTCTCGGGCAACTGCACGTCGCGCACCTGTTTTTCGGTGCGGACATTGCCCATCGCCTTCTGGCGGGCGCGGTCCTGCTTGCGCTTCATCGCGGCCAGCGACCGTTGGCGGCCGCCTTCGCCGTCAAGCGCCTGGTTCAGCGACAGGCGGCCGGTGCGGCGGCTGTCCTCGGCCTTGGCCTTGGCCTTGGCGTCGCTGTCGCCGCCGGTGTCGCGGCGGTCGCGGTCGGTGCGGCGCGGACCCGTGGCCACGCCGGGCTTCTCGGCACGAGAGGCCGCGGCCTCGATCGCGGCGCGATCCGGGGCGGCCGGGCGCGCGCCCGCGGGACGGGCGGCGGCCGAGGCCGCACGGGCCGGGCGTTCGGCGGGTTTCGGTTCGTCCTTGCGCTTGGCCAGCTCCTCGGCCTCGCGGGCCAGGCGTTCTTCTTCCTCCGCCTTGGCCTTGCGGGCCTCCTCGCGTTCGCGTTCCTCGCGCTCTTTCGCCTCGATCTCGGCGCGGCGGCGTTCGCGCTCTTCCTCGCGGGCCTTTTCCTCGGCGGCGCGGGCCAGGGCGTCTTCAGCCTCGCGGGCCTTGGCGGCGGCAAGCGCCTTCAGCCGGCGCTCCATCTCGGCGTCGGAAATGCCTGCGGGGCGTTTCGAGGGATCGCTGGCGACCTTGGCGGTCAGCGGGTTCTTGACCTTGTCGGTCACGGCGGGAGCCGCGCCGGGCTTGGGCACCACGACGCGCTTGCGTTTGGTTTCCACGACGACGCTCTTGGTGCGGCCATGGCTGAAGCTTTGCTTGACCTGGCCCGAACGGCCGCTGCCGCCGAACCCCAGGGTCGATTTTCCGTCTTTGTCGCTCATCTGCGTCTTCATTCCTTCCCGGCCGCCGTATTGCTGCCGTCATGCCCGCGCAGACCCGTCAGTCTGCCGGCTTCCAAGATCACCTTGTCCGTCAGTCCACCCGCCGCAAGCGCGCCGTGTATGACATGATCGCGCCCGAAGGACAAACCCAATTCTGATGCGGTGAGGCAGCCGAACCAGCGTCCGCCCGTGGGCGTCCACAGCTTGCCCTTGCCCCGATCCGACCCGTCGCTGGCTTGCAGCAGCACCTTCGCGCGCCCCTCGGCCAGCCAGCCCTTGACCTTTTCGAACCCCGCCACCGCCCGGCCCGACTTGCGCGTCAGCGAGACCAGTTCGACCAGCCGCCGCGCAACCCCGGCCTCGACCAGATCGGCCAGGTTGTCGGGGGCCTTGACCGGCGCCTTGGCGGCGCGAGAGAACAGGCCCTTGGCCGCCGCCTTGTCGATGGCCGCGCGATCCGCGCTGACCCAAATTCCCCGGCCCGGCAGCTTTTCCGCCAGATCCGGGACGACCGTGCCATCCGGCCCGGCTACGAAACGGATCAGTCCAGCCTTGGGCTGGACCTCCCCGGTGACGATGCAGCGCCTTTCGGGCTGATCATGATCCTTGATGCGACCACCGCGACTCAAGCGGGCAAATCCGGGGCATCACGCCCCGGCCTCCTCGTCGGTGTCGTCGCCGTCGTCCTCGGCTTCGCCGTCCAGTTCCTCGGGATCGACCCAGCCCAGCATGACGCGGGCCGTCATCACCATGGTCTGCGCTTCCTCCAGCGACACGTCGAAGGGTTCCAGCAGGCCCTCGTCCTTGACCCGCTGACCGTTCACCGTGGTCCAGCCGCCGGCCAGTTCCCAGTCGGCGCAGGTGGCGAAATCCTCCAGCGTCTTCACACCGTCCTTGGCCAGCGCCTCCACCATCTGGGGGGTCAGCCCCTCGAATTCAATAAGGCTGTCCTCGGCGCCCAGGGCGCGGGCGTTTTCAAGCGCGGCCTTGTTCTTGGCTTCCAGGACGTCGCGGGCGCGGGCCTGCAATTCCGAGGCGGTGCTGTCGTCCACCCCTTCGATGGACAGCAGCTCGTCCAGATCGACATAGGCCACTTCCTCCAGGTCGGTGAAGCCCTCGGCCACCAGAAGCTGCGCGAAGAATTCGTCCAGATCCAGCGCGTCCATGAACAGCTGGGTGCGGGCGTTGAATTCGGCCTGGCGGCGCTTGGATTCCTCTTCCTCGGTCAGGATGTCGATGTCCAGGCCGGTCAGCTGGCTGGCCAGGCGCACGTTCTGGCCGCGACGGCCAATGGCCAGAGACAACTGTTCGTCGGGCACCACCACCTCGATCTTGCCGGCTTCCTCGTCGAAGACGACCTTGCTGACCTCGGCCGGTTGCAGGGCGTTGACCAGGAAGGTCGCCTGGTCGTCGTTCCAGGGGATGATGTCGATCTTTTCGCCCTGCAATTCGCCCACGACCGCTTGCACGCGGCTGCCGCGCATCCCGACGCAGGCGCCGACCGGGTCGATCGAGTTGTCATAGCTGATCACGGCGATCTTGGCGCGACTGCCCGGATCGCGGGCCACGGCCTTGATCTCGATGATGCCGTCATAGATTTCCGGCACTTCCATCTTGAACAGTTCGGCCATGAACTGCGGGTCGGTGCGCGACAGGAAGATCTGCGGCCCGCGCGATTCGCGGCGCACGTCCTTGACATAGGCGCGGATGCGGTCGTTCGGGCGATAGCTTTCGCGGCCGATCTTTTCGTTGCGCCGCAGGATCGCCTCGCCCCGGCCCACGTCGACGATGATGTTGCCGTATTCCTCGCGCTTGACGATGCCGTTGATGATCGTCCCGGCGCGATCCTTGAATTCCTCGTATTGCCGGTCGCGCTCGGCCTCGCGGACGCGTTGCAGGATCACCTGTTTCGCGGATTGCGCGGCGATGCGGCCCAGTTCAACGGGGGGCACCTGGTCCACGATCTCGTCGCCGACCTTGGGATCGGCCAGATAGGGGCGGGCCTGTTCGACGGTCAGCTGCGCCTGATAGTTTTCGACCGCGTCGTCCTCGACCACGGTGCGGATGCGGGTGAAGGTGGCGTTGCCGGTCTTGCGGTCGATCTTGACGCGGATGTCCATTTCCGCCCCGTACCGGGACTTGGCGGCCCGGGCGAGGCTGTCCTCCATCGCCTCGATGACCAGCTCCGGCTCGATCATCTTCTCGCGCGCGACGGCTTCGGCGGTTTGCAGCAGTTCAAGCTGGTTGGCAGAGGTGATTGCCATCACTCACTCCTTGGCATCGGCGTTCTCGCCGTCGTTGTCTTCGGTTTCGATCTCGTCAAAGGCGCTTTCGTCCAGGTTGTCGATCTGGATGCCCGCTTCCTTCTTCTGGCGCAGCATTTCGCGGATCAACTCGTCGGTCAGGACCAGCTTGGCGTCCGACAGCCAGTCGAATTGCAGCCCGATGGTCTGGATTTCGCCCGCTTCCTCGATGTTCAGCAGAACCTCGTCGCCGCCCTCACCCCTCTCGACGCCCGCCAGAACGCCCTTGAAGCGCTTGCGCCCGTCGATGGGCTGGTTGGTTTCCAGCCGGGCCTCGTATCCCTCGAAGGTCTCGAAATCCTTCATCCGGGTCAACGGGCGGTCGATGCCGGGGCTGCTGACCTCCAGGTGATAGGCGTCCTCCAGCGGATCCTCGACATCCAGGGTGGCGCTGACGGCCACAGAAATGTCGCCGCAATCGTCCACGTTGATGCCGCCTTCGGGGCGGTCGGCCATGATCTGCAAGGTCGCCGTCTTGCCGCCTTGCAGGCGGATGCGCACCAGTTCGAATCCCAGATCCTCGATCACCGGAGCGATGATCTCGGCCAGGCGGCGGTCGATGGCCGTCTTGGCGATCAGATCGTTCGACATGAGATCCCTTCGGATATGAAAAAAGGCCCGACAACGGGCCATACGGAAAGGTCCGGTGGGCAGGGGGTGGAAGCCTGCGCCGCTGTTGAGGGGATATTTAGCCTAGAGCATGGCGATGCGCAAGGCGTTTCAGCCGGCTTTGCGGTTTTCCGTCAAGTGCAACAGCCTGTCTACCATCTGAAGAACCTCGTCCGGGTCAATTGTGAAACCGCCTTCCGCGGGTGTTCCAATCACGGCGCCGCTGTGCATGTCCAGATTGCGTGCCCATTCGTGGGTCGCGACATAGAATCGATCCGGGGGAAGCAAGGTCAGCATCCCGCCCCCGTCGCGCAAGGAATAGATGCAATGGCGGTCCTGGCTGCCTTCGATGGTAATGATCACCGATGCGTCCAGAAGCGACCCGACAAGCTTCTTGCCGTCCCCTTCCGCCGTAACGACCAAGACGCCTGCGTCGGACAGTCGCTGCAGAAGTTGCGGCAGATTGACGATCTCGCGTGGTTTGCCCGAGGGGCCGCGTTGCAGGAACACGACCTTGCCCTTGTTGTCCTGGGGCATGAACCCGCGCCGCAGGCGATCTCGCAAGACGCGATACCGCGCGGCCTTTCGCCGACTGAATCCCAGATCCCGCACCAACGTCAAGGACCGTGTGCGGATGATCTTCCTTTGGATCCATTCCTGCCCGAACAACTGGCTGTAGGGGCTGACATCGGTCCAGGCGGGCAAGGGCAACGAAACCAGGCCAGGATGGTCCCTGAAAGCCTCGAAGGCGGATACGTCATCGCTCAGCCAATGGCCGAAATACATCAATCCTTGGGTCGAGTTGGCCAGAACCGTTTCATTTTCCATCTCTGCCGAGGCCAGGATATCCTGCCAGCCGGTCTTGACGCGGTCTGATAGGAAAAACGACTGACCTTTGCCAAAGATCATGCCACCCAGAACTGTCGCTTCGCCCATGTGATAGGTGGAAAGCGGACCTTCGGTATAGCTGCGCTCGGACAGAACCTGAACCAGTTCCGCAACGGTCCGGCCGAAGGCGCAATGTGTGACGCGCGACAGGTGGTCGGGGTTGAAAAGGGCAGGGCGGCAAGGAATGACCTGCGGTTCGTTTTCCAGAACCTGCTGCGGGTATTCACGAAACCGAACAGGCTTTCCGACAAACCTGCCGAGACGACGCATCTGGAAGGACGACCATACGGATGCGGGGTGAAGCATGGCGGGGGCGGCTCTCTGTTGGCTGTTCGGACAGGACGCTAGCCATTGGCTGATGGAATGTCCATTCGGCCCCGCCCCCTGTCCCTGATCGCGTCCATCACCTGCACCAGTTCCGTCGTGATACGCGGTTCGGACAGGGCATGGCCCGATGCGGGAATCAGGCGCAATTCGCAGTCTTGCCAGCCTTGTGCCAGCCGCCAGGCCGATAGCGGCGGACAGACCATATCATAGCGGCCCTGCACGATCACGGCGGGCAGGTGTTCGATCCGGTGGCGGTCGCGCAGCAGCTGGCCCTCGTCCAAGAAGCAGCGATGGGTGAAATAGTGATTCTCCAGCCGGGCGAAGGCGCGGGCGTAATCGGGGGGCGCGTGGCTGACGGCCGAGGATTGCAGCCCGGCCAGGGCGTTTTCCCACATCAGCCAAGGCTGGGCATAGCGGCCCTGCCGCCCGGCATCGTCGGAAAACAGCCGCTTGTGATAGGCCGCGATCAGGTCGCCGCGCTCGCTTTCGGGGATCGGGTCGCAGAACTGCGCCCACAGGTCCGGGAAGAACCGCCCCGCGCCGCCGCCGTAGAACCAGTCAAGCTCGGCCTGGGTGCCCAGGAACACGCCGCGCAGCACCAGTCCCGTGACCCGGCCGGGATGCGCCTGGGCATAGGCCAGGGCCAGCGTCGCCCCCCAGCTTCCCCCGAACAGCAGCATCGATTCGAGGCCCAGCGTCTGGCGGATCGTCTCGATATCCGCGATCAGGTGCGGGGTGGTGTTGGCATGGACCGAGGCCTGGGGCCGGGACCGCCCGCAGCCACGCTGGTCGAACAGGATCGCGCGGTAATGGGCGGGGTCGAAGAAGCGCCGCATGAAGGGGCTGCATCCCCCGCCGGGCCCGCCATGCAGCACGATAACCGGGCGCCCCTCGGGATTCCCGCTTTCCTCGACATAGGTCTGATGGCCGTCGCCCACATCCAGCATGTGCCGGGCGAAGGGTTCGACGCCCTGGTGAAGGCGGCCGTGCGATGCGGCGATTTGTCCTGCCAATCGGTCCATCGCCTTAATATAAGCGCAGACGAACCCGCCCGCCAGAAGGACCAGACCATGACCAGCCCCGCCACCAGCGTCGACCCCGCCGAGATCGCCAAGTTCGAGGCGATGGCCGCCGAGTGGTGGGATCCCAGGGGCAAGTTCCGGCCGCTGCACCTGATGAACCCGGTGCGGCTGGATTACATCGCCACGCAGATCGCCGCCGAATTCGGCCGCGACCGGCGCGGCCTGCGCCCGTTCGACGGGCTGCGGGTGCTGGATATCGGCTGCGGCGGCGGCCTGGTGGCCGAGCCGATGGCGCGCCTTGGTGCGGACGTGACCGGCGCCGACGCGGCCGAGGGCAACATCGCCGTGGCGCGGACCCATGCCGAAGGGCAGGGGCTTGCCATCGATTATCGCGCCGCCACGGCCGAGTCCCTGGCGGCCGAGGGCCAGCGCTACGATGTCGTCCTGGCGCTGGAGATCGTCGAACATGTGGCCGATCCCGCAGCCTTCGTCGCCACCTGCCGCGATCTGCTGCGGCCGGGCGGCATCGCGATCCTGTCGACCCTGAACCGGACCGTGAAAAGCTTCGGCGCGGCGATCCTGGGGGCGGAGTGGATCCTGCGCTGGCTGCCGCGCGGCACCCATGACTGGAACCGCTTCATCACGCCCGACGAACTGGCGGGCATGGCCGCAGGCGCCGGGCTGACGGTGGCGGATCGGCGGGGGATGGTCTTCAACCCGGTCAGCTTCGCCTGGCGCCTGTCCGACCGCGACCTGTCGGTGAACTATATCCTGACGGCGCGACGCGAAGGCTAGTCGCCGCTGCCCTCCAGCCGGATCCGCAATTCGCGCAGGACCGGCAGGGCGATGCGTACGCGGTCGACGCCGATGTCGCGCACGACCTCGCCGATCAGGGGCATGAAGGCGGCGATGGCCGCGTCGCGCGCTGCCCGGCCCGCCGGGCTGATCGACACGAACTTGCGCCGCGCATCGTCCCAGTCCGGGCGGATATGGACATGGCCCGCCCATTCCAGCCGCGACAGGGTGTTGGTCATCGCCCCCCGCGTCACATGGAAGGCCTGCGCCAGTTGCGCGGGGGTGCGTTCCTCGTTCACATGGGCCAGCAGGTTCAGCACCGAGAAATGCGAGATCTGCATTCCGCGCGGCAGGGCCTTGCTGATCAGGTTGCGCGACAACTGGTCGGCGATCAGCACCTCGGCGAAAAGGCTGGCCGCAAGCCGGTCATGGGTCTGGGGCTTGTCAGAGGCTTGGGGCCTGTCGGGTTCGGACACAAGGGGGCGCATGGTTCCCTGAGGAGCGGGCTGGGTTTTACCGGAAAGGGCGAAACCGTGACCCTGCCTTGCGGCCTGCCCCTTGGTCAAGCCCGACATTGGCCGCACCTTGCGTCACGTCCGCCCATGCCTATGCGCCCGTACCCGCCAGCAGGCCGTCCAGCTTGCCCTGACGCTCAAGATCGAACAGGTCGTCGCAGCCGCCGACATGCCGGTCGCCGATGAAGATCTGCGGCACCGTCCGGCGGCCCCCGGCGCGCTGTGTCATCTGCGCGCGGACCTGCGGATCGGCGCCCACGTCGATCTCGTCGTATTGGGCGTTCTTGTCGCGCAGCAACCCCTTGGCGCGGTGGCAGAAGGGGCAGGTGCGGGTGGTATAGATGGTGATCGGGGCTTGGCTCATGATGCGGTCCTTTTCCTGTCGTCCCCATATCTAGTCATCCTTGACCGCCCTTGCCAGAACCGCGACCGACACCGGCCCCGATCCCGCCGCCAGCAGCGCCTCGGTGGCCGCGGCCATGGTCGCGCCCGAGGCCATCACGTCGTCGATCAGCAGCACCGGCCGCCCCGCCAGGGCCGCCGCATGGCGCGGATTGACCGCAAGCGCGCCGGCGATATTGGCGAAGCGGTCGCCGACGCCCCGATGATCCTGTCCCGGCGTATGCCGCCGCCGGACCAGCAGGCCGGGCAGATGTGCCGCTCCGTGCGTCCGAGCCACCCGGCCCGAGATCAGCGCCGCCTGGTTGTATCGCCGCTTCAGCAGCCGCCGCAGATGCAACGGCACCGGCGCCACGATCGTGCCGGGCCGCACCAGCGGTGCCGCCGCGCGCGCCAGCCAGGCTGCAAGCGCGGGCGCCAGGTCGGGCCGGTCGCCATGCTTCAGCGCCAGCACCAGCTTGCGCCCGGTACCCGAATAGACCATCGCCGCCCGCCCAGCCTGCCAGGGCCGCGCCATCGTCAGGCAGTCGTCGCAGGTCAGCGTCGGGTCGTCCGCGCCCGTCCCGTCATCGGGCAGCGGCACCCCGCAGCGGCCGCAGGCCGCGCCGGTGATGAAGCGCGTGTCGGGAAAGCAATCCGGGCACAGCTGGCCGGGATCGTCACCCCCGCCCGCCACCGGCGCGCCGCAGGACACGCATTGCGGCGGGTAAAGCAGGCGCAACGCGCCTTTCATCGCCCCCTGAAGCACCCTATGTTCCATCCCCATGACCAAGCCCGCGCCAGATCGCCCCGCCCTGACCGACCGTCCCGCGCTGCTGCGCCAGCGCGCCCGCGCGATTCGTCAGGGCTTCGCCGACGTGCTGCACCGGCTTGCCGCCGACGAGATCCAGGATAGGCTCTCCGAGATTAACAGAAGGTTTACGGCTCCGGCCGTGGTGACGGGTTTTCCGCACCTGTGGTCCGAAACCTTCCCCGATGCCCGCATCGTCCCCGACGATCCGGTGCTGGATCTGGAACCCGGCGCGCATGACCTGGTGATCCACGCCCTGTCGCTGCACTGGGCCGAGGATCCGGTGGGCCAGATCGTGCAATCCGCCCGCGCGCTGCGCGAGGACGGGCTGTTCGTCGCCGCCTGCTTTGGCGGCCAGACCCTGCACGAATTGCGTGGCGCCCTGGCCCAGGCCGAGGTCGAACTGACCGGCGGCCTGTCCCCTCGCGTGCTGCCGATGGGGGAAATCCGCGACCTGGGCCAGCTTCTGAACCGCGCCGGGCTGGCCCTGCCGGTGGCCGATGTGGTGACGCAGAAGGCCAGCTATCGCGACCTGATCCACCTGGCCCGCGACCTGCGCGCCATGGGCGAGGGCAATGCGATGGCCGCCCGCCTGCGCCGCCCGACCGGGCGCGCGGTGCTGGCGAGGGCTGCCCAGATCCTGGCCGAACACCATCCCGACCGCGACGATCCGTCCCGGATCACGGCGACCTTCGATCTGGTCTTCCTGACCGGATGGTCGCCGTCCGACAACCAGCAGAAGCCGCTGCGGCCGGGATCGGCCAAGACCCGCCTTGAAGACGCGCTGAACCAAATCAGGACCAAGACATGACGCCAGCCCATGCGCCCGCAAACCATCCCGCGATCCCGCCGAAGAAGACCGGGATCCTGATCGCCAACCTGGGGACGCCGGACGGCTATGACTATTGGTCGATGCGACGTTACCTGAATGAATTCCTGTCGGACAAGCGGGTGATCGACTATCCGGCCTGGAAATGGCAGCCGCTGTTGCAGGGCATCATCCTGACCAAGCGGCCCTTTACGTCCGGCAAGAACTACAAGCTGATCTGGAACGAGGAGCGGAACGAAAGCCCGCTGATGACCATCACCCGGTCGCAGACCGAGGCCCTGCGCGCCCGCGCCGCCGCCGAATGGGGCGATCAGGTGATGGTCGAATTCTGCATGCGCTATGGCAACCCCTCCACCCAGGACGTGCTGGACCGGATGGTCAAGGCGGGCTGCCAGCGGATCGTGTTCCTGCCGCTTTATCCGCAATATGCAGGCGCGACCTCGGCCACGGCGAACGACCAGCTGTTCCGGGCGCTGATGACGCAGAAATGGCAGCCTGCCGTGCGCACCTGCGAACCCTATTTCGACCGCCCCGACTATATCGCGGCCCTGGCCGCATCGGTCCGCCGTGCCCTGGGCGACACCGTGCCCGCCAAGCTGGTCGCCAGCTATCACGGAATGCCGCGCCGTTACCTGCTGGAGGGGGATCCCTATCATTGTCAGTGCCAGAAGACATCCCGCCTACTGCAACAGGCGCTTGGCTGGCCCGACGGGGTGATCGACACCACCTTCCAGTCGGTCTTCGGGACCGAGGAATGGCTGCGCCCCTATACGGTCGAACATGTGGCCGAGCTGGCGAAACGCGGCATCGCCGACATCGCCGTGATCTCGCCCGCCTTCGCCGCCGACTGCATCGAGACCCTGGAGGAGATCAACGGAGAGATCCGCGAAAGCTTCGAACATGCGGGCGGCAAGGGCTTCACCTATATCCCCTGCCTGAACGACGACCCGGCACATATCGAGGTGATGCTGAACGTCATCCGCGACAATATCGGCGGCTGGGTCTGATCCCGAAAGCGAAAGGGGGCTGCCCGGCCCCCCGTCCTCAGATCACCAGAACCTGCGTGCCGACCTTGGTCAGGTCGAACAGTTCCTTGATATGTTCGTTATACAACCCGATGCAGCCGTTCGACGATTTGCGCCCGATCTTGCGCGTGTCATGCGTGCCGTGGATGCGATAATACTGCCAGCTTAGCCACAGCGCATGGGTTCCCAAGGGGTTGTCGGGTCCGGGGGGCACGAAATCGGGCCATTCCGGGTTGCGGGCCTTCATTTCCGGGGTTGGCGCCCAGCTTGGGCCCACGACCTTCTTGATGATCTCGGTCCGGCCGGTGCGGGTCAGGTCCTGGCTGACCGGGATGGACGAGGGATAGACCCGATAGGTGGCCCCGTCCTCGGACCAGAAATGCACCGCGCGCGAGGTCAGGTCGCACAGGATCGCGCCGTTGGTCAGGTTCTGGAAATGCGGCTGCCAGCTTTGGCCAGCGAAGCTGGAGATGTTGTGGCGCTGATCTGCGGTCGGATCATATTGCACCGCGCCCGCGTCGGGCGTGGCGCCGGGGACCAGCGCGCCCTGGATGGGCTGGCCGGTATAGGGGTCGTACTGCTGGGCAAGCGCCGGCATCGCCAGGCCTGCGGCGCCCAGGGCTGCGGCCGAACCCAGGAAGGCCCGGCGGCTGATTGCGGATGATTTGCTCATCGTCACATGTCCTTCGAAGGATGGCCGTTCTTGCTGGACGGCCTTGACCACTCTGCCTTTGGGGGCAGGACGTGCTATACGACCGGGCGGCGATTCCGGCAATTCAAACTGCCGTGCGGGCCAAGATGCCACAGCGCGCCGCTTCACGAATTCGTGGGTTTGATCGGCTGATCGTCCTTCGATAGATCTGCGCGCAAGAAACACGAGGGATGGCGAAAACATGCCGAATTACAAGGTGATCGCGACGCTGTCGCTGATGGCGCTGGCGGCCTGCCAGCCGCGCAGCCTGCCGCCGGTCGCGCCCGACGGGCAGTCGCTGCCCACCGGCCGCCAGATCAGCGCCGCCGAAGAGCAGCAGATTCCGATCCGTGTGTTGCAGCAAATCAACACGCTGCGCGGGAACATCGCCGCGCCCCCGCTGACGCTGAACCCGCAACTGTCGGCGGCCGCCCTGGCCCATTCGCGCGACATGTCGGCGCAGAACCGGGCCTGGCACTGGGGATCGGACGGATCCTCGCCGCTGGATCGGGCGCGCCGGGCCGGATATTTCGGCACCGTCATCGGCGAGAACATCTCGGAATCCTATGAAAACGACATGCAGACGCTGTCCGCCTGGATGGGCACGCGCGACACACGCGACGTGATCATGGATCCCGCCGCCACCAACCTGGGCTTCGCCTGGTATCAGGAACCCTCGGGCAAGCTGTGGTGGACGCTGCTGACCGGAAATTGAGCCGCAAGCAAAAGGGGCCCCGGTTGTCCGGGGCCCTGGTCACAACGGGTGCTGATCAGCGTCAGGGATTGATGACGATGGGAACGCCGGGGCGCAGCATCGCATAGACCTCTTCGATCTCTTCGTCCTTGATGGCGATGCAGCCCGCGGTCCAGTCGCGGTTCTTGGGCGCGAAGCGGTTCCCCTCGGGGCCGCGGCCGTGGATGAAGATGTCGCCGCCCGCGTGACGGCCCAAGGCGGCAGCCAGCGCGGCATCGCGTTCGTTCGGATAGGACACGCCCACCGACAGGTGATAGCGGCTGCGCGGGTTGAAGCGGTCGATGAAATAGACGCCCTCGGGCGTCTTGCCGTCGCCCTCGAATTGTTTGTGGCCGACCGGCACGTTGCCCAAGCCCACGTCATAGGATTTCAGCACGGTCGTGCCGTGCAGAAGATACATCTTGCGCGCGCCCTTGTTCACGACGACCTGGGTCACGGCCGGGCCGTTATAGCCCTTGAACTTGCTTTCCGGTTTGCCGCAGGCCGCCACGAAGGCAAGCAGGGAAAAGGCGACGGCGCGGCGCGTTGGCTTGAACATCACTGCCTCTGACGTTTTTGATTTTTGTGGGTGATTCATATCACAAGCGACTGTGATCTGACTAGGTTCTGACGAATTCCGCGACCGTTTCGACATGTGGCGACCACCGGAACTGATCGACCACGATCAGCCGGGTCAACCTGAAGCCGCCATCGGCAAGAAGCTGCGCATCCCTTGAGAAATTGACCGGATCGCAGGCCACGAAGGCCAGCCGCCCGACCCTGGATCTGGCGATTTCGCGCGCCTGCGCCTCGGCCCCGGCGCGGGGCGGGTCGATCACGATTGCGTCAAAGCGCTCCAGCTCGTCGGCCATCAGCGGGCGACGGGCCAGGTCGCGAATCTCGGTCGTGACGCGGCCCAGGCCGGGGGCGGCGCGCCAGCCCGCGTCCAAGGCGGCCAGGGGGGCCGCCAGCCCCTCGACCGCGTGGACGGTCGCGGCTTCCGCCAGGGGCAGCGCGAATGTCCCGCAGCCCGCGAACAGATCGACGATGCGCGTGGCGCCCGCCGTCATGCCGCGCACCGCCGCCAGCAGCGCGCCCTCTCCGTCCGGGGTCGCTTGCAGGAACGCCCCCGGCGGCGGCACGACCCGCGCGCGGCCCATCGGCAGGGCCGGGGGGCGGCGGGTGATCGACTGGCTGTCCCCGGCCTGATCCTGCCAGGTCAGCCGCGCCAGATCGCCCTGGTCCGCCAAAGCGGCCAGCGTCTGGAACAGCGCCGGATCCAACGGCTTGCCGCCGGTGATGGTCAGGTCCAGCCCGGCGGGGCCGTGGATCACCGTCATCGACAGTTCTGCGCTGCGCGAGGCGCCCGCCACGGTGATCTGCCGCAGCAGGGGCAGGGCTGCGGTGATCTGGGGGCGCATGACGTGGCATTCGGCCAGATCCACGATCACGTCCGAGGCCCGCGCGTGGAACCCCACTAAGGCGCCCTTCTTGGTGCGTTTCCCCGACAGCACCGCGCGGCGTCGCGACAAGGGGGGCGAGACATGCACCGCCTCGATGGGCGCGGGCAGACCGCGCGCGGCCAGTGCGGCCTCGACCACCTGCCGTTTCCAGGCGGTGGTGAAACCGTCAGACGCATGCATCAGTGAACAGCCTCCGCAGGCGCGGTAATGGGCGCAGATGGGCCGCACCCGGTCGGCCGAGGGCGTGACGATGCGCGGCGCGGCGATGCGGCCGTCCTGCGCCTCGCCCTCGATCCGTTCGCCGGGAAGGGTCAGGGGGGCCAAGGCGCGACCTGCGTCGCCGGCCGCCACCCCGTCGCCGCGACGGCCCAGGCGCTCGACCTGCCACAGGCTCATTCGGCCGCTTCCTCGGTGCCCAGGAACCCGCCCGACTGCCGGTTCCAATACCGCGCATACAGCCCGCCGCGCGCCAGCAGTTGATCGTGGCTGCCCTGTTCGACGATCCGGCCCGCATCCATGACGATGATCCGGTCCAGCTCGGCGATGGTGGACAGCCGGTGGGCGATGGCCAGCACCGTCTTGCCCTTCATGGCGCGGACCAGGGCATCCTGAACCTGGGCCTCGACCTCGCTGTCCAGGGCACTGGTGGCTTCGTCCAGAACCAGGATCGGCGCGTCCTTGAGGAACGCGCGGGCCAGCGCGATCCGCTGGCGCTGCCCCCCCGACAGCTTGACCCCGCGCTCGCCCAGATGCGCGTCATAGCCCTTGCGCCCGGCATGATCCTGCAGCGTCAGGATGAAGTCATGCGCCTCGGCGGCCCGCGCCGCCGCCTCAACCTCGGCCTGGCTGGCGCCGGGGCGGCCATACAGGATGTTGTCGCGGGCCGATCGGTTGAACATCGCCGTTTCCTGCGTGACCATGCCGATCTGGCGGCGCAGGCTTTCCTGGGTGACGTGGCGGATGTCCTGCCCGTCGATTCGGATGGCGCCCTTTTCCACGTCGTACAGCCGCAGCAGCAGCGCGACCATGGTGGACTTGCCCGCCCCCGACGCGCCGACGATGCCCACCTTCTCGCCCGGTCGGATATGCAGGTCGATGTCGCGCAAGCCGCCTTCGTCGCGGCCATAGGCGAAACCCACATGGTCGAAATCGATCCGGCCCGCGACGCCCTCCATCGCAATGGCATCGGGGGCGTCGGTCAGGCCATGGGCAGGGGACAGGGTCTTCATGCCGTCCTCGACCTCGCCCACGCTGCCCCAGATGCCCATCAGCGCCATGCTGACCCAGCCGGTCATCTGCGACAGGCGCATGGCGATGGCCCCCGCCGCCGCCACGTCGCCCGGCGTGGCCTGGCCCTGCCGCCACAGCATGATGGACCCGCCCACCAGGATCACCGGCAGCACCCCCGCAATCACCATCAGCGACATGCGGAAGCTGCTGCTGACCACGCCGAAATCCAGCGCCCGTTCGCGGAACCCCGCCATGGCACCCAAGGCGGCGCGATCCTCGTGTTCGGCATGGGCGAACAGCTTGACGGTCTTGATGTTGGTGATCGTGTCGACCACCTGCCCGGTGATCATCGCGCGGGCCGAGGCGCGGGCGCCCGATTTCGCGCGGATGCGCGGCAGGAAGAACTTGATCAGCACCAGATAGGACGCCAGCCACAGGATCAGCGCCACCGCGCCCCAGGCATCGACCGACACCAGGAAGGCCGCCGACCCCAGGATCGAGGCCAGCGCGAAAGCCACCACGTTCACCATTTCCGTGGCGACATCGGTGACGGCGCGGGCGGTCTGCATCTGCTTCTGCGCGAGCCGGCCGGCGAAATCGTTGTCGAAGAAGGCGACCGAATGGCCCATGGTCCAGCGGTGGATCCGCGACAGGACCAGCGGCAGCACGTTCGGCCCGATGATGACGCTGCTGGTCGCGGTGGACAGGCCGAAGATCAGCGGCCGCAGCAGCAGGAAGAAGCCCACGAAGGCCGCGACCAGCAGCCCGTTTTGGCCCCAGAAGGCGCCGGGATCGCCGCTGGCGATGGCGTCCACGACCCAGCCCAGCAGCACGGCCGCGACCACGTCGGCCACACCGCCCAGTGCGGATGCGACGGCGGCCAGCCCAAGCCCGCCCCAGGCGCCCGACAGGCACCAGCGGAAGAAGGCCAGCAGCGTGGCGGGGGGCGGACCCTCGGCGGGGCGGAAGGCGTCGATCAGGCGGCCAAGGCGGTGGTGCAGGGTCATGGCGTCTTTCCGGCCAGCAGGGCGATGTCGATCAGGGCGGAGGGCGGCAGGGCAAAGCCCGATTCGATCCAGGCATCCTCGGCCGCTTTCAGCCCCCGGCCAAGCGCCGGGCCTTGCAGGCGAGGTTGCAGATCGGCGGCGGCGATGGGCAGCGGGCGGGCGGCGGCCTGCGCCTCGGCCCAGCCGGGGCAGGGGCCTGACCGCCCGGTCTGGACCAGCAGCGCGGCGGCCTGGGCAAGGTCGCCCGACAGGCGATAAGCGATGCGGTGGAAGGACCAGTCCTCGGCCAGGGCGGTGGCAAGGATGCGATGGTCGCGGGCCTCGGACCGGGACAGGCGCAGAACCTCGGTCAGGTCGGCCTGGGACAGCGCGACCAGCCGCGCCAGCCAGGGCGCGGGGGATTGCAGGGCGGAAAGCCGGTCCGGCGCGGCATCCGGCAGAACCTTCTTCAGGACGCCGGTATCCGCCATCAGCCGGATTGCGGGCAGCGGATCGGGGGCCATCAGCAGCTTGCGGAATTCCTGGCCGATGCGTTCGCGGGAAATGCCGTCCAACCCGTCGCGCCCGTCCCGGCAGGCGGCGATCGCCGCCGGATCGGCATCGCGGCCATACCAGGCCAGGAAGCGGAAGAAGCGCAGGATCCGCAGGTAATCCTCGGCGATGCGTTGCGCGGGATCGCCGACGAAACGCAGGCGCCGGGCGCGCAGGTCGTCCAAGCCCCCGACAAGGTCGATGACCGTGCCGCCGCGGTCGGCATAAAGCGCGTTCATCGTGAAATCGCGCCGCCGGGCGTCCTGCGCCAGATCGTCGGAAAAGGCCACCACCGCGCGGCGACCGTCGGTTTCCACGTCGCGGCGCAGGGTCGTCACCTCGAAGCCGCGCCCGTCCGCCACCACCGTCACCGTGCCATGGTCGATGCCCGTGGGCACCGGCTTCAGCCCGGCGGCCTGGGTCAGCCGCGTGACCGTTTCCGGCGGCGCGTCGGTCGCCAGATCCAGATCGCCCACCGGCTCGCCCAGCAGGGCGTTCCTGACCGCGCCGCCGACCAGCCAGGCGCGGTGGCCGCCCGCCTGGAGGGCGTCGAAAACCGATTGCAGGGCGCGATCCTGCAAGGCCGCCGGGGGAAGCTGCGTCACGCCTGCATCCTTCTGGCCAGGCCCAGCAGAATCCGCGCCGTCGCACCCCACAGGTAATAGGGGCCGAAGGGCGCGGCGTGATAGCTGCGCCAGCCCTCGCGCCAGCGCCGCCTTTCGATCCGATAGCGCGAGGGATCGGCGACATGGGTAAAGGGCAGCGCGAAGGCCTCCTCGACCTCGCCGGGTTCGGGGCGCGGGGCGAAGGGGCCGCGGATGATGCCGATGACCGGGGTCACGGCGAAGCCGGTGACGGTGCGGTGCGGCGGCAGCGTGCCCAGCAGATCGACCTGCGCGGGATCCAGGCCGATCTCCTCCTGCGCCTCGCGCAGGGCGGCGGCCACATCGTCGGCATCCCCTGGATCGACCTTGCCGCCGGGCAGGGCGATCTGGCCCGGATGGTGGCGGAGGCCCGAGGCGCGCTTGGTCAGGAGCAGGCGGCCGTCGTCCTGATGGAACGCGGCCAGAACCCCTGCCGGGCGCAGGCTGCCCGCAGGCGGAGTCACGTCCGGGTTGAGGTCGTAATCAGAGGTCGGCCCCATGGCCACGGCCAGCGCGTGGCGCAGGCGATCCTCGGACCAGTCGGGAATCACTCGGCCGCCCTGTCGGACAGGGGCTGGCCGTCGGCGTCCACGGTGGCCTCGAAGCCCAGGCTGTGCGGGTCGAATTCGTAATGCGCCCCGCAAAACTGGCAGTCGGCGGTGACGATGCCCGCGTCGGTCGTCATATGCGCGATGTCCTTGGCGGAATAGATCGACAGCGTGTTGCGCACCCGGTCCGCCGTGCAGGAGCAGCCGAATTCGACCCGCTGCGTATCGAAGACGCGCGGTTCCTCCTCGTGGAACAGGCGCAGCAGCAGGTCGGTCGGCCCGACCGAGGGGCCGATCAGCTCCAGAACCTCGACCGTGTCCAGCAGCAGGTTGGCGCGGTTCCAATCCTCGGATTCGGCGCCTTGCAGGATGTCGGCGGCCTCGATCAGCCCGCCCTCGCCGCTGCCGCCGTCGCCCTGCATGGGTTTGGCGGGCAGGGTTTGCAGCATCACGCCGCCCGCCCGCCAATGGCTGTCCTGCCCCGACAGGCGCGACGCCCCGCTGGCAAGCTGGAACCGGGTCGGCAACTGTTCGGATTGCGCGAAATAGGTCTGCGCGCAGGCCGACAGCGACCCGCCCGCCAAGGGCGTGATCCCCTGATAGGGCAGCGTGCCTTCGCCCTGGTCGATCAGCACGGCGAAATAGCCTTCGCCGATCTGCTGGAAGGGGGGGCGGTCGTCCAGCCGGGCGTCGTCAAAGCTGGCCCAGGCGCGGATCCGGGCCGGGGCGCCGTCCCGTTCGGGGGCGTAATAGTCGGCGGCCAGCGTGCGGATGGCGCCGTTGCCCCGCACCTGAAGGCTGAGCTTCCAGCGCAGCTTGACGGTCGGGCCGACCAGGGCCGCCAGCAGCGCCAGTTCGGCCACCAGGGCGCCGACCGGGGTCGGATAGTCGTGGCGCGACAGGATGTGGTCCAGCACCCCGTCCAGGCGGGCGACGCGGCCGCGAATGTCCGAACGATCCAGTTGGAACGGCAGAATCGTGTCGTCCCACGCGATCTGGTTGATCTTGCTCATGCGGTGATTCCTGAAATCCTGGGCAGGCCCGCGCAAGGCGGGCCGGGTCGCGCCCAATATAGGATGTTTGCGGGCAATCCCAAGGGGGCGGCTTTTGCGTCGCGCGGGGTTGCGCTAGACGGGCGCGAGCAACCGGAGTTCCCATGATCCCCCGTTACGGCCATATTCCTTGCCCCGGACGGCGGCACCGTCTGCGCCCCGGCGCCTATGCCCTGCTGATCCGCGACGGGCTGCTGTTGCTGACGCATCAGTCCGGACCGGAACCGGAATACCAGCTGCCGGGCGGCGGCATCGATCCCGGTGAAACCGGCCTGCGCGCGCTGCACCGCGAGGTGTTCGAGGAAACCGGCTGGACCATCGGCAATGCCCGCAGGTTGGGCGCCTATCGCCGCTTCGCCTTCATGCCGGACTATGGCTGGTGGGCCGAAAAGCTGTGCCATGTCTGGGTGGCGCGCCCGATCCTGCGCCTGTCAGCCCCGACCGAGCCGCATCACAGCGCGCATTGGGCCACCCCCCGCGCCGCGATGGGCCTGCTGGCTGATCCGGGCGCGCGGGCGTTCCTGGCGCGGTTCCGGCACCTGATCTAGCCCGGACTTCTCACGAGTCGATGGCAGGGGGCGTGTTCGGGTCGGACTGGGTGTAGTGGACAGGGCTGTGCCGGTTTGGACACGCGGGTCTGCGGCGCCAGGAACGCGCGCGAGAGCGGTGGGGTTTGGAAGGTTGCGGGAAGGGGTCAGGCGGGGCGGCGATGGTACGTCAGGCACATAATCGGCGGTGGGCGCTGACGGTGACCAGCGCGCCGATCTTGATGAGCTTGACGCGAATGCTGCCGCAGGTGGCGCGGGCGAGCACGGCCTGGCCGAGGGCGCGTCGGCGCTGCAGCCACGCCATTTGCGCGTCCGTCAGCCAGAAACGATTACTCGTCGATCAGTCTCCTTGCAGAGGCTGAATCACGCCGCAAGCGGATGATCAATAGGTTCTTACCCTAATCCAAACGGGTTAGTCCTTCGCAGTCATTCGCAGTTCTGCTATCTCGGTTCACTCTCCCGTGATGTGGTGGATGGGTCCGGGATCTTCTAAATACGATTGGTTTCCCGGACTTCCTTCTACCTCCGACGCACAACGAGGGAGGAATCTGTGCGAATGAAAAACGGGGGGGTGCTGAGTTGCTGTGTGGTTGTCGGTCTGATGACCGCATCGTCCGGCGCATCGGCGCAAAGTCTGGCTGAACTTGAGGCGCGGGTCGCTCAGCTTGAGGCCGAAAAGGAAAACAAGGGGCTGGTCGTCTCGGGCAGCGGGATGGAGTTGACCTTTTACGGCTATGTCAGGGCGGATATCTACGCCGACAGCAAGTATAACATGGGTCCGAACAACCTGGGCTTTGCCAATATCACCTCGGAATCGCCCGAGGACGACAAGTTCGGCGCTCATGCGTACCAGACCCGGATCGGGGTCCGGGGATCGACCGGCGATTTCAGATTCAATTTCGAGGGGGATTTCTACGGAAGTGGCGGTGGTTCGTTCCGCATCCGCCATGCCTATGGCGAATATGCCGGCTGGATTCTGGGCCAGACATGGTCGAACTGGAACGCGGACGGAAACCCGGCGGCGATGGTCGATTTCAACGGCGTGCCCGGCGGTGCGGGCTATCGGGCGATGCAGATCCGCTATACCCACGCGGTGTCCGATGCGTTGACGCTGTCCGCCTCGCTTGAGGATGATTTTGCCTCCTACAAGTCGCGGCCTCTGGTGACAGGTGCAGTGCGCTTTACCCAAGGCGATAACATGTACAAACTCGCGGTTGCCTCGCGCGGGCTGGATGACCTGTCAGGAGACAGCGTGTCGGGTTGGGGTGCAAGCATCTCGGCCGTTGCGAAACCGTGGGAGGGCGGCACCCTGCGCGGCGTTTACGTCATCGGCGAGGGTGTATCCAGCCTGCTGAACTATGGCAACGGCATCGGCCAGCAGGCAGGGCAAGCCACGTTCAAGTCCGGCTACGACATCGACGCCAATGGCGACCCCGTCAGGATCAGCGGATATGGCTTCGACATTGCCCATGCCATCACGCCCAAGCTGGAACTGAGCGTTTCGTATGGCCATTACGACTACGACGACTTTGCCGGGATGGAAGCGCTTTCAGTCAAGGACATCTCCACCGGGTTCCTGACCGCACGCTACAAGCCGGCCGACAACATCCTGCTGGCCATCGAATACCAGCGTTTGCAGCGCAAGGAATTCGGCGGGGGCAAGGTCGACAACGACCGGATCAATGCCATGGCGCAGTTCAGCTTCTGAGCTTTTGCAGAACAGCCTGAGGGGCGGGGCGCATGATGTGTCCCGCCCTTTCTTCCGCGCTCTCACCTGATCGAACGATGCGGGATGCGGGGCCGGCGGGCAGTTTGGGACCACGAGATAGACAGGGGCAGGACATGGGAATGCTGGAGGGAAAAGTCGCGCTGATCACCGGCGGGGCACGCGGACAAGGGGCCGAAGAGGCGCGGCTGTTCGCTGAAGAGGGTGCGCGGATCATCGTCTGTGATATCATCGAGGACGAGGGGCGGGCGCTGTGTGACGAGATCGGCCCTGCCGCGCTGTTTCAGCGCCTGGACGTCTCGCGGTCCGAGGATTGGCAAGAGGCGATGCGGGTGGTCGCGGATCGTTTTGGCCGCCTGAATGTCCTGGTCAACAACGCGGCGATCTGCAAGCCGACGCCTTTCAGCGCCGAGGGGCTGGACGCGTTCGAGGCGCAATATCGTGTCAACCAGCTGGGGCCCTGGCTTGGCATTTGCGCGGGGGTGCCGCTGATGCAGGGGCAGGGCGGGTCGATCATCAACATCGTCTCGGCCTCGGGGATCAAGGCGTATAACGGTCATTCGGGCTATTCCGCGACCAAATATGCCGTTCGCGGCCTGACCAAGGTGGCGGCGCTGGATCTTGCGCCGCATGGCATCCGGGTGAACGCCGTGCTGCCCGGCTTTGTCGAGACACCGATGATTGCCGAGATCCTGTCACGCAATTCAGCGCAGCAGCAGATCGCGAGACTGCCTGCACGACGCGCGGGGGCACCGCGCGACATCGCCAATCTGGTCTGCTTTCTGGCGTCCGACCTGTCGTCCTATTGCACGGGCGCGGACTTCGTCTGCGATGGCGGGCTGTTGACCGGCCAGATCGCCGCGCAGGAGGGGTGAGGAATGGAGCGAGTTGCACTGATCACCGGGGGCGCGAATGGGATCGGTCTGGCCTGCGCTCTGGCCTTTGGTCGTGCGGGCGCAAGGGTCGCCATTGCGGATCGTGAAGAGGACGCCCTGGCGTGTGCCGCGAAGGAACTGGCGTCCGAGAATATCGTCAACCTGACCATCCCCTGCGATGTCAGTCAGGAGGCGGATTGCCGCGCCATGGTCAGCGCGGTCGAAGGGCGCTTTGGCCGGCTGGACCATGCCGTCAATGCCGCCGGCATTGCGGGCGGCGGTCCCGACCGGGCGCGCACGGCGGATTACGCGACCGAGACATGGAACCGGGTGATCGGGATCAATCTGACCGGAGTCTTCCTGAGCGCGAAGTTCCAGATCCCGCTGATCCTGCGCTCGGGCGGCGGGGCGATCGTGAACATCAGTTCGATCATGGGATTTCGCGGCGGGCCAGAGATCCCGGCCTATACGGCGGCCAAGCATGGGGTGCTGGGCCTGACCAGGACCATCGCCGACGAATATGGCGGCCAGGGGCTGCGCTGCAATGCCGTCGCGCCGGGGATGGTGCAGACGCGGCTGACCGCGCGCTATGATCAGGATCCGGCGCTGATGGAACAGGCGGTCCGCGCCATCCCGCAGGGCCGTTTCGCCAGCCCCGACGAAATCGCCGCTGCGGTGATCTGGCTCTGCGGGGACGGCGCATCCTTTGTGAACGGCACCTGCCTGACGGTGGATGGAGGGCAGCTGATTCGCGTCTGACCTTCAGGTCGCGGCCGGATAGTCGATATAGCCCTGCGGACCGGGGGTATAGACGCGCTCCTGATCGTAGCCGGACAGCGGCACGCCCTGGCGCAGACGTTCGACCAGATCGGGGTTGCCGATGAAAGGCCGGCCAAAGGACACGGCATCGGCCAGTCCGTCGCGCAGCGCCTGTGCGGCGCTGGCCCCGTCCAATTCGTTGTTCAGGATCAGCGGCCCCCGCCAATGCGCCCTGGTCAGGGCGAAGTTGTCCACTTTGGGAAAGCTGCGCCGCACCAGATGCAGATAGGCGAGCCCAAGCGCCGATGCGCGGTCGAACAGCAGGCCATAGGTTTCTGCCGGATCGGCATCGTCGATGTCATTATAGCCAAAGCCGGGGCAGACGCGCAGGCCGACACGGTCAAAGCCGATGGCCTCGCCCATGGCGGTCAGGCATTCCATCACGAAGCGGATGCGGTTCTCGACGCTGCCGCCGTAACGGTCGTCGCGCAGGTTCGTGTTCGAGGACAGGAACTGCATCGGCAGATAGCCCGAGGAGCAATGCAACTCGACCCCGTCCATGCCGGCTGCCCGCGCGTTCAACGCCGCCTGACGATAGTCCTGCACGACCTGCCCGACCTCATCGGTGGACAGGGCGCGGGGCGGGTCCAACGGCACCAGCCCGTGACCTTCGGCAAAGATTTCCGCCTTTGCGGTGACGGCAGAGGGCGCCACGATGTCCGATCCGTCCGGTTTGTTCAGCCGCGAGGCGACCCGCCCGCAATGCATCAGTTGCATCACGACCAGGCCGCTCTCGGCATGGACCGCCTCGGCCACGCGGCGCCAGCCCTCGATCTGCGCGGGCGAATAGATGCCCGGCGTGCGGCAATAGCCCTTGCCGTCGGGCGAGGGCTGCACGCCCTCGGTCACGATCAGCCCGGCGCCCGCGCGCTGGCGGTAATATTCGACATGCAGTTCGGTCGGTTCGTCCCGCGCGCCCGCGCGCGAGCGCGTCATCGGCGACATCGCAATTGCATTGCGCAGATTCAGCGCGCCAAGGCGGACGGGGGTAAAAAGCGGGGACATATCGTTCCTCATGCGCTGCGCGTCCGGGTGTTCAGATCACCGAAGGTCGCGCCCGGCGATGTCTCGACCCGCAGCCGCGTCAGCCGGCGATAGCAGAACTTCCACCCCTCGGGCGTCTTGCGATATTTCTCGTGGTAATGGCCATAGCCATGCAGCCAATGGTCCTGATCCGCCTGTTTCCAGAACAGCATGTCCTCCATCGCCCAGACGCCTTCGGCCGTATCGGGTCCGGTGATGGTGATCTCGGGCGTATGGGCATGATGAACGGAAACCACATCGGCCAGCACCTGCGACAGCCGCTGGGCATTGGCGCGGGCGCCGATGGCAGGCTCGCCGGCATAGGTGTCCGAGACGTGATCCTCGACATGCATGGCCTCGTAATCGGACCACCTCTTTTCGTCCATCGCGCGGATGCGGCGGGCCTTCAGGTTGCGGATATCCTCGATGGCCAGAAGCCGCTCCAGATCAGTCATCGCGTCCTCATGCATGGTGATGGTGGGGCCAACTGTCGCGCCACTGCGCCGGGGTCATCGCGGGGGGTGCCGCGTGGTCGGCAGGGCGCGGCAGCAATTCATCGACCGAGCGCAGCACCAGCCGCACAAGGCTGCTTTGCCGCGTGACCCGTGTCTTGGCAAAGATCATGCGCAGATGGGCCTTGGCCGTGTTCTTGGCAATGCCCAGGCGCTCGCTTGCGGTATCGAGGTCCAGCCCCTGGCCCAGCAAGGCCGCCAGGCGCGATTCGCAGGGCGTCAGCCCGTAAAGCATCGCCAGCGTCCGTGGCGAGGGCGCGTCCGTGCTGCCGGCGTCCGAGATGGTGATCAGGGCCGCACCCTCAAGCGGGTGGTCCAGCCGGGCGTTGATTTCGGCATTGCGCACGATCAGGTTCAGCATCTCGCCCGTTTCGGTCTGCACCAGGATCGGCCAGGCCGGGTCACCGGCATGATCCGGCGTGGCATGGCGGCGGATCGCCTCGGCAAGGCCGCCGCGCTGGCGGCCCGCCATGGCCAGCCGCCACCCTCCATCAACCGCGATCAGCATGTCGTGCTGGCGCAGGATCTGTTGTGCCTTTTCAGTGATGCGCAGAACGGTGCCCTGACGGTCCACCACCACCGCGCCGAAGGCTAGCCGGTTCAACGCGGTGGCATACAGGTTCTGCTCGGCCTCGACCGAATCCAGATGCAGAAACAGACCAGCCGCTTCGGCCAGATGCGGGGCCAGAGCATCGAACAGCGATTTTTCATCGGGGCCGAAATCGGGGTCGCCCAGCCTGCGCGAGGCGCGCAGCCTGATCCGGTGCCCGCCCGGCTCGCAAACGTCGATCCCCAGCACGTTCTGCAAACCCTGATCGCGCATGAACTGCGCCATGAAGGACGAGCAGGCAAATCGCTCGGCCCCCAGATGTTCCCGCATCGTGACCGCACGGTTCAGCGCCAGGTCGGCAAAGGGATCCTCGCCGAAGACGCTGCTATAGGCGATGCGGCGACTGTCGGGGGCGTGTCCGGAAAAGACAGCGCCGGGCCGGTCGCGCAGCCTGCGCTCGATCACGATGGCGCATGCGTCCGATGCAGCCGCATGGGCAAGCTGCATCAGGATGGTCTTGAAGGGCGGATTGGTCCGGATGCCCGCATAGAGGCCCCGGACCAATTCGGCCGGAACTGGTGTCGTCATGTCTCCTCCCCACTGGTCGGCTGACGGCGCGCGACCATCCGTCGAACGTGAGGAAGCGGGCGCAGCCCGGCATCGTCCGAAAGGACGATCCGGCGCCGCGTCAGTAATCGAAGGATTCGCTTCTGGCACTTTGGAACGGTTTTTCAATCCGGTGGGCCATCAGCCACCGCCCGTCCACGCGGTGATAGGTGACCTCGTAATGGCCGGTCGCGAGGCGCTTCACCGTATGCGTCGGCGAATGGCGCGCGATGGCCACGAAGTGAAAGTTCAGATGGCCGAAGGCGCGGTCGTTTTCAAAGCGCAGCCACGGAATGGACGGCAAATGGACGCCCTGATGAACGGCGTTGAAGTCGGCGCAGAACCGCGCCAGCGCGGCCCTGCCTTGCAGCCGCAGGGGTGCGCGGTCCCCGGCGGGGGCGATCTCGAAGATGCCGTCCTCGGCAAAGACGCCCGCCCAGCCTTCGGCATCGTTCTGATCCCAACAGCGGGCATAGAGCCCTTCGAGGTTCAGGATCTCGGTGTAATCGGCGGGGCTCATCCGGCCTCCGGACAATCGGCGCGCAGGTAGGTGCCGTCTTCGCGCACAAGATGCGGTTCCTTGACCATCGCCATGGCGGGCAGGCCGGGCAGGAAATGGCTGTCCGGATCGCCCCCCAGCGGGCCAAGAATGGTGACGATCTTATCCTGCGCCGTGATCCAGTCTGCCATCGCCTGACCGTCGGTGCTGCCGGCACCTTCGGCTGCGGCTGCGGCGATGATCGGCGCCAGATAGAATTGCGCCACCGAGGCGGGGCCGCCGACCCGGTCGATGTCGGGATAGGCCGCGCGGGCATGGGCTACGTACTGCGCATAGGCCGAGCTGCCTTCGGCGTCGCCCGGACAATAGGTGGTGCCGACGAACATGGTCCCATAGACGCCCTGCATGGCGTCGGCACCGATATTGGCTGCGATGGTGCGGGCGTTGCTGACCGTTGTCAGGTTTCCCAGCACCGGCACTTCCCAGCCGATCTCCTCTCGGTTTTGCAGCAGCCGCGCGGAATCGTCATAAAGCGAGTTGATCAGCAGCACCGCCTCGGCCCCCGCACGTCGCATCGAGAAAAGCTGCGGCGTCAGATCCTCGGTCTTGAAGGCGAATTCCTGCACCGCGACCGGCTGGACGCCTTTCTGATCCAGATAGGCCAGCAGATCGGCCACGCCCGATTTCGACATGCCGCCATTGTCCGAAATGATGGCCAGCTTTGTCACCCCCAGCACGTTCAAAGCATAATCCACATTGGGGATCATCTGATCGACCCCCAGCGGCGACAGCGAGAAGTGCAGCGGTCCGCGATCGGGCGTCAGGTCGGTCGAGGCCGCCGTGGTGATCTGCAAAATGTTCATGTCCTTCGCCAGATCAGAAACCGGGATCGCTTCTTGACTGGTGGCCGGGCCCATCAGCGCCTCGATCCCTTGGGAATCGACAAGGCGACGCAGTTCCGACACGGCATGGGTGGGGTTCGTCTGGGTATCGGCCTCGATCAGTTCGACCCGGCGGCCCAGGACGCCGCCCTTCTGGTTCAGTTCATCAACCGCCAGCCGGTAGCCGACCATCGCCATGGCGCCGATCCCCGCCCCGCCGCCGGAAACGGAACTCATGCCGCCGAAGCGGATCGGCGTGTGATCCTGCGCCAGGCCCGTGGTTGCGGACAGCGCAAGCGCCGTGGCTGCGGTCAGGATCAATCCTAGGGGTGATTTCGCCATGCTCTCCTCCTGAAACGGCTGCGGGCTGCTGCTCCTCCGCAGGGGCCCGATGAAACAGGCTGACAAGGCGGCCGGGTTCGCGCATCGTTCGAACGGGTGACCGGGGTCTAATCGGTTCGGACGATGCCGGGCGGACCTGAAGGGGCGCATGGCTTGGGCCGAAACTGACCGAATTGCGGAGCGATGCCGATGACGACCACCCTTCACACCGTGCTTTGCGACCGGTTGGGTTGCCGCTATCCGGTGGTGCAGACGGCCATGGGCTGGGTTTCGGACGAAAAGCTGACCGCCGCGACCTGCAATGCGGGCGGCTTTGGCTTTCTGGCCGGCGCGACCATCGCCCCGGGTCAGGTTGAGGGCGTTATCCAGCGTCTGAAGGCGCTGACCGACCGGCCCTTCGGCGTGAATTTCCACATGTTCCAGCCCAATGCCGATGAGGTGATCGAGGCCGTCATCCGCTATCGTGTCGCCGCCGTCAGCTATGGGCGCGGGCCGGATGCGGCGACCATCGGGCGGTTGAAGGATGCCGGCGTGATCTGCATGCCGACTGTCGGCGCGGTCAAGCATGCGGTCAAGGCTGTCGAACTGGGCGCCGATATCGTCACGATCCAGGGCGGCGAGGGCGGTGGCCATACCGGCGCGGTGCCGACCTCGATCCTGCTGCCGCAGGTGCTGGATGCGGTGCAGGTGCCGGTGGTCGCGGCGGGCGGCATGTTCGACGGCCGGGGACTGGCGGCGGCGCTGGCATACGGTGCGGTGGGGATCGCCATGGGCACACGCTTTCTGATGACCAGCGATTCCCCCGTCCACCCGGATGCGCTGGCGCGCTATCTGGCGCAGAAGGATCCGGTGCGGATCAAGGTGACCACCGCCGTCGACGGCTTGCCGCAGCGCTTCATCGAAAATGAGGAACTGAAACGCATCGAATCCTTAAGAGCTGCGGCCAAGCTGTCGCTGGCACTGAAACATGCCCGCAGCTATGCGCGCGACAACGGGCAGGGCACGCTGGGCATGATGCGAATGGCATGGCGCAGCTTTGCCGCCGATCCGGGCAATTTCGGCGCCACCGTGCTGGCCCCGAACCTGCTGGCCATGGTCGAGCGCGGGATCGGCAAGGGCGATCCTGTCCATGGGCTGCTGCCGTCGGGGCAGGCGGCGGCGATGATCGACCGGCTGGAAAGCTGCGACGAGCTGATCTCGCGCATCATCGCCGAGGCCGAGGAGCGGCTGAGGGCGGTGTCGGCGCTGCTCTGATCCCTGCGACGGGGGCGGCCCTGATGCCGCCCCTTTTTTCGTTCAGGCGTGGCGGCAGGACACCGATACGGCCTCTCCGGTCATGTAGCTGGAATAGTCCGAGGCCAGGAACACCGCGACATTGCCGATCTCCCACGGCTCGGCCGCGCGGTCGAAGGCCTCATGGGTGTTGATCAGCTGTTCCAGGAATTCCGGCGTCGTCACCTTGGCAAGGTTCGGATGCATGGCGATTGAGGGCACGACCGCGTTGATGCGGATGCCGTGGCGGGCGACCTCCATCGCGGTTGCGCGGGTAAAGGCCAGAATCCCGGCCTTGGATGTGGCATAAGCGCTTTGACCCGGCGATGGCCGCCATGCCACGACCGAGGACAGGTTGATGATATTGCCCGACCCGCGCGCGATCATTCCCGGCAGCGCCGCACGGACCATGCGCATGGTGCCGGTCAGGTTCACCTCGAGGATCTTGTTCCACAGCGCGTCCTCCATCTCCAGCAGGTCGACGGTGCCGCCCAGCCCGGCATTGTTCACCAGCACGTCAAGCCGACCCATGTCGTCCTCGGCGGCGGCGATCAGGGCGCGAACGTCGTCCTCGCTTGTGACATCGGCCAGCTTGCGATGGACCTTGCGGCCGATCTCGGCCTCCAGCCGGTCGGCATAGTCCGCCAGCCGCTTTTCATGCATGTCCGACAGCATGACGGTCGCGCCTTCCTCGGCGAATCGCTTGGCCGTGGCGAAGCCCAGCCCCGTTCCTGCCGAGGCGGTGACGAGAACGGTCTTGCCTGCAGCCAGACCGTGCGATGCGGGATAGGGCGGGGGCGGCGTGAACGGCATGGCGGGTATCCTTCGGCAGTTGTGTCGGTTGCCGCCAGCCTTGGCCGGATGGCGATGCCTCGGCATCGTCAAAACAGACGACATCTTCGGCCGTTCGGACGATGCGGCGCGATGCTGCCGCCGTCAAACCTGCTGCCTTCAGGAACGGAGAAGATCATGACGTTTGCGCCGTCCTCTGCCGCCGAGGCCCTGTCGGGGCGCGGCCGTGATCTGGGCTGCAGCCGCTGGCTGACCATCGATCAGAAGCGGATCGACCTGTTCGCCGAGGCGACGGGCGATCACCAGTGGCTGCATGTCGATCCCGAGCGCGCGGCGCGCGGGCCCTTTGGCCGGACGGTGGCGCATGGCTTTCTGACGCTGTCCCTGCTGAACATGGTGCTGCCCGAACTGCTGATGCCGCGCAACGTGGACTGGGGGGTGAATTACGGCGTGGACCGGGTCCGCTTTCCGGCGCCCATGCCGGTCGGTGCGACCCTGCGCGCCAATGGCATCCTGTCGGATGTGCGGGAAACGCAGCCCGGCGTCATCCAGACCCGCGTCACGATGACGGTCGAGATCAGGGGGCAGGACAGACCCGGCTGTGTTGCGGAAACCCTGCAATATTATGCCTTTCTGCCATCAGGCGGTGCGAGTTCGTGAATTTTCGGGTGGTTAGTCCGATTGAACCATGCTGCGCTGCCGGGAAAGGCCGATGACAGGGCGTCGCCGCCCTGCCGCCGCAGGACGGGGACACCGATGCGGTCCCGGAGGCGTCCTGTTCGGACGGGCCGGTAGAAACGGACGGAAAGACGAATGAACAAGGAAATGAGCCTTGCCTCGGTGGTTGCCGGGCTGAAAGACGGAATGACCATCGGATTCGGCGGCTGGGGACCGCGCCGCAAGCCGATGGCGCTGGTGCGCGAGATCCTGCGTTCGCCGCTGAAGGATCTGACGCTGGTCGGCTATGGCGGGGCCGAGATGGGCATGCTCTGCGCGGCGGGCAAGGTCCGCCGGCTGATCTATGGCTTCGTGTCGCTGGACGTGATCCCGATCGAGCCCTGGTTCCGCAAGGTCCGCGAGGCCGGCCAGATCGAGGTGACGGAACTGGACGAAGGGCTTCTGCTGCTTGGCTTGCAGGCGGCGGGTCACAATGTCCCCTTCCTGCCGACCCCGGTCGGGATCGGGTCCTCGGTTCTGAAGCACAACCCCGATTTCAAGCTGGTCAAGTCCCCCTATGCCGACGGGCAGACACTGCTGGCCATGCCGGCGATCCGGCTGGACGTGGCGCTGCTGCATTGCAACCGCGCCGACCGCCTGGGCAATACGCTGACCTTCGGCCCCGATCCCTATTTCGATCCGCTGATGGCGCGCGCGGCCCGCAAGGTCTATGTCACGACCGAGGAACTGGTCGACAGCGTCGCGTCCGAGGATGGCGAACTGATGAAGGCCAATCTTTACGAACGTTACCTGGTGTCGGGCGTGGTTCATGCGCCGCTGGGCGCGCATCCGACCGCGTCGCATTACGCCTATGGCTGGGATCTGCCGCATCTTCGCGAATACGCGGCATCGGCCACCGAAGGTGGCGGCTGGCAGGCCTATTTCGACAAGTATGTCGCGCCGGGCGAGGCTGCCTATACCGACGTCGTCGGCGGCGAAGCCGCGATCCGCGCTCTTCCTCTTCCCGTTCTTTGAAGGTGCCCCGATGACACAGGCAAAAGACTTCACCCTTGCCGAATTGCTGATCGTCGCCTGCGCCGAGGCGTTCCGCGGCGATGGCGAACGACTGGTGACCGGCATCGGTCCCATTCCCCGCATTGCCGCAGGCCTGGCCAAGCTGACCTTCGAGCCGGGCATCTGCATGACCGATGGCGAGGCCTTTCTGGTCGAGGAGCCGGTGCCGATCGGCCCGCGTGGCGACTACAAGCCGAAGTTTTCGGGCTGGATGCCCTATCACCGCGTCTTCGACAGCGTTTGGTCCGGGCGGCGGCACGCGATGGTGACGCCGGTGCAGGTGGACCGCTGGGCGCAGGCCAATATTTCGGCCTTGGGGCCCGATTTCGGCAAACCCAAGGTGCAGATGCTGGGTGTGCGCGGTTTTCCCGGAAACTCGATCTCGCACAGGAACTCGATGTTCCTGCCCAAGCATTCGACCCGCGCCTTTGTCGAGGGCGAGGTCGATGTGGTGGCCTCGGTCGGCTACAAGCCCGAGAACTGGCCCGAGGGCACCAGCCCCGACGTGGTGGACATCGGCCGGATCGTCACCGATCTGTGCGTCTTGGACTTTGGCGGCCCGGATCATGCGGCGCGGCTGCTGAGCCTGCATCCCGGCGTCAGTTTCGACGAAGTGCAGGCCAACACGGGCTTCCCGCTGCTGCAAGCCGATGGCCTGGGTGAAACCCCGGCCCCGACTGACGAGCAGTTGGAGATCATCCGCAGGCTTGATCCGCACGACATCCGCGCCACGGTCATCAAGGGCAACCCCGCCGGCCGGCGCGAGGCCGCGTGACTGTGCCTATACCCCTGTCGCTGGTGGTCGGCGGCAGCGGTGGGGTGGGGGCCGCGATCTGCGCGGCCCTTGCCAGCGCCGGCAACGATGTCGCGCTGACCTATCACGGCAACCGCGACCGCGCTGAAGGGGTCGCCGCCAGCGTGCGGCAGGCGGGCCGGCAGGCCAGTGTTCATCAACTGAACGCGGGCGACGACAAGGCGGTGCGCGAGCTTCTGGACCAGATTGCAACGCGCGGACTGGATACGCTGGTCTATGCCGCAGGCCCCCTGGTTCCCCAGATTCACCTGTCGCGCACAACGCCCGATCAGATGCGGGCGCATCTGTTGCAGGACGCGCTTGGGTTCTTCAACCTGTGTCATTTCGCCATTCCGCATCTGCGCGCGACGCGCGGATCGGTGGTCGCGGTGCAAAGCGCGGCGCAGTTCCGCTGGGCGCCCGCTGACGGGCTGTCGGTGGTGCCCAAGGCCGCCGTTCATGCCGTGATGAAGGGCATCGCCAAAGAGGAAGGCCGCTATGGCATCCGCGCCAATGGTGTGGCCTTGGGCATCATCGAGGCCGGTTCGCATACCGCGCTGACCGAACGCGGCGATATCGATGCGGACTATATGCGGGCCGCTGTGAAGAATATTCCGCTTCGGACAATGGGGCAGGCTTGCGACGTGGCCGAGGCGGTCGTCTGGCTGGCCTCGGAGCGGGCGCGCTATGTCACCGGGCAGGTGATCCATGTCGATGGGGGCTATCACCTCTAGGCCGATCAGACGATGCCGCGTCTGCGGGGCAAATCTAGGTTCCAGGTCAGGATCCGGGCCCGCCCGGACGCAGGAACAAGGAGAAGCCCTTTGCGTGAAGCCGTCATCGTATCCGTCGCCCGAACTCCGATCGGCAAGGCCTTCCGGGGTGCCTTTAATGACACCGAGGCGCCCGCGCTGTCCGGCCATGCCGCAGCCCAGGCGGTGGCACGCGCCGGTCTGGACCCGGCCCGGATCGACGATGTCATCATGGGCTGTTCCGCCCAGCAGGGCACGCAAGGCTATAACATCGGCCGGCTGACGGCGATTGCCGCCGGGCTGTCCGACAGCGTCCCGGGCATGACGGTGGACCGGATGTGTTCCTCGGGGATGATGGCCATCGCCATCGCGTCGCGCCAGATCATGTTCGACGGGATGCAGGCCGTGGTCGCGGGCGGGGTGGAATCGATCAGCCTGACGCAGAACAAGCACAAGAACAGCTATCGCAACCGCTCGGAAACCGTGCTGGCGAAGTCGCCGCATATGTATATGGCGATGATCGAGACGGCCGAGATCGTGGCCCGCAAATATGGCGTCAGCCGCGAGGCGCAGGACGCTTTCGCCCTGCAAAGCCAGCTGCGCACCGCGGCCGCGCACGAGGCTGGCCGCTTCGACGCCGAAATCGTGCCGCTGCCCACCCGTAAGCTGGTCACCGACCGCGCCACCGGCGAGACATCTTACGTCGATACCCTGCTGGATCGTGACGAGGGTTTTCGCGCCGATACGACGGCCGAAGGGCTGGCCGCGCTGAAGCCTGTCTTTGCCGATGGCGAGACGATTGCACAGGGCGAATTCGTGACGGCGGGCAATTCCTCGCAACTGTCCGACGGGGCGGCGGCTGTGGTGGTGATGGAGGCCAGTCAGGCCACCGCAGAGGGGCTGACACCGCTGGGCGCGTTCCGGGGCATGGCGGTCGCTGGCTGCGCGCCCGAGGAAATGGGCATCGGGCCGGTCTTTGCGGTGCCGAAGCTGCTGGTCCAGCACGGGCTGACCGCCGACGACATCGACCTGTGGGAACTGAACGAGGCCTTCGCCAGCCAGGCGCTGTATTGCCGCGACAAGCTGGGCCTTGATCCGGATCGGGTCAATGTCGACGGCGGCGCCATCGCCGTGGGCCATCCGTTCGGGATGACCGGCGCGCGCGCGGCAGGGCATCTGCTGATCGAAGGAAAGCGACGCGGGGCGAAATACGGCGTCGTGACCATGTGCATCGGTGGCGGCATGGGCGCGGCTGGCCTGTTCGAGATTTTCTGAACCACTCCCTCTTGGCTCAGAAAAAAGGGGCGGCCGATGCGGCTGCCCCTTCCTCGTGGCGATCAGTCGCTCAGAAATAATAGCGCGCCAGAATGTCCACGGCGCAGGCGGGCTTTTCGGATCCCTCCAGTTCAGCCACGACATGGACGGTGATCTGCACGGCGGTCTCGCCCACCGGATCGGCCGCCTTCAAGGTGGCGCGAAACCGGATGCGCGATCCTTCGGGCACCGCGGCCGGAAAGCGCAGCCGTTCGGCGCCATAGTTCAGGCCCATCGTCGCGCCTTCGGCCCGGATCAGGTCCGGCAGCATCATGTTGATCAGCGAGAAGGTCAGATAGCCATGCGCCACGGTGCGCCCGAACGGCCCCTGTGCGGCGCGTTCGGGATCGACATGGATCCACTGGAAATCGCCGGTCGCACGGGCAAATTCGTCGATGCGGGCCTGGTCGATGCGGATCCAGTCGCTGGCCCCAAGATCCTGACCGACCGCTGCGATGGCCTCGGCCGCCGAGGTAAAGACCAGACCCATCTCAGGCCTCGCCCTGCGAGAAATCGGCGGCGCGTTTCTGGACAAAGGCGTCGCGGGTTTCCTGGCTTTCGGCGGTCATATAGGCCTGAGCGGTAAATCCCTGTTCCCAACGGTATTTCTGTTCAAGATCGCCATCCTCGATCCCGTTCAGGGACTCCTTGGCCAGCCGGATCATCGTGCTGCTTTTCGCCGCGATCTTGGCGGCAATCGCCATCGCCTCGTCGCGCAGCGCGGCTGCGGGCACCACCTTTTCGATAGCGCCCAGGCGCCAGGCTTCGGCGGCGTCGATCGGTTCGCCGGTGAAATACATGTGCCGCACCTTTTGCAGCGGGAACATGCGTTGCAGATGCGCGCCGGCGCCCAGGGCGCCACGGTCCACCTCGGGGACGCCGAAGGTCGCATCCTCGCTGCACAGCACGATGTCCGACGATCCGCAGATGCCGATGCCGCCGCCCAGCACATAGCCGTGGGCGGCGGCGATGACCGGCTTCAGCCCGCGATGGATGGCGCGGAAAGTGTCCCAGTTGCCGGCATTCACTTCGGTGATGCGTTCGGGATGGCGCTGCAATTCCTTGATGTCCACCCCGGCACAAAAGCCCCGGCCCTCGGCCCGGATCACGATGACGCGCAGTTCGGGATCGGCCTGCAAGGTGTCGATACAGCGCGCCAGATCGCGCCAGCCAACACTGTCGAGCGCGTTCACGGGCGGGCTTTCGATCACCAGTTCGGCGATGCGGTCCTGGGTTCTGGTCCAGAATTGTTGCGACATGAGGTCTCCTTGCTGGGTCAGCCGCGCCAGATTGCGCCAAACGGCGGCAACAGGGGCAGGGTATAGGTCGGATCGTCGGCGCCGGCGCTGCCGCCGGGGCTGTCGGCGGCAGGGTCTTGTGTTTCGGTCAGGGGCTGTTGGCGCGACCAGTCCAGCACCACACGGCGCGACAGGAACCGCCAGATCCCGTCCCGCCGGATATAGCGGTCCAGACTGCGGCTGCCCGTGACGACCTCTTGTCCGTCATGGGTGATGTGGTGGTTGATCTTGTGAACCTCGCCCTCGGCGCGGTCCACGTCCACGGCAAACAGCGCGTTGACGACGTAATGCGTCGTCAGGCGGTAATGCGACAAAGCCTGCCGCACGAAATCGACATAGGCATCCGCGCCGCCGCTGAAGGCATGACCGTGGATATCCTGGCCTGCATCGTCATAGAGACTGCGCAACAGCGTGAAATCGCGCCGGTCGATTGCCCGCGAATAGGTGATGACCAATCGGCGCAGCGCTGATTCCGCCAGCAGCAGATCGACCGGTGCGCCGGTCATGCAAGCGGCCCGCGCGGCTCTCGCGGCATGCCCAGACCGGTTTCAGCCAGGATGTTCAGCTGGATTTCATTGGTGCCGCCATAGATCGTGTCGGCGGGGGTGAACAGGAACATCTGCCGCAGCCTCTCGTGCCGCTCATCGGTGGACAACAGGTTGCCGGACAGACCCATCACCTCCATCGCCAGCGCGCCCAGATCGCGATGCCAGTTCGACCAGTGGTATTTATAGGACAGCCTTTCGCGCAGCGCCTCGGCGCCCTCGGTTTCTTCCAGCACGCGCATCGCCAGATAGCGCATGGCGCGCAGGCCGGCCCAGGCGCGGGCAATGCGGTGGCGGATGCCGGGCAGGCGGGCGGCGCCGTTTGCCCGTGCGATCTGGCAGATCAGGTCCAGTTCCTGCGCGAACCCCATCTGCTGGCCAAGCGTCGAGATCCCGCGTTCGAAGGACAGAAGCGCCATGGCGATCTTCCAGCCGTCGCCCACGCCGCCCAGAACATCCGACGCGCTTGCCCGCGCATTGTCGAAGAAGACCGAGTTGAACTCGGCCCCGCCGCCGATCTGGCGGATGGGCTGGATGGTCACGCCCGGCTGGTCCAGCGGCATCAGCAGAAAGACCAGCCCCTTGCGCCCGACAGTTCCCTCCTCGGCGCGGGCAAGCACGAAGATCCAGTCCGAGACATGTGCCATCGAGGTCCAGATCTTCTGCCCCGACACCAGCCAGTCGCCGGTCGCGGGATCCTGTCTCGCGCGGGTGCGGATATTGCCCAGATCGGACCCGGCGGACGGTTCGGAATAGCCCTGCGCCCAGAAAATGCGCCCCTCGCGGATGCCGGGCAGAAAGCGTTTCTGCTGGTCGGGGGTGCCATAGGCGATGATCGTCGGCCCGATCAGCCCTTCGCCGATATGCCCAAGGCGACCGGGGCCGCCCACGCGGGAATATTCCTCCTGGAACACAACCTGTTCCGCGACCGACATGCCGCGCCCGCCGTGTTCGACCGGCCAGCCCGGACAGGTCCAGCCGCCGGCGGCAAGCTCCTGTTCCCATTCCTTTCGCAGTTCGGGCATCACGTCGCCTTCGCCGGCGCCGGCGCGGAACTTCAGCGGTGCGAAGCGCCCGGTCAGGTGCGCGGCCATCCAGCAGCGAATATCTTGGCGCAGCGCATCCAGATCCCGTGTCATGGTCATGCCTCCTTGCCCAGCAGGCCATCTGCGATCCGGTCCAGATGCTGGTCGGCGTGACCCAGCAAGGCGGATGTCGCCTGAGCGCGCTTGAAATAGAAATGCGGATCATATTCCCAGGTCATGGCGACGCCGCCATGCATCTGGATCGCCTCGCGCGCCGCCAGCCGCGCCAGATCGTCGGCCAGAACCTTCAGCGCCGCGATCTCCATGCCGCGTTCGCGGGCGGGCAGGCTGGCAAAGCCCGTTGCCGCGCCCCAGGCCAGCGACCGGGCCTCGGCCAGTTGCACCTGCAACAGCGCGCAGCGATGCTTGATCGCCTGAAACGAGGCGATGGTGCGGCCGAACTGAACCCGCTCGGCGATATAGGCGAGCGTCAGGTCCATGACCGCCGCGGCGGCGCCGATCTGTTCGGCCGCCAGCCCCAGTCGGGCCTGATCCAACGCCAGCGCCAGCGCATCGGGTGGCAGCCCACCGCGGTCCAGCCGCGCCTCCGGCGGCAGACTGACACCGTCCAGCACCACACGCGCCATGGGTCGGGTGGCGTCCATGACCCCAAGCGGCTCGACCACCTGCCCACGATCTGCCGGTAGCGAGAAGAGACCGATCTGCCCGTCGGTCCGCGCGGGGATCAGGATGAGGTCGGCAACCTCGGCGTTGATGACGCAGGGGATGGTCCCGGTCAGCCGATAGCTGTCGGGTCCGCTTTCGGCAACCACCTGCGGCGCGCCGCCATCCACGGCGCCCGGATCGGGCAGGGCGACTGCTGCCGCCACCTCTCCGGCAGCGATGCGCGGCAATATCGTTTCGTCACCAAGCGCGCCCAGCAGCGGCGCGGCAAGGCAGACGGTGGACCACAGCGGCACCTGGGTCAGCGCGCCTCCGGTCAGTTCCATGACGATGGACAGCTCGACCATGCCAAGACCCAAGCCGCCGCTGTCTTCGGGGATGGCCAGTGCGCACCAGCCAAGTTCCTGCGCAATCGTCCGCCACAGCGCGGCGTCGCTGCGCGTACCGCTGTCGATCAGGCTGCGCAGATGGTCGCGCGATGCCCGTTCCGAAAGGAAGCGGGCCGCCTCGTCGCGGATCATGCGTTGGTCGGTGGTCAGGGTCATCTGTTTACGGCCGTCCTGAATCGATGCAGTCCCATGGATCGCCCTTGTTTTGGCGGATTGCGGCCTGTCGGCATCGTCCGAACGTAGGATGCCCGCAAGGCCTTGCGTCGCCCAGCGTTGCGGGTGATGGGTAGTTAAGGGCGTCCGCGGGACGAAATCCATGCGCTTTGTGGTCATTTGGATTATGCTGAAATCCGTATGGCCTGGCTGGAACGATATGTTGATGATGAAGGCTGGCAGAGAAGAGGTTTCGCATGGATGACGAAAGTCCTGCCCGGCGAGGTTCGGGCCTGCGGACAGCATCGAACCCGCGCAAGGAACTGGTGCGCGAGCAATTGATCGACAGTGCCGCCGCCCTGTTCGAAAGCAAGGGTTTCGATCAGACCAGCATGAACGACATCGCGCGAGAGCTTGGGCTGGTGCGCTCGGCGGTGTATCATTATTTTCGCAGCAAAGAGGAAATCCTTGCTGCGTTGGTCGAATCCGAAAGCGTCACCCCCTCGAACGAGCTTGAGGCGATCAGGGCGGCCACCGATCTTACGGCGACGGAGAAGCTGCGCCGCGCCATCGTGTCGGGTGTGACGCGTCGGCTGTCGGGGCAGTCACGCTTCAACATGCTGTCCCGGCTGGAGCCGCAGATCCCCGAACCCCTGCGTCCGCAATACAACAAGAGCCGCCGCCACATTCTGGACCTGTATGTGCAGCTGATCGAGGAAGGCATCGCCAGCGGCGAGTTCCGAGAGGTCGACCCCAAGATCGCCGCTTTTTCGGTGATCGGCATGGCGAACTGGACCTCGCGCTGGTATTCGCCTTCCGGCAGCATGACGCCCGGCGACATCGGTCTGCAAATCGCCGATTTTGCCATTCACGCGCTGACTGCCAAGGCGGTGGTCGGGCTGGATGCAGGTGCCGTGCGCCAGGTCGCCGAGGCGCTGCGCGGTCAGGTGGATGCTCTCGACCGGCTGCTGGGATAGCGCGATAGTCCGTTCGGGGGATGCCGCAACGCCCTGTTCGTCGCAAGTCAGGGCACGGTGCGGGCGCTGCCCGCTGTGTCATCAGGACGAAGGGCGGCGATGCACGAAGCGGATCACTCGGACCCGGCCGGGCCTGTCATCACATTGCGCGGCCAGATCGGCGGCGAGGTCATCGACGCCAACCGCCATATGAATGTCTCGGGCTTCGACCGGCTGTTTGATCAGGCCGAGACGGCGATGTTTCTGCGCTTCGGAATCGGGGACGATTACATCCTGTCGCGGCAGCGCAGCCTGTTCCGGCTGGAAAAATTCGTCCGCTATGAACGCGAATTGCTGGTGGGGCAGGCTTACGAGGTCCGCAGCTGGATCATCGGCACCGATGGCCGCCGCATCCACCATTTCCATGAACTGTGGGACTGTGACAATGACCGCCGCAGCGCCTTTTACGACTGTCTGGCGATCCATGTGAACCTTGAGCGGCGCAAATCGGCGGTGATCGAGGATACCACCATTCTGAAGGCGCTGCGCGGCTTTGCGCAGCATCTGCAGGAATATGGCCTGCCGGCTGGCCCATTGCCGCGCGGCATTGCCGAGAGCACGGCATGAGCGATACGACCTTCGATTACCTGGTGGTCGGCGGCGGCACGGCCGGTTGTGTCATCGCCGCGCGATTGGCCGAGAACCCGCACAACCGCGTGGCCCTGTTCGAGGCCGGCGGTCCCGACAGCGACCCGTTGATCCCCATTCCGGGCGCCAATGTCGTGACCGGCGCCGCGCCCCGGCTGAACTGGTCCTATCAGACCGAGCCGGTGCCGGCGCTGAACGACCGCCCGCTTTACTGGGCGCAGGGCCGCGTTCTGGGCGGGTCGGGCACGATCAACGGGATGATGTATCTGCGCGGCCTGCCGCAGGATTACGACGGCTGGCGGGGTGCCGGATGTCCCGGCTGGGGGTGGAGGGACGTGTTGCCCTGGTTCAGGCGCACCGAACGCAACATCCGTGGCGAAAGCGAGCTGCACGGCGGCGACGGTCCGTTGGCGGTCGCCAGAGGTTTCGCGACCGCGCCGGTTTGCGATCTGTTCTTGCAGGCCGCGCAGGCCTCGGGGCTGGGGTTGGTCGATGACCTGAACGATGGCTCGGTTCATGCGGTGGGCTATGCCGACATGTCCATCGGCGCGGGGCGGCGCTCCAGCACGGCGCGCGGCTGGCTGCGCCCGGCCTTGCGGCGGGGCAACCTGACTGTCTTGACCGGAGCGCTGGTCGAACGTGTCACGATCGAAAATGGCCGGGCCACCGGCATTCGGTGGCGCGACCGCAAGGGCGAGCATCACAGCCAGGCCCGGCGCGAGGTGATCCTGAGCGCGGGGGCGGTGAACTCTCCTCAGTTGCTGATGCTGTCGGGCATCGGACCTGCACAGGAGCTTGCGGCGCAGGGGATCGAGGTCGTGCAGGACCTGCCCGGCGTCGGCGCGAACCTGCAAAACCACCCGACGGTCAAGCTGATGTATCGCACCACGGCCCCGGTTTCCGCCTACAGCCATCTGCGGATGGCCGCGATGGCGCGCGGCGGGGTGGACTATCTGATCCGCAGGCGTGGGGTGCTGTCCAGCGGGCTGTTCCCGGTCGCCGGGCTGTTCCGGGCCCCGGGCCGCGATCCCGATGCGCTGATGCAGGTGCTGATGGCGCCCGCGCTGATCATCCGCCGCAAGCCGGGGGTTCTGGGCATCCTGCCGCGCGAACACGGCTTCAGCCTGCTGATCTCTCAGGGCGTGCCGCGCAGCCGCGGGCGGGTGCGGCTGCGCTCGGCTGATCCGACGGATCGCGCAATGATCGAGCCGGGTTATTTCTCGGCCCCCGGCGACATGGAGGACATGATCGCGGGCATGGCCTTCATCCGCGATCTGGTGCGCCGGTCGCCGCTGGGCGATGTGCTGGGGCCAGAGCTTGACCCGAACGGTCAGCCCTTCACGCCGCGCGACCCCGAGGCCGAGATCCGCGCCTTTTGCACCACCAGTTTCCATGCTGTCGGAACCTGCCGGATGGGGCAGGATGCGGATGCGGTCGTCGGCCCCGATCTGCGGGTCAGGGGGATCGAGGGGCTGCGGGTCGCGGATGCCTCGGTCATGCCGCGCATGATCCATGGCAGCCCCTATGCGCCGGTCGTCATGATCGCCGAGAAAGCCGCCGACATGATCGGCAACGCCTGAAACAGAAGGAGATTCGACATGGAAAAACGAACACTGGGCCATTCCGGGCTTGAGGTCTCGGTTGTCGGGCTGGGGTGCAATAATTTCGGCGGCATGATCCCCGGCCTTGGCATCGAAGAGGCGCGGGCCATCGTCGATGCGGCCATCGATGCGGGCGTGACCCTGTTCGACACCGCCGATTCCTATGGCGCCGATGGCGGGTCGGAAAAGGTGCTGGGCGAGGTTCTGGGCGCGCGGCGCCAGGATATCGTGCTGGCGACCAAATTCGCCTCGCCGATGAACCGGACTGTGTCGACGCGCTACAACGGCTCGCGCGGCTATATCATGGCCGCTGTCGAGGACAGCCTGCGCCGTCTGAAGACGGATTACATCGACCTTTACCAGTATCACTTTCCCGACCCGCTGACGCCGATCGAGGAAACGCTGCGGGCGCTGGACGATCTGGTTCGGCAGGGCAAGGTTCGCTATATCGGCTGCTCGAACCTGGCCGCCTGGCAACTGGTCGATGCGAACTGGACGGCGCGCGCCAACGGGCTGGGGCGGTTGCTGTCGACGCAGGCGGAATACAACCTGCTGCACCGCGCCCCGGAAACCGAGTTGTTCGCCGCGATGCAATCGGCGGGGATCACGCTTCTGCCCTATTTCCCGCTGGCTTCGGGCCTGCTGACCGGGAAATACCGCAAGGGCCAGGACCTGCCCGCCGATACCCGCGCCAACCTCGCCTATTTCAAGGACGGCTTTTCCGAAGAACGGCTGGATCAGGTTGAACGTCTGATCACCTTTGCCGAGGCGCGTGGCCATACGATCCTTGAACTGGCGGTGTCCTGGCTGCTGGCACATCCCATCGTCTCCAGCGTGATTGCCGGCGCGACCAAGCCGGGGCAGGTGACGGCCAATGCCAAGGCGGCCGAATGGGTTCTGACCGCCGGAGACATGGCGGAACTCGACGCCATTCTGGCCTGACGGGCGGGCTGCCCGGCCGTTAGTCCCTTTGGACGATTTGGCCGGGCAGGCGCCGGATTAGCAAGACAGGCAAGCAGCAAGGGCAGAGTAGCAATGGACGAGCTTGTCGAACCGCGCCGCGCGGAGATCACCTATGAAACGGACGAGCCGGTCCGGTACGAGGCCGAGGGGCAGGTGGCCTGGATCACCCTGAACCGGCCACGCTTCAACAACGCGCAGAACTCGCAGATGACCTATGCGCTGGACGACGCGTTTCAGCGGGCAGTCAACGACGATGCGATCAAGGTCATCATCCTGCGCGGCGAGGGCAAGCATTTCTCGGCCGGGCACGACATCGGCACGCCGGGCCGCGACGTTCACAAAAGCTTCGAGCGTCGGCTGATGTGGCCCGACCACACCAACAAGCCCGCCGCCGAGATGCTTTATACCCGCGAACACGAGGTCTATCTGGGCATGTGCCGCCGCTGGCGCGAGATCCCCAAGCCGACCATCGCGCTGGTGCAGGGGGCCTGTGTCGCCGGGGGCCTGATGCTGGCCTGGATCTGCGATTTCATCATCGCATCCGAGGACGCCTATTTCCAGGATCCGGTGATCCGCATGGGTATTCCCGGCGTCGAATATTTCGCCCATGCCTTCGAACTGCCGCCGCGCGTCGCCAAGGAATTCCTGATGCTGGGCGAACGCCTGCCCGCCGCGCGGGCCGCGCAGTTCGGCATGGTCAACCGGGTGGTCCCCCGCGACGGGCTGACGGATGCCGGGCGCGAGATGGCCGGGAAACTGGCCGCCATGCCCCGGCTGGGCCTATGGCTGTCGAAACAGGCCGTGAACCATGTCGAGGAATTGCGCGGCAAGCGCACGGCCATGGACGCGCATTACCACATGCACCATTTCGCCCATGCCCAGTCCGATCTGGTGTCGGGCAATTCGCTGGGCGGGCAGGATGCCAGAAGCATGGCCAAAGCCAACAAGAGTCAGGCCGGCGAAGGCTGACGCCGCGCCTTTGGGGATTTGAACCGTGCAACTGGATTACAACGACGACCAGAACCGCTTCCGGCAGGAGGTCCGCGGCTGGATGGCCGAGAATGTGCCGACCGGGCCGCTGGAGTCCTTTGACTCGACCCGCACGGGGTTCGAGCAGCATCGCGACTGGGAACGCAAACTGGCCGAGGGCCGCTGGGGCATGGTGACCTGGCCCGAGGCCTATGGCGGACGTGGCCTGAACCTTATCGAATGGCTGATCTTCGAAGAGGAATACTACCGCGCGGGCGCGCCCCTGCGGGTCAACCAGAACGGAATCTTCCTGCTGGGCCCGACGCTGATGGAATACGGCACGCCCGAACAAAAGGCGCGGTTCCTGACCGCCATGGCCTCGGGCGACGAGATCTGGGCGCAGGCCTGGTCCGAGCCGCAGGCCGGCAGCGATCTGGCCGCCGTCAAGGCGACCGCGACCCGCGACGGCGACGATTACGTGCTGAAGGGTCACAAGATCTGGTCCTCGCGCGCGGTCTTTGCCGATATGGCCTTTGGTCTTTTCCGCACCGATCCCGAAAGCAGCCGCCACAAAGGGCTGTCGCTGATCTTCTTTCCGCTGGACGCGCCGGGGGTGAAGGTGCAGCCGATCCCCCAGATTGATGGCGAGACCGGCTTTGCCGAGATTTTTCTGGATGACGTCCGGGTTCCGGCCTTCAACCGGCTGGGCGACGAAGGGCAGGGCTGGTCGATCTGCATGGCCACCGCCGGGTTCGAACGTGGCCTGATGCTGCGCAGCCCGGCGCGGTTTCAGGTGACGGCGCAGAAGCTGGTCGATCTTTACCTTGCGCATCAGGATCAGGTTCCCGCGGCCACGCGCGACGTGGTGGTGCAGGCCTGGATGGACGCCGAGGCTTATGCGCTGTCGATCTATGCCACCGCATCGCGGCTGGAGGCCGGCGGTCAGATCGGGTCCGAGGCCAGCGTGAACAAGATCTTCTGGTCCGAAATGGACATCGCCATGCACCGCACCGCGCTGTCCATTCTGGGCGCTCGGGCCGAGCTTTTGCGCAGCGCGCCCGCAGCGGGCAGCGTGGGCCGCTGGCTGGACGGTTATTTCTTCTCGCTCGCCGGGCCGATCTATGCCGGCTCGAACGAGATCCAGCGCAATATCATCGCCGAGCGTATGCTTGGCCTGCCACGGGGATAAGTCATGGATTTCCGCTTTACCGAAGAGCAGGAGATGATGGCCGGCGTCCTGCGCGACCTGCTTGCCGATCATTGCCAGCCCGCCGATCTGCGGCGCTTGATGGAAACCGGCGCACCCCGTGACGAGGCCCGTTGGGCCCGGATCGTCGATCTGGGACTGCAAGGCATCCTTGTCCCCGAGGATCGGGGCGGGCTTGGCCTGCAACCCGTCGATTTCGTTCTGCTGGCCGAGGCGGCGGGCTATGCCGCCTTGCCCGAGCCGCTGATCGAAAGCGCGGGTGTCGTTTTGCCCCTGCTGGCTGCCATCGCGCCTGACAGCGACGCGCTTGCCGCTGCTCTGGAAGGCGGAGCGACCGTCGCGCTGGCCCATCCCGCCAATGCTTTCGTTGCGGATGCCGACACGGCGGGCGCGGTAATCCTTGCGCATGGCGCAACGGCCCAAATCGCCCGGCCTGAAGCGCTGACCCTGACCAGGCAAAACAGCATCGACCCCTTCCGCCGCCTGTTCACCATCAAGGGGGAGGGCGACGTCATCTCCTCCCGCGCCGATGTTCAGCCAGCGCTGGATGCAGCCTTCGACCGGGGCGCGCTGTTTGCGGCCGCTCAGCTTCTGGGCATTGCGCAGCGCTGCGTCGATCTGTCCGTCGCCTATGCCTGCGAGCGGCAACAGTTCGGCAAGCCCATCGGTTCCTATCAGGCGATCAAGCATCATCTGGCGACCTGTCAGGTGCGCATCGAATTCGCCCGTCCGGTGCTGTATGCCGCCGCCGCCGACTGTCCGCGCGGCGACATGATGTCCCGCGCCCGCATCTCTCAGGCGCGGATCGCCTGCGCCGCTGCCGCCGATCTGGCCGCGCGCACCGCCGTGCAGGTCCATGGCGCCATGGGCTATTCCTGGGAGGTGGACGTGCACTTTTTCCTCAAGCGCGCGCTGGCGCTGTCGTCCTGGTGGGGCAGTGACGCCCTGCACCGCGACCGTGTCGCCACGCGTGTCCTGAACGGGCCGATCGGTCCCGATGCAACCTTTGCCAAAGAGGCCGTCCATGCCTGAAGCCTATATCATCGACGCCGTGCGCACGCCCACCGGGCGCAAGAAGGGCAGCCTTGCCGACATGCATTCGGCCGATCTGGGCGCGGTGCCGATCAAGGCGTTGATGCAGCGCAGCGGCGTCGATCCGGCGGCGGTGGACGACGTGATCTATGGCTGCACCGAAACCATCGGCAGCCAGGCGGGTGACATAGCGCGCACCTGCTGGCTGGTTGCGGGGTTGCCCGATCATGTGCCCGGCGTGACCGTGGACCGGCAGTGCGGATCGTCCCAGCAGGCGGTGCATTTCGCCGCCATGGGCGTGCTCAGCGGCGTGCAGGATCTGGTGGTGGCGGGAGGCGTGCAGAACATGAACGCGATCCCGATTTCCGCCGCGATGACCGTGGGCCAGCAGTTCGGCTTTCCCGACCCGTTCCGCACCTCTCCCGGCTGGCTGGCCCGCTATGGCGATCAGGAGGTCAGTCAGTTCCGCTCGGCCGAGATGATCGCCGAGCGCTGGAACTGTTCGCGCGAGGAGATGGAGCGTTTCGCGCTGGCCAGCCATGACCGCGCGATCGCGGCGACCGATCAGGGCCGCTTCGCGCGCGAGATCGTGCCGATCGGCGATCTTGCCCATGACGAGACCCCCCGCCGTGGCACCAGCCTGGAGAAGATGGCCGATCTCGAGCCGCTGATCCCCGGCGGGCGCGTCACGGCGGCCGTGTCCAGCCAGACCTGTGACGCGGCCTCGGCGCTGTTGATCGCGTCGGAACGCGCGGTGCGCGACCACGGGCTGACGCCCCGCGCGCGCATTCACTATATGACCGTGCGCGCCGATGATCCGGTCTGGATGCTGACCGCACCGATCCGCGCCACCCGGCATGCGCTGGAACAATCCGGCCTGACGGTCGACGACATAGACCTGTTCGAATGCAACGAGGCCTTCGCTTCGATCCCGATGGCCTGGATGAAGGAAATCGGCGTACCGCATGAAAAGCTGAACGTGAACGGGGGCGGCATTGCGCTTGGCCACCCCATCGGCGCCACCGGCGCGCGGCTGATGACCACGCTGCTGCACGAGTTGGAACGCACCGGCGGCCGCTATGGGTTGCAGACCATGTGCGAGGGCGGCGGGCAGGCGAACGTCACCATCATCGAACGGCTGTGACATGCCCTGCTATGCCTTCGAGGGGATCGTTCCGGCGGTGGACCCGACGACCTATCTGCATCCGACGGCAGTGCTGATCGGCGACGTGATCATCGGGCCGCGCTGTTATGTCGGCCCCGGCGCCTCGCTGCGCGGCGATTTCGGTCGCATCGTGGTCGAAGGCGACAGCAGCGTGCAGGACAATTGCACCCTGCACAGCGGCGCGGGGTCCGATTGCGTGGTCCGGCGCGGCGCGACCATCGGTCATGGCGCGGTCCTGCATGGCTGCGAGGTGGGCAAGAACGCCTTGGTCGGCATGAATGCGGTGGTGCTGGACGGCGCGGTGATCGGCTCGGAATCGCTGGTGGCGGCGATGTCGCTGGTGCGCAACGACATGGCGGTGCCGCCCCGGCATCTGGTCGCAGGCAACCCGGCGCGGCTGATCCGCGAGCTGGCGCCGGAGGCGATCAAATGGCGCAACGATGGCGACGGCGAATATCAGCGGCTGGCGGATCGTTCGCTGGCCGCTCTGACCGAATGTGCACCGCTGGACGCGCCCGAGCCGGGCAGGAAACGCAATAGCGGCGCGGCGATGGCCGTGCGGCTGAGACAGTAAAGGGAGACAGGCAAATGGGCCTTTGTGACGGACGGGTTGTCATCGTGACCGGGGCGGGGCGCGGGCTGGGCCGTGCCTATGCCTTGGGTCTGGCGCGTGAAGGGGCGAAGGTCGTCGTCAACGACCTTGGCGTCGGCACCCATGGCGATGCGACGGCCGAAAGACCGGCGGCACAGGTGGTCGAGGAAATCCAGGCCATGGGCGGCGAGGCCGTCGCCTCGTATGACGATGTGACGGACTGGGAGGCGGGGGGCCGGATCGTGCAGACCGCTCTGGACGCGTTCGGCGATCTGCATGCCGTGGTCAACAACGCCGGTTTTGTCCGTGATCGGATGTTCGTGTCCTGCTCGCCCGAGGAATGGGATGCTGTCATCAACATCCACTTGCGCGGGCATTTCTGCACTTCGCGTCATGCCGTCGATTACTGGCGTGCGCAGCAAAAGGCCGGCAGGGCGGTGGACGCGCGCATCATCAATACAACCTCTGGCGCGGGACTGCATGGCAGCATCGGACAAAGCGCCTATTCCGCCGCCAAGGGTGGCATTGCCTCGCTGACGCTGGTGCAGGCGGCCGAGTTGGGCCGCTATGGCATCACCGCCAATGCCCTGGCGCCAAATGCCCGAACGCGGATGACCGAAACCGCCTTTGCCGAGGCGATGCAGCCCAAAGAGGGCGAATTCGATATCTATGACCCGGAAAACACCGCGCCGCTTGTGGCCTGGCTGTGTTCGCCGCAATCGGCGGATGTTTCGGGGCAGGTCTTTGAACTGCTTGGCGGCAATATCCGCCTGTGCCTTGGCTGGACCGACGGGCCGGAATTCGACAAGGGCAGCCGCTGGGATGCCGCCGGGATCGGTGACAAGATCCACGAGCTGATGCGGGAAAGGCCAAAGGCCAAACCCGTCTGGGGCACGCAGTAACGGTGCCGACGCCCCCCTCTGCCGGGCGGCGTCGTCATTTCAGGGCATCGCGGATCAGCGTCGCTCCGTGCCAGGCCAGGGCCATGACCGGGCCGTTGGTATTGCCCGAGACGGGAGCGGGGACCGCGCTGGCATCCACCACCCACAGCCCTTCGACCCCGCGCAGCCGCAGCCCGCTGTCCAGCGCCCGGCCCATCGCGCAGGTGCCCGTGGCATGCAGCCCCGAGACGAAACGGCCGGTGAACGCCTCCATCAGTGCCGCGTCTTCCATCTGGCGGCCGGGCCAGCGTTCCTCGCCCACGAAGTTGCGCAGCGCCGGGGCGCGCATCAGGCGGCGCATCCAGCCGACCATTCGCAGAGCGGTTTCGCGGTCATGCGCCGTCGCCAGCCAGTTGGCCTGAATGCGCGGCATGGCGGCCGGATCCGGTCCCGCCAGCGCGACGGACCCCCGGCTGGTCGGGCGCAGCATGTACCCTGTCGCGGTGATCCCGGGGCGATCTTCCAGCGCCAGTCGCCCATCCAGCAGCCCCTGCGCAAAGGAATAAGGCGACACGGCAAGTTGCAGGTCCGGGTGGCCCGCCTCGGGCTTCGAGCAAAGAAAGGCGCCGGTTTCGGACCCGCCGAGCCCCATCAGCCCGCCGCCGGTCAGCCAGTAGCGCGCGACCTCGGCCCACAGCCGCGCGCCGCGCAGGCGGGGGTTGTGGCCGCCCGTGCCGATCAGGCGATAGGGCAGGGCGATCACCAGATGCTCGGCCAGACCCTCGCCAATGGCGGGCGGGTCGCGTTGCGGCGCAATCCCGGCGGCCTGCAGCATTGCGCCGGGGCCCAGCCCCGACAGGTGCAGGATCTGCGGCGATTTCAGCGCCCCGGCGGACAGGATGACCCCGGCCCGTGCCGTGGCCTGGCGTAGCGCGCCACCCTGTCGGTAGGTCAAGCCGGTGACGCGTCCCTGTTCCAGCGTCAGCCGCTGGACCTCGGCGCCGGTTACGATGCGCAGGTTCGGTCGCCGCCGCGCGGGGCGCAGAAAGGCGCGGTCGGCGCTGGCGCGCGTGCCGCTGCGGTCGATGCTGTGGGAATAGGGGCCGATACCGGGCCGGTCGCCGCCGTAAAGGACCGGCAGCGCGGGCAGCCCGATCTGCGCCCCCGCCGCGATCAGCGCACGCCCCAGAGGCCCCTCCAGCGGATGTTGGGTGATCTGCACGGGACCGCCGTTGCCGTCACCGCGGTCCTCGATGGCGTGGAAGGCGCGTTCCATCACCTCCCAGCCCCAGCCGTGAACGCCGAGCGCCTGCCAGCCGTCGTAATCCTGCGGCGCGCCCCGGCACCAGATCATGCCGTTGATGCTGCTCGACCCACCAAGGCCGCGGCCGCGCGCCCAGAATTCCGGGGCCGGCCGACCCGGCTGCGCCTCGACCGGAAACCGCCATGCGCGGTGGGGATGGCCGGTCAGCCGGACCCAGCCGCGCGGCATCGCGACCAGCGGATGCCAGCCGCCCGGCCCCGCCTCCAGCAGCAATACCGTCAGACGCGGATCCTCGCTCAGCCGCGAGGCCAGGACCGAACCCGCCGAGCCCGCGCCCACGATGATGATGTCGGCTGTGTCCATGCCTGCTCTCCTGGTCCGGGCAGCGTTGCAATCGGGCGCAAGCCGTGCATCCTCCGAATGGACGGCATAGTCCGGCTGGGGGATGGCAGCCGGCGGTCTGGGACGTTCTCTGATCCGAGGAAGCTGACCGGAGGAAACGTGCGCAACCCCCTGACCTGTTCATCCCACACTATCAGCGGCGTCATGCCGGGCGGACCCGTGGCCTCCCGTCACGACTTCCGCAGCCGGGTCGAGGCCTGCGCGCGCGCGGGATATTCCGGCATGTGTCTGCACCTGCGCGACTATGCCGAACAGCGGCAGGCGGGTGTTCCGGCCTCCGAGCTGCGGGCGATCCTGCGTGGCAACGGCATGGTGCACAACAGTCTGGAATTCCTGACCGGATGGGATGATCAGCCTGCGCCTGCCGCGCTGGAACCCGTAGCCTGGGCGGCGGCGCTGGCACTGGATGCGCCGGTGCTGAATGTCGGCAGCGGTCCCGGCGCGCCCTGCCCGGATCGGGACCGCGCGCTGTTCGAGGCATTGTGTTCACGGGCTGCTGCCGAAGGGGTCAGGGTCGCACTGGAGGTCGTTCCGTGGAGCCGTGCGCCCGATCTGCCATCGGCCCTGCGCCTGACGGACGGCATCGCCAATGCCGGGCTTGTGATCGACTGCTGGCACGTCTTTCGCGGCGGGATCGCGCTTGCGGATGTGGCGGCGCTGGATGGCTCAAGGATCCTCTCGGTCCAGATCAACGACGGTCTCGCCAAGCCGGGGCCGGACCTTGTTGCCGATACGCTGGACCGGCGCCTTTGCGGCGAGGGGGCATTTGATCTGCGTGGGTTTTTAACGGCGATCCGGCAGACGGGCACGACCGCGCCGATCGCGGTCGAGGTGATCTCGCCCCGGCTGGCGGCGATGGAGGTCGATGAGGCGGCGTCCGTGTCGGCCCGCACCGCCCAAGCCGTGCTTGACGGCATGGCGGCGCGGGGCAGCCTGTGATGTTAGTCCGTATGGGGGATGGAGGCGCAGCGGTCCCGCTGCATCCAGAAATGAATGGGAACGGAGTAGGCGCGACGCCGCAGACAATCGCCGCGCGCCAGAGGAGGAGCCTGTGCTGGACGAGATACTCATCATCATTGTGCGCGGAATCGCGATCGGATCGATCTTCTCGACCATCGCGATGAGCTTCAACATCGTGCATGGCGCGACGGGCATCCTGAACTTTGCCCAGGGCAACATGCTGGTGCTGGGGGGCTTCGTGGCCTTCTTCTTCGCCAATGACGCAGGGCTGGCGCAATGGCTGTTCTTCCTGCCGGTCGCCGGTCTGTTGCTGGCGGCCATCGTGGCCTTTCAGGGCTGGATCACGCTTCTGCCGCTGCGGACCTCGGCGGAACAGGACAGCTGGATCATTTCGACCGTTTCGGTGTCGGTCATCATGGGGGCGGTCCTGCTGATCACCCAGGGGCCGTTCGCCTATTCGGTCAACGGCGTCGTGCCGTCGTTCCGCCTGCTGGGCGTCAGAACGCCCGGCGCCTATGGGCTGGCGATCGGCTGCGCGCTGTTCTGGTTCTTTGCCCTGCGCTATTTCCTGCGTCACACCTTCACCGGGCTGGCGATCAGCGCGTTGCGCCAGGATATGGACGCCGCCCGCGCGGCCGGTCTGCCGGTGCGCAAGCTGCAGATCATCTCTTTCGCGATTTCCGGCCTGATCATCGGGACCGCGGGCTTTCTGGTCGCGCCGGTCATCTCGGTCAGCTCGGATGCCGGGCTGCGCTATGTGCTGAACGGCTTCGTCGCGGCGGTGGTCGGCGGCATCGGCAGCAACCTTGGCACGCTGATCGGCGGCCCGCTGGTCGGCGTCGTGGGGATGCTGACCGCCTACAAGGTGGGTGGCGCCTACCAGGATCTGGCCTCGCTGCTGTTGCTGGTGGTCATCCTGATGTTTCGTCCGCAGGGCATCTTTGGACGCGCTTCGGCGCGGCAGGTGTAAGCCATGAGCGCGACGAACACCGCCTCGATGAAAAACGCCGCGCATGCCGAGGGCAAGCCGCGGTTCAGTTCCGATCTGCCGCAAATGTGGACCGGCATCGGCCTGATCGCGCTGACCGGATTTGGTCCGGCGCTGCTGGGCAATGACTACTGGAGCCATACGTTCCAGCTGGTGAACATCTATATCGCCGCCTCGATCTTTCAGAACTTCCTGTTCGTGGACGCAGGGCAGAAATCCTTCGGCCAGGGCGTTCTGCTGGGCCTTGGAGCCTATGTCACGGCGATCTTCTTTGGCCTGCACGAGTATTCATTCCTGGCCGCTGCGGCGCTGGGGCTGCTGGCTTCTGTGCTGGGCGGGCTGATGTTCGCCTTGCCGGCGCTTCGTGTGCAGTATTTCCACCTTGGCTTCGTCACCATGTCGGCGGCCATCGTCTTTCCGCAACTGCTGGTGACGCTGGACAAGTGGACGAACGGGATCAACGGCATCTCGGTCGCGCTGCCGGCCCTGAACCAGAAGCTGTTTCTGGGCCTGACGCCGCTGACGATCCTGGTTGCGGTCTATCCGATGATTGCGCTTTGGTTCCATTACCGGCTGCGCCGGTCGCGCCTCGGCCGCAAGATGCGCGTGGCCGCGATCAGCGCCGAAGGCGCCCGCGCCATGGGCATCAAGCCCGGCTACATGCGCTTCACGGCCTTCATCATCGCCGCCATCGGCACCGGCATCTGCGGCATCCTGTATCTGCCCACCGCGCAGTTCGTCAGCCCGCAGGGCTTCAACATCGAGATGTCGTTCATCTTCTTCTTCGCCGTGGTGGTCGGTGGTCGCGGGCAGTTGCTGGGGCCGGTCGTGGGCATCTGGATCGTCTACATCCTGCCCAATATCGCGCTGGCGAGCTTTGTCGAATACCGCCTGCTGATGTACGGCGTCCTGACCCTGCTGACCGTGATGCTGTTTCCCGACGGCATCGTCGGCTCGTTCGAACGCCGCCGTCTGCGTCGTGCAGTCGCGGGCCGGGGCGAGCAGGCGTTCCGCCTTGAGGGTGGGCTGGAGGGCGTCGGCAGCGCGCAGGACCTGGCGCCGACCGCTGATGTGGCCATCGAGGTGCGGGATGGCACCAAGGCCTTTGGCGCCGTGGTTGCGGTCAACAGCGTGAACCTGAAGGTCCGCAAGGGCGAGGTGCACGGTCTGATCGGGGCCAACGGCTCGGGCAAGACCAGTTTGCTGAACGTCCTGTCGGGCATGTCGCGACTGAATTCGGGCAAGGTCTTCGTGAATGGCCGAGAGACCACGCGGATGTCGGCTGACGAGGTCGCCAATCTGGGCATGGGCCGCACCTTCCAGACGCCCCGCATCTATACCCAGATGTCGCTGTGGGAGAACCTGCAGATCGGTCTGGATGCCCGCACCGGCAAGGCGGATCCCGGTCTGGATCGCATTTCCGAACGCCTGGCGCGAGAGTTCTCCGAGGACAGCGCCGAACTGCTGTCCCACGGCCAGCGCCGTCTGGTCGAGGTGATGCGCACGGTCCTGAAAGAGGCCGATGTCATCCTGTTCGACGAACCCGCCGCGGGCCTGTCGCAGGCCGAGCGCGAGAACTTTGCACGTCTGGTCCGCTTCCTGTCGCGGCGCATGGGCAAGACCATCGTGCTGGTCGAACATGACCTAGATCTTGTCTGGGGCATCGCGGACCGCATCACGGTGATGGAGCAGGGCAAGGTCGTGTCCTCGGGCGCGCCGGACGATGTGGCCAAGGATCCCGCCGTTCAACACATGTTCCTGGGGACCAAACATGCTTGAGGTTCAGTCGCTTCACGCGGGCTATGGCACCGTGCCGGTGGTGCAGGGCGTGTCCCTGCGCGCCGAGCCGGGCAAGATCCTGCTGGTCGGTGGCGAAAACGGCGCGGGCAAATCCACGCTGATGCGCGCCATTGCCGGGTTCAACAAGCCCACTGCCGGGCAGGTTCTGCTGGAAGGCAAGCCGCTCAACGGCATGGCGCCGGAAAAGATCGCGCAAAGCGGGCTGCGTCTGGTGCTGGACGGGCACCGGGTCTTCACCGAGCTGTCGGTCTTCGACAACCTGCGGATGGGGGCGGCGGCGCGTCCGGGCGACCGGGCGGGCTTCGACCGCGCCGTCGAAGAGATCTATGAGGTCTTTCCGATCCTGAAGGAAAAGCACCGCGCCTATGCCCGGGACCTGTCGGGGGGTCAGCAACAGATGCTGGCTCTTGGCCAGGCCTTTGTCGCCCAGCCCAAGGTGCTGCTGTGTGACGAACCGTCGATGGGGCTGGCGCAGCTTCTGATGCCGCAGATCCTGTCTTTCCTGCGTCGCTGGGCGGAAACCGGGACCGCGGTCGTCATCGTCGAGCAGCATCTGGCCATGACGGCGCCCTATGCCGATCATGCCGTCATCATCGAGCGCGGGCAGGTCAAGTTCGAGTGCCCGGTGGCTGAGTTGTACGAAAGGCTCGCCTTGGCCCGCGCGTCGTAGGGCCGCAGCAAGACTCATCGCAGGGAGCCCGCCGCATTGATATGTGGCGGGTTTTCCCTTTGCTGACTTATCCTTTTGAAATGGCTGTTCTTTGTCCTGGATCTGACAGATTCTTAAATATTTGACAGAGCGTCATCTATCAGACATTCTGTCTAATAGATGGCGAATCGGTTCACCGAAAGCTGCTATCCCGCCGCCAATGCTGGCTGCGTCACAACCGAGAGATTTCTGACCAGCGGATTCCTTCAGTCCCGTAGACCCGTTCGAGGAGGAACGGGGAGGATGTCGAATGCGATCCGCCGATCGACAAGAGCGCGAGGGAGGAAGCAATGACTTTTCACACCAGATCGATGACCGAACTGGGCCGCCTGTTCATCGAACTGACCGACCAGTTGTCCAGGGGCGGAGTCTCTGCCGCGCTTGAGACGATCCGCGCGCCGTTCGACGCGGATGCCGCGTTGCTGAGCATCGAATGCCGAAACCGCACCAAGCCCGCGCAGTGCGAACTGGTTTTGTCGGCGGATACCGAATTGACTCCGGGGGCTTTCAACGGAACTCCTTCTGTGACCCGGCTGCCGGGCTATGAGACGACGGCGGTCTCGTTTCAGGATCCGCAGGGGGCCAACCGCTATGTCCTGCGCCTCTACCGGCAAGAGATAACCCCGCCTTTCGATCAGGACGAGATCGTCCTGGCCGAATTGTTGCTGTCGCAGTTCGGCCGCAGCTTCGAGGCGAATGCCCGACATGCCAGCCTGCATGTCGAGCGGACATTATATTCCGACCTTCTGGACCGCCTTCAGATCGGGGTGATCGTTCTGGACCGGGCCGGACGGTTGCTGACCGTTTCCGATCAGGCGCGGGCCATTCTGGCGCGTCGCGATGGGCTGCAGCTGGTCAATGGCCGTCTGTGTACGTTGAACGCCGTCGAGGATAAGCGTTTTCAGGCCATCATCCGCGACGCCCTGAGTGGCCAGGATGCCTGCGCCGCCGGACGGGGGCTGTCGCTGACCAAGCCGTCGAGCATGCGCAAGATGGGGATCATCCTGCGCGCCATTCCGGGCGCCGGGCATGAGGGCCAGCCCGCGCTGTCGATCTATATCCGCGACGCGGAGTCTTCCCCGGATGTCGAGGCCGAGTTGATGCGCCAGATCTTTGACCTGACCCCGGCCGAAGCCGCCGTCGCGCGCCGCCTGACCGACGGCCTGTCGCTGGAGGACACGGCCGCTGCGCTGGATATCAGCCGCAATACCGCGCGGGCGCATCTCCGCTCGATCTTCTCGAAAAGCGGGATCAAGCGTCAGACGGAACTGGTCCGGCTGGTCCTGAACAGCGCCGTCGTGCTGTAGACCAACTGGATGTGGAAAAGGCCGCCGGGTGATCCGGCGGCCTTTCCTTTTGCAGAGTCCGACAGGATCAGGAACAATCGGCCCGCTGGCTCAGCCCATCCTCGCGCTTTTCATAGGGCTTGGTCACGACCACGACAGAGCTTTCGTTCGGGAAGAAATGTTTGGCCTCTGTCGCTTCAACCGGGCCTGCGACGGTTTGAAGCTCGCCCGCGTTTTGGAACCATTCCGCCACGGCCTTGCCGTCCGTCGAGCCTGCGCCGTTGATGCCGATCGCCAGCAGTTCGGCCATCATGTAGGCCGACACCAGCGATTCCGCGCCGCCCATGCGGTCAAGATCGGGAACCTGATCCCTCGCTACTTCGCGCATCTTGGCAAAGGCCGATTCCCCAAGCGGGTCGCCGGGGCAGTAGGTCATGCCCACGAACTGGCTGGAATAGACGTTCTCGAACGCCTCCTCGCCAAGGGCAAGCGCGTTGCCGACGGCATAGTTGCTCATCGTCATGCTGCCCAGAACGGGGACCATCCAGTCGATATCCAGGCGGTTTTCCAGGAACTTGCGCGAATCGTCACCGATCGAGTTGATGATGAGGACGCCATCTGCCCCGGCGCTGCGCATGGAAAACAGCTGCGGCGTCATGTCCTCGGCCTTGAAGGCGAATTCCTGCACGATGACGGGGGCGACGCCACGCTCCGTCATATAGGCCTCGATCTCGGCCACCGCCGCCTTGGACATGCCGCCGTTGTCAGAGATGAGCGCCAGTTTCGTCAGGCCCAGCTTGTCCACCGCGAAGTCCACGTTCGCTTTCATCTGGTCCAGCCCGGTGGGCGAGGTCGAAAAATGCAGCGGACCATATTCGGGCGTCAGCGAGGTCGAGGCGGCGGCGCTGATCTGGACCAGATTGGCCTCGGTGGCCAGCGGGACCATCGGTATCACCTCTTGGCTGACGATCGACCCGAGAATCGCCTCGATCTTTTCACTTGCGATCAGGCGGCGCAGTTCGCTGACGCCGTGGGTCGGGTCCGACGCGGTGTCTCCGGTGACCAGAACGCCCTGCCGTCCAGCAAATCCGCCATTGGCGTTGATCGCATCAACTGCAAGTTGCCAGCCGGTCTTGTAGACCGGCCCAAGGCTTTGACCGCTGCCGCTGAACGAGGTGATGGCGCCGATTTTCAGGTCTTCGGCCGTGGCTGCGGTGGCCATCACGGTCATAGCCGCGCTTCCCGCCAGCATCGCCATGCACAGCCGCAACGGTTTAACTGTTTTCATATCCTGTTCCTCCCGTGGATATTGGCACCAGCCTGTTGCCGAATAGATGGGCCAGGCATCGTCCGAAAGGACGAACCGTCAGAGGTTCCGCGGTGGTAGCCCTCGGAGGCAGGAAGACGGGGGAAGACATGTCAGACAGGTCTGGACGGCTGGCGGTGGTGACGGGGGCAGCAAACGGCATTGGCGCGGCCTGCGCGGCACGATTGGCTGCGGATGGCGCAAGCGTGGTGCTGCTGGATCGCGATGCGGACGCCGTCCGCAACCTTGCGGACAGGATCGGCTGGGAGGGCGGCACTGTCGCGTCTTTCGCGGTGGATTGTACCGACCAGACGGCAATCGAATCGGTTTTTGCCGAGATTGCGGCCATGGTGGGGCCGGTCGATATTCTGGTGAACAATGTCGGCCAGAGCGCCCGCGAGCGGATGTCGGATTTCGCCGAGGCCGACATGGCCGTGCTGAATTTCATTCTGGACGTGAACCTGAAAAGCGCCGTGATCTGCGCGCGACAGGTCGTACCCACAATGAAGCAACGTGGCTGGGGGCGGATCATCAGCCTGACCTCGGAATCGGCGGTGAACGGGTCGCTGAAGACCTGGGACTATTCCGCTGCCAAGGCCGGCGTCATCGGCTTTACCCGATCCGTGGCGCGAGAGTTGGCACCCTTCGGCGTCACCGTGAATGCCGTGGGGCCGGGGGCCACGGCGACCGGCGCGATGGAGAAGATCCCCGCCGATCTGCTGGACCGGATCCGCGCGGGCATTCCCGCCGGTCGGCTGGGCCGACCCGAGGAAATCGCCCATGTGGTGGCCTTTCTGGCCGATGATCTGAGCGGTTATGTCACCGGCCAAACCCTGCTGGTCAACGGCGGGAACTGGATGATCTGATATGTCCGGCAGCATTGCTGCATGCGGCGACAAGGAGAGCAGAGCAGATGACGGCGGCGGTAAGCTGGGACTATTCGGGGCTGGGGGTGATCGTGACCGGCGGCACGCGCGGCATCGGTCTGAAAATGGCCGAGGCGTTTCTGTCCGCCGGGGCGCGGGTGGCGGTTTGCGGCCGCACGGCGCCCGAGCAGCTGCCGCAGGCCGCCGGCCGGCAGGCGGTGTTTCACGCCTGCGACGTGCGTGATGCCGCGGCCTGCCGCAACTTCGTCAGCGCCGTCGCTGCCGATTTCGATCGCATCGACGTGCTGGTGAACAATGCCGGCGGCTCGCCCGAGGCCGAGGCCGCCACCGTGTCGCCGCGCTTTTCCGAGGCGATCATCGCGCTGAACCTGACCTCGGCCGTCCATCTGTCGCAGGCCGTCCACGCGACGATGGCCGGACAAGCCGAGGGCGGCTCGATCATCAACATCGCCAGCGTCTCGGGCACACGCCCCTCGCCCGGCACGGCGGTCTATGCGGCGGCCAAAGCCGGGCTTCTGGGCCTGACGCGCAGCCTTGCGCAGGAATGGGGACCGGCCATCCGCGTCAATGCCATCGTCGTCGGCATGATCGCCACCGAACATGCGGATGAGACCTATGGCGCCGGCGCGGCGCAGGCCGAGATCGCCCGTTCGATCCCGTTGAAGCGTCTTGGCACGGGCGAGGATATTTCGCAGGCCGCGCTGTTTCTGGGATCCTCGGCGGCGGCTTTCGTTTCCGGCGCCGCGCTGGAGGTGCATGGCGGCGGCGACTGGCCCCTGTTCATGGATATCCTGCGGCGGCACGGCCACGGAAAGGAACGGGATGGCGAAGCCGGTCAGGGCTGAGTCATGACCCCGCCCCCCGTGCGCGCGGTGATGAGCGAGCGGCGCACGGCCTGGCTCGCGGCCCTGCTGGTCGGGCTGGGGCCGATGTGCCTGCCACTTTTCGCGCCGGCGCTGCCGGATCTGACGGCGCATTTTCAGACCGGGGATGGCACGGGCAAGGCGGCGCTGACCGTCTATATGGCGGGATTTCTGTCGATGCAGCTTGTCGGCGGGCCGCTGTCCGATCGCATCGGACGGCGGCCGGTCGCCATGATCTTCGCCGTGGTCTTTGTTCTGGCGAGCCTTGCGACCCTCAGCGCTCCGGATGTGCACTGGTTTCTGACGGCGCGGCTTTTCCAGGGAATCGGCGCCTCGGCCGGTGTCGCGGTCGGGCGTGCGATTATTCTCGACCAGTTCCCGGCAGGTCGGGCCGTGCCGGTGATGACGCTGGTCAGCCTGTTGTTGGCGGTTGCCCCCGCGCTGGCCCCGGTCATCGGCGCGGCTGCTGCCGGGCTGGGTGGGTGGCGCGCCACGCTGGATACGATGTTGCTGCTTGGCTTGATCCAGATTTTTGCCATCCGCCTTTGGATGGCCGAGACCCGCCCAGAGGGGCCGGCCCGGCCCCTGCGTCAGGTCGGGGTCGATTATGCCCGGATGCTGCGCGATCCCCGCTTTCTGTGGCCAACCCTGGGCGCCGCCGGAGCCAGCATGGCGTTTCAGACGCAGGCGGTCGTGTTGCCCTTTCTGCTGGTCGACCGTCTCGGGCTGCCGGAAATCGGTTTCGGGCTGGTGATGCTGGTGGTATCGCTGTCCTATATCCTGGGGAACGTGATTGCCCGGCGCATCCTGCGGCATCATCCGGCCACCCGCCCGATCGCCCTTGGCGTGGCCGTGTTCCTGACCGCCTCGGTGACCGGCTGCCTGTTATCGCTGCTGATGCCGGCAACCGTGTGGAGCGTCGTTCTGCCGGTCGCACTGTCCGGTGTCGGGGGCGCCATGTTCTTTCCCGGCCTGATCTCGTTTGCCCTGCTGCCCTTTCAGCCGATTGCCGGCGCGGCTGCGGCGATGAACATGTTCGTGCAGTTGGCCACCGTCCTGATGGCCGCCTTTGCGGTTTCTGCGATCAGCGACCCGGCGATGGGGCTGGCCGCGTCCTTCACCCTTGCGGCGACCGTCACGCTTGCGGGCTGGCTGGCCTGGCACCGCCTGCCCGGTGGGCCGGGTGAGCAAAACGATAGCTCCCACCCGTTCGAACGATGAAAGCGGCGGCGGGGCTTGGCAGAAGCGTGGAAAGACCCTGACGACAAGAAGGCTTTCTGCCATGACCTCTCCACCCCCCATTCCTCTGGGCGATCCGCTGACCTCCGTCGACCGGATGCTGGCCCTGCTGGAGGAGAACTTTCCCGCCGTCCACCAGCTTCCGCCCGAGGAGGTCCGCCAGATCATCCGCAGCCGCGCCGTGCCTGTCAGCAATCTTGACGATGTGGCAACGACGCAGGACGTTACCTTGCCAGAGGGGCCTGCGCTGCGGGTCTATCATCCCCAGGGGCAGGCAGCGGACGCGCCGGCGATCCTTTATTTCCACGGCGGTGGCTGGATGTTCTGCGGCATCGACAGCCATGATGGCTTCTGCCGCCGCGTTGGGCGGGAAACCGGCGCGGTCGTGGTATCGGTGGACTATCGGCTGGCGCCCGAGCACCGCTTTCCCGCCGCTCTGAACGACGGCTTCGGCGCGCTGGAATGGCTGGCGGGTTCGGATCTGGGCATCGACCCGGCGCGGATTACCGTCATGGGCGACAGCGCGGGCGGCAACCTTGCTGCGGCGCTTTGCCTGATGGCGCGCGACCGGGGCGGGCCTGCGATTGCCGGGCAGGTGTTGCTCTATCCCGTGCTGGCGCCGGATTTCGAGACCGAGGGCTATCGCCGCTTTGGCACCAGGCATTACAACACGACCGTGGCGATGCGCCATTACTGGCGGAACTACCTTGGAGGCGACGAGCTGCCCGATCCGCCCGACCTCGCCGCGCCGCTTTGGGCCGCGTCACATGCCGGATTGCCCCCCGCGATCATCGTCGTTCCGGGCCGTGATCCCACCTGCTCCGAGGCGGAATCCTATGCCGCCGCCCTGCGCGGCGCGGGCGTGGCAGTGCGCCTGCGGTCCTATCCCGACATGTTTCACGGCTTCATGACCCTGCTGGCCTTTGACCCTGCCGAGGGGGCACGGCGGCTGTTGTGGTCCGATATGGCCAAGCTGTTGGCAACGAAAGGACAGTCCAGATGAGCACCCAAGCAAGACTTCATACCGATGTGGTCATCGCTGGCGCCGGCTTCGCGGGGCTGTATGCGATCTATACCGCCCGCCGCCTGGGCCTGGATCCGGTCTGCATCGAGGCCGGAGCGGATGTCGGCGGTGTCTGGTACTGGAACCGCTATCCGGGTGCGCGCTGCGACGTGGAAAGTGCGGATTATTCCTATTCCTTCGATGCCGATCTGCAACGCGACTGGCGCTGGTCCGAACGCTATGCCACCCAGCCCGAGATCCTGGCCTATGCCCGCCACGTCGCCGATCGCTTTCACCTGCGCCGGCACATCCGGTTTTCCGAGCGCGTAACGTCCGCCGCCTTCGACGAGGACGCGGCGCTGTGGACCATCACCACCGATAAGGGTGCGGTGCTGACAGCACGCTGGTTCATCTCGGCCGTGGGCAGCCTGTCCGCGCCGGTCAGGCCCGACATTCCCGGCATCGACCGCTTTCGCGGCACCACCGCCTTTACCGCGACCTGGCCCGAGGACGGCGTGGATTACGAAGGCAAGCGCGTGGCGGTGATCGGCACCGGGTCTTCCGGCGTGCAGTCGATCCCGATTATCGCGCGCAGCGCCGCACAGTTGACGGTCTATCAGCGCTCGGCCAACTATTCGGTCCCCGTGCTGAACCGCGAATTAAGCGACGAGGATTGGGCGGCGATTCAGGAAAACTACCCCGAACGTCGCCGCAAATCCTTCCGCAGCGGCGGCGGTTCGCCGCATGAGGCGCATCCGGTGCCCTTCCACGACGTCCCCGAGGCCGAGCGCGAGGCGATCTTCGAACGCGCCTGGGGCGAGGGTGGGGTGCTGTTCGGCAAGGTCTTCAACAGCCAGACGGCGGATGAAACCATCAACGCGGCGGCGCGGGATTTCGCCGAACGCAAGATCCGTTCCATCGTCCGCGACCCGCAGCGCGCCAGGGATCTGACCCCCGACGACCATCCCATCGGCACCAAGCGGATTTGTACGGACTCGGGCTACTACGACACGTTCAACCGACCGAATGTCGATCTGGTGAACCTGCGCCGTACGCCGTTCGAAGAAATCACCGAGACCGGCATCCGCACCACGGACGGGCACCGAGAGTTCGACATCATCATCTTTGCCACAGGGTTCGACGCGCTGACGGGAACGGTGCTTCGCATCGACATTCGCGGTCCGCGCGGCGACAGGTTGCAGGATGCCTGGGTGGACGGGCCGGTGACGCTGCTGGGGATGCAGGTGCCGGGCTTTCCGAACTTCTTCAACATCAACGGTCCCGGCTGCCCCGGCGTGCTGACCAACATGATCCTTGGCGCCGAACATCAGGTGAACTGGGTGTTCGAGCTGATCCGGGATGCCCAGGCGCGGGGCTATACGATGATCGAGGCCCGTCCGGATGCTGCCACGGACTGGACGGATCATGTGCTGGCGGTGGCAGACCGGACCCTGTTCACGCGCGGAAACACCTGGTATCTGGGCGCCAATATTCCCGGGAAAAAGCGCGTTTTCATGCCCTATCTGGGTGGTTTCGGCGCCTATGTCGGCTATTGCGACACGGTGCGCCGCGATGGCTATAAGGGGTTCGTGCTGTCCTCATGATCCCTTAAGCGGCGGCGTTTCGTCTTTTCGGACGATACCGCCGCCGCGCCGTGGTGCTACCACCCCGGCATAGATTCCCGGCAAGCGGTGCAAGATGACCTCGCAAATTCCCGACCCATCCGGCTGGACCCTGACCACGCTGCCGGCGCTTTGCCGCCAGGCGGCGGACACTTATGGCGATCTCTCGTTCATCGAGGATGGCGATACGGTGCTGAGCTATCGCGATTTCGATGCGCAGCGCCGGCGCGTCGCCAAGGCGCTGATCGCGGCAGGTGTCGCCAAGGGCGACCGGATCATGATCTGGGCGCCCAACACGTGGGAGTGGTTCGCCGCCGCCATGGGGATCACCTCGGTCGGTGGTGTGATTGTCCCGGTCAGCACCCGCTTTCGCGCGGGCGAGGTGGCAGATCTGGTTGAACGAAGCGGCGCAAGGCTGATCTTTTCCGTGGGCGAGTTTCTGGGTCAGTACTATCCCGACATGCTGACGCCGCAGACGCGCGCGCTTCTGGACGATGTGATCGTCTTTCAGGGCGCCCGCGCGCCCGATCTCGATTGGAATGACTTTCTGGCGCAGGGCGACAACGCCAGCGACGCCGAACTCGAGGCGCGCGAGGCCGAGATCAGCCCTGATGATCTGTGCGACATGCTGTTCACCTCGGGCACGACCGGCCACCCGAAGGGCGTGAAATACGCCCATCAGCAATGTCTGCGCGTCGTGCGCACATGGGCAGGGCAGGTCGGGCTGCGCTATCGCGACCGGGTGTTGGTCATTTCTCCCTTCTTCCACGCCTTCGGTTATCGTGCCGGGGCAATCGTATCGCTGATGCAGGGGGCGGTGCTGCTGCCTCATCAGACCTTCGATGCCGAGGTGGTGCTGAGCCGCGTCGAAAAGGACCGCGTCAGCGTCATTCCAGGCCCGCCCGCGCTGTTCCAGTCGATGCTGCAACATCCCGATCTGGGCCGCTTTGATACCTCGTCCTTGCGGCTGGGGATCACCGGCGGTTCGGTGGTGCCCTCTGTGCTGATCCGCCGGATGCGCGAGGATCTGGGCTTTCAAGGCGTTTGCAACGGCTATGGCCTGACGGAATGCGGTGGTTTCGGCGCGATGTGCAATGCGAATGACCCCGATGAAGTGATCGCCAATACCTCGGGCAAACCCGGCGAGGGGGTTGAGATCCGCATCATCGGTGAGGATGGGACCGAACAACCGCAGGGCACGCCGGGCGAGGTCACCATCCGCGGTTTTCTGGTCATGAAGGGCTATTTCAACGACGACGAGGCGACCGCGCGCGCCATCGACGCCGACGGCTGGCTGCACACCGGCGACATCGGCTATATTGATGATGACGGAAATCTGCGCATCGAAGACCGCATGAAGGACATGTATATCTGCGGCGGGTTCAACTGTTATCCGGCCGAGATCGAACGCTACCTGTCCCGCCACCCGGCTGTGGGCCATGTCGCCGTGATCGGAACGCCGGACGACCGGCTGGGCGAGGTCGGCAAGGCCTTCGTCGTCCTGCGCCCCGGCACCTCTGTCACCGAGGCCGAACTGATCGCCTGGGCGCGCGAGCATATCGCGAACTACAAGGTTCCCCGCAGCGTGACCTTTCTGCCGGAAATGCCGATGAGCCCGCAGGGCAAGGTGATGAAGGACCGACTGCGCGCCATCATGGTCGAACCATCATAGGGAGGCGCCATGGACCACCAACCCATGACATCGCCGGAAGGGCGCGTCGCAGCAGCCGAGGCCGCGCTGCGCGGCAAGGCCATCGTCATCACCGGCGCAGGAGGCGGTCTGGGCGCGGCCTATGCGCGCCATGCCGCCTCGCTGGGGGCGGCGGTGCTGGTCAATGATGTCTCGCCCGATGCGGCGGAACGGGTGACGGCAGAGATCCGCGCCGCCGGGGGCAGGGCCGTCGCCCATGCCGCCGACGTGTCGCAATGGGACAGCGGGGCGGACCTGGTCGCCGCCTGCATCGACGCCTTCGGCCACATCACCGGCTTGGTGAACAATGCAGGCGTGCTGCGGCCCCAGCGGCTGGAGGAGCTGACCGAGGCCGAACTTGCCCGCCTGATCCGCGTGAACCTGTTCGGCACCGCGGCTTGCGCGCAGGCTGCGGTTCTGGCCTTCCGGCGGCAGGGCACGGGCGGGTCGGTGGTGAATGTGGTCTCGGGGTCACATGCGGGGGATGTCGCGCTTGGGGCCTATGCCGCCAGCAAGGGGGCGGTGGCGTCCCTGACCTATTCCTGGGCACTGGAACTGCGCGGCTCGCCGATCCGCATGAATGCTGTCTCGCCGCTTGCCGAAACCGCGATGGCGGCAGCGAACGCGCCCCTGATGGGTGCGCAATCGGCGGCACGCGAGGTTGTGTATCACAGCCTGCCCGACCCGAAGGTGAACGCGCCTCTGGTCAGCTACCTGCTCTCTGATCTGGCGGGCGAGGTGCATGGCCAGATCGTCCGCATCGCCGGGCGGCAGCTGTCGCTGATCACCCATCCGATGATCGCCAGCCCAGTTCTGGAGGATGACTGGACCTTTGATACCATCGCCGCCGCCTTTGCCGAACGGCTGGGGCAGAGCCAGCAACGGCTGGGGCTGGTCTTTGCACAAGCGGCACCATGAGCGGCGCGCGCATCCTGATCACCGGCGCGGCCGGCGGAATCGGGGGCGCTACGGCGCGACGGCTGGCTCGGGACGGCGCCACGCTTGTGCTGGCCGATCTGCCGGGCGAGCCGCTGGACCGGCTGGCGGACGAACTCCGCGCCTGCGGATCGTATGCCTTCGCTGTGCCCTTTGATGCGGTGGACGGTTCCACATGCTCAGCCCTACCGGGCAAGGCAGTGGAACTGTTGGGCGGGCTGGATGCGGTCTGCGCCATTGCCGGCATCTACCGCAAGGCGCATTTCACCGATGTGACGCCTTCGGATTGGGCGCGGATCATGCAGGTCAACCTGACCGTGACCTTTCTGGTCGCACAGGCCGCCATGCCGCATCTGATCGCCAGCGGCGGCACATTGGTGACGACCGGATCGCTGGCCGCGCTGAACGGCCAGCCCTATGGCGCGCCCTATGCGGCGAGCAAGGCGGCGATCGTGGCGCTGACCAAGTCGCTGGCCGCCGAATACGCGGCGGCGGGGGTGAGGGTGAACTGCGTCAGCCCCGGCGGCGTGCGCACCGGAATGGCCGCGGGCGGGCCGCTGCCCGGCGCCGACCCGGATCTGGGGTTCCGCCGGTCAAAGCTGAAGGGCTTTGATGGTCTGGGCGGGCCCGAGGATATCGCCGAGGCTTTCGCCTGGCTGGTGTCGGATCGGGCCCGCTTCGTCTCTGGCAGCAACCTGGTGGTCGATGGCGCGCAGCGGCTGGTATGACCGCTGCGCAGCCCGCTGTCAGTCGAAGGATTTCGTCAGCATATTGGTTTCGTATTCGGGAAAGACATAATCGAACTCGATCACGACGGCATCGCCCAAAGGCGGCCCGGCCAGCAGGTTCGTCTTGACGAAGGCCTGCACGCCGTTGCGCCCGAACGTATGGCGGGTCACGTCACGGAACACGGGCGAGGCATCCATCCGCGCGTCGATCTCGGGCGTGCCGGGCTTGGCGCGGTTCAGGATCACCTCGACCCGGCCCTTGAAATCGGGGTCGGTTTCGACCGCGTGCTGCACCCGCTGCACGATCTCCTCCAGCTCCTCCAGCGAGCTTTTCAGAAAGCCGACGTGAAAGCCGAATTCCGGGTTTTCCCGCGCGGCGGCACGATAATCGCTGACCACCTTGTCCTCATCCGGCTGGTCGGCGCGAAAGGTGCTGCGGATCGCCTCGTAAAGCGCGCGCGGCACGTCCTTCAGCGGCGCAAGATACAGGATTCCGTCGCCCTTGTTGGTTGCATGGGGATCGACCAGAAAGTGATAAAAGACGGTGCCGTCGGGATAGGCGATCTCTTCGCGGGTAACAAAACCCATCAGCTTGAACAGCTTTGCCGTCAGCGGGCCATCCTCGGGCTTGCCATAATGCAGCGCGACATGGCCGAAGGTCGTGGTGTTGGGGGTGTCGGTCATCTGCCTCTCCTCTTGTGATCTGGCGTCATGGTCGCGGATCGCGCCGGACGCCGCATCGCCCGAACGGGTCAGGCGGTCTTTTGCAGGTGCAGAAAAAACCATGGGTCTCGTTCGATCGGACGATGCCGCAGGGCGTGCTCCCACCCCAGCCTGCCCGCAAAAGACGTCTGTCGGAACAGCGGCAGGACAGGAAAGGATAGCCGATGAAGATCCTCACCCCCATCAAGCGGGTTATTGACTACAACGTGAAGGCTCGGGTTCGTGCTGACGGGTCTGGGGTTGACTTGGCGAATGTGAAGATGTCGATGAACCCGTTCGACGAGATCGCGGTCGAGGAGGCGATCCGGCTGAAGGAAGCCGGCAAGGCCGAGGAGGTGATCGCGGTCAGCATCGGCGTGCGTCAGGCGGCCGAGACGCTGCGCACGGCGCTGGCGATGGGCGCGGACCGGGCGATCCTGGTGGTGGCCTCGGAGGACGTGCACCAGGACATCGAACCCCTGGCGGTGGCCAAGATCCTCAGGGCGGTGGTCGAGGCCGAGCAGCCGCGGCTGGTGATCGCCGGCAAGCAGGCCATCGACAACGACATGAACGCGACCGGGCAGATGCTGGCGGCGCTTCTGGGCTGGGGCCAGGCGACCTTCGCCAGCAGGCTCGAGATCGAGGGCGACAGCGCCAAGGTGACGCGCGAGGTCGACGGCGGCCTGCAGACGATCAGCGTCGGCCTGCCCGCCGTGGTCACCGCCGACCTGCGCCTGAACGAGCCGCGCTACGCGTCGCTGCCCAACATCATGAAGGCCAAGAAGAAGCCGCTGGAGGAGAAGACCGCCGCCGATTACGGCGTCGATGTCAGCCCGCGCCTGGAGATCGTCTCCACGCGCGAACCCGAGGGGCGCAAGGCCGGCATCAGGGTCGGCTCGGCCGACGAACTGGTTTCGAAACTGAAAGAAGCGGGGGTGATCTGATGGCCGTTCTTCTGCTGGGCGAAGTCACGAACGGGGTGCTGAACCGCGACGCCACCGCCAAGGCCGTGAATGCCGTTGCCTCGCTGGGCGACGTGACGGTGCTCTGCGCCGGGGCGCAGGCCCGCGCCGCCGCCGCCGAGGCCGCGACCATCGCCGGGGTCGCCCGCGTCCTGGTGGCCGAGGACGCGCGCTACGGCCACCGCCTGGCCGAGCCGACGGCGGCGCTGATCGTCTCGCTGGCGGGCGCGTACGATCATGTCGCGGCGCCGGCCACGACGGACGCCAAGAACGTGATGCCGCGGGTGGCGGCGCTGCTGGACGCGATGGTGATCCCCGAGGTGTCGAAGGTGGTCGATGCCGACACGTTCGAACGCCCGGTCTATGCCGGCAACGCCATCCAGACGGTGCGGTCGAAGGACGCGAAGAAGGTGCTGACGATCCGCACCGCCAGCTTCGAGGCGGCGGGCGCGGGCGGCTC